>CAZHZL010000028.1:0-32074 GCA_964537245.1 uncultured Oscillospiraceae bacterium
GTTTTAAACTTTTATATTATTCTTAACTTAATGATATTGCTTTTTTAACATTCCCATATTTTTTATAAAACTATTCCGTCCTTAAATATAGAAATTTCTCTGTAATCATTCTGTTCGTTTTTGGTTTCCTCTCCTGAAGCAACCGAAAGAATATAATCTAAAAATTCGTCTGTTAAATCATCGCCGGAAAGCGTTGGAGAAGCGTCAAAATCAATCCAGTTTGATTTGTTTTTTGCTAAATTTTCGTTTGTAGCAATTTTTACTGTCGGTACAGGTGCGCCTATGGGAGTTCCTCGTCCTGTTGTGAAAAGTATCATATGAACTCCTGCGGCAGTCAGGTTGGTTATTGCAACGATATCATTTCCCGGACCATTAAGAAGAGAAAGTCCGTTTTTTGAAAGTGTGTCGCCGTAATCAAGGACATCAACAACCTTACTGAGTCCGCCCTTCTGAATACAGCCGAGCGATTTTTCCTCCAATGTAGTTATACCGCCTTTTTTATTTCCCGGTGACGGATTTTCATATATAACCTGATTATGTCTTGTAAAATAGTCTTTAAAATCGTTTATAAGGCTTACTGTCTTTTCAAAAAGCTCTTTGTTTTCACATCTCTGCATTAAAAGATGCTCTGCGCCAAACATTTCAGGAACTTCAGTTAAAACACAGCTTCCTCCGTATGAAATTAATTTATCGGAAAGTCTGCCTACAAGGGGATTTGCGGTTATTCCCGAAAAGCCGTCGCTTCCGCCGCATTTTAGCCCCAGCTTCAATTCTGATATCGGAACAGGGACTTTTTTGAAGGTATCGCGGTATTTTTTAAGCTCGCAAATCAGCTTAACACCCTCCTCTATTTCATCGAAAAAATCCTGACAGTTAAGGAACTTTACCCTTTTTTCGTTATAAGCTCCAAGCACCTTTTTAAATTCATCTATATTATTATTTTCACAGCCTAAGCCTAAAACAAGAACTCCTGCGGCATTGGGGTGATTAACAAGTCCTCTTAAAATAAGCTGTGTTGTTTTGTGGTCTCCGCCAAGCTGTGAACAGCCAAAGGGATGCTCAAACGCTTTTGCCCCTGTAAGCTCCGCAAGCTTTTTTGAAACCTTATTGACGCAGCCGACCGTATTAATAATCCATATTTCATTTCTTATGCCGACATCGCCGTTTTCCCTTATATATCCCAAAAACGCTTTATCGGTTTTTTCATACGGTATTTCAACAGCTGAAGGCTCATATGTATACTCTAAATTTCCGCTGAGATTTGTTTTTACATTGTGGCTGTGAACATGCTCACCCTTTTTTATGTCGCAAACGGCGTGACCTATGGGATTGCCGTATTTTATTATATTTTTCCCTTTTTTAATATCGCAAAGAGCATATTTATGACCGTCCGACAAATTCACTTCCACATTATCCGATTTATGTATTATCATTTTTATAACCTCTTCAAATCCTGAACATTTTCGCAAACAATATTTTCTCTGACATCATCTTCCTTAAAGGTAAGCTTAATATTTTCTAAAGTTGAATTTTTAACATCTCTTATATAAATTCCCTTTGCAGGAACGATGTCCATACGGTGAAATTCAGGATATTTATCACCGATATAAGAAACCTCTTTTTTCTCATATTCTTTGATTCCGCCGGGAAGTGACGCGGAAATATTTTTTAAAGTAAGATTTTCAAGCATATTTTTCTTTGTGCCTGAAATTATAATTCCGCCGACAGCATTACCCCAAACCTCATTAAAAATTATTCCTCTTTCAGGCGCTTTTACAACATCAGCTTCGATATTTTTAATTGTAACATTTTTTATTGTGCTGAAGGTGTCTCTGCCGACTCCTGCATATTTTCTTAATCTTTCGCCTGCAACGATAAATATCGGACCTGTGCAATTCTGCATTTTTATATCGGAAATAAGAACATCGCTTACATTTGCTCCGTCTGTTGGAACAAGCTTTATTCCGCCGCCTAAAACATCATACATAAAGCAGTCCGTAATTTTTATATCAAAAATATCACCGACAGTTTCAGTTCCGATTTTTATACCTGCCCAATCGCTTGTTATACGGCAGTTTTTTACACTTATATGCGCAGACGGATTATCTGAGGTTGTTTTTATACAAACAGCGTCATCTCCCGATTTTATGTCGCAGCCCTCAATGGTAACATTTCTTGAAGCGTCGATGTCTATTCCATCGTTATTTGCATTTACTCTGTTGTCTATTGATATATACTTTACGGTAATATCCGTGCTGTCATTCAAGTGCAGACACCATGCCGCAGAATCGGTAAGTCTGATATTTTCCAGCCTTACATTTTTCGATTTCACTATTCTGAAAAGAAAAGGTCTTGTATTTGCCGAAAACATTTTGCCGTTTCCGCATATTTCGCCTTCACCGAATATCTCCACATTTTCTGCATTATATGCCAAAACGAGTGTTTTTCCTCTTTTCTGATCAACCGCGTCAACAAAGGAGGCTTCGTTGTCGGGATAGTCTGACATATCGGTTGAGCCTGATATAATTGCGCCCTTCTCTAAACATATTTTTGAATTTGTTCTTAAAAAAAGCGTGCCTGTTTTATAGCTTCCCTTATTAAAGCAGAGTGTTTCACCCGATTTCGCACAATCGTCAATGGCAAGCTGAATTTTATCCGTTAAGATTTCATCTGTATCGGAAATAATTCCGTAATCACGTATATATTTCATCTCTAATCACCGTTTTTATAAGTATTTTACTACTTCATCATATAAGAAGCTCAAATCCTCATCCCAGAAGGATTTATTTGAAAGGATAGCCTTAACATCGGCTGTTTTCATAAATTCCATAACTTTTTCGTCGTCCTGCGGTGTTCCCTCTTTATAGAATTTTATAAGCATTGCAAACGAAAACAGAAGCGTTTCAGGCATTTTGTTGTAGCGTTTTATATATTCAAGAATTGAAGGCAGAACTCTTACCTTGAATTTGCTGACAGAATTTAAAGAAATTGAAGCAAGATAATGCTTGATATAGGGATTTTTGAAACGCTCAATTACATTTTCTGCATAATCAACAAGCTCATTTTTCGGTAAATCAAGAGTTGGAATGATTTCCTCGAAAACACATTTTCTTATGTGCGCAAGCATTTTTTCATCGTCAACACAACTTTTAACGGTGTCAAAGCCTTCAAGAAGCGCATAAGGAACAAGCGATGTATGCGCTCCGTTTAAAATACGCACCTTTCTTGTGCGATACATTTCCATGCTGTCGCATATTATAACATTAAGACCTGCCTTTTCAAAAGGTAAATCGGAAAGCGCTTCCTTATCTCCCTCAATTACCCAAAGATGAAAATATTCCGATGTGTTTATCATATTATCCGTATATCCAAGCTCAATTTTTTCATCCTTCGGATAACCTGTGTTTATTCTGTCAACAAGTGTATTGCAGAACACATTTTCTTCGTTGACCCATTTTATAAATTCATCGGATAACTGCCATTCTTTTGCATATTTTAAGATGATTTCCTTTAGTTTTGAGCCGTTTTTGTCTATAAGCTCACAGGGAAGAAACACAAAGCCCGGAAAACCAAGTTCAAATCTTTTATATAAAAGAGCGCAGACCTTTGCAGGAAAAGAAACAGGCGGCTTATCGCTTATTTTATCGCCCTCGCTGTATGCAATTCCCGATTCGGTTGTGTTTGAAATTATGTATTTAAAATCCTTGTTTTCAGATAATTTAAGATAGCTTTCGTAATCCTCATAAGGCTTTACGCAGCGCTTAATACATTTTACAACGGTATTTTCAACGCCTTCAACACCTCTTATTATATGTGTATAAACGCAGTCCTGTTTTTCAAGCTCGTCGCACATTCCCTTTTCAATCGACTGAACAACGACAACACCGATATCGCATAGACCTTTGTCGTTCATTTTCTGTATCATCCAGTCTGCAAAGCCTCTCAAAAAGCCGCCTTCTCCGAACTGTATTATTTTTTCTTTCATTATTTTACCGCCTTTCCGTTTGCAAAGCCTGTGTATTCATTTAAGAAGGCTTCTGCATTTTTTGTCATACAAATACCAACTCTGTCGTCCTTAAAGCTAAATGTCATACAGATTGTTCCAAAATATTTATCGATTATCTGCACCTTTAATTTAAGCTTGCTCGCTTCTGTCCATGCTCCTGAACAAGCGCAATCGTACATATGCCCTTCTTCCGAAACAGTTGCAATCATATCAGCATAGTCACTTTCCGGGAATTTGAAAAACTCGTTTTCACACATTTTAAAATAAAGCTTTTTCTCACCCTGCTTGTTTTTATATGTAAGTGTGTTCTTTCCGTCTTCAAAATTAAAGCGCACATATTCAATATTCATCGGATTTTTGTCGAGTTTATATGTTACATCATTAATCTTATCCTGTGTTTTTGAGTATTTCTCACCTGAAAGTGCCATAAGCTTTCTTGTAGATGAATATTTAATAAGCTCGTTATATGCATCTTTATTTTCGTTAAGCGCTTCATCTTTGAATTCAGGAATAATAAAGTTGTAAAGCTCATGATAAAGCAACGCTCTCGAATTTTGAGTAAATTGATTATCCGAATTAATTACGAAAACAAAATCAGTTTTTGGGTCACAAATCGCAAACTGGTCTCCCATTCCTATAAAAGCAAAGCCATCGTTTGGTGCTTTCCAGATTTGATATCCATAACCATGTGTATTAAAGTGGCGTCCGTTTTCTGTAACATCGTTATCAACCTGTCTTTTTATAGCCTCTTCTATAAATTCGCTGTTTAAGTAGTTTACTCCGTTGATATAGCCCTTGTCCATAATGAAACGGGCAAAAATAAGCAAATCTCTTGAAGAACACATTACACCTGAATCAGACCATGAATTTCCGCCCGGACATTTTAGTGCATATGAATCCTCTGAAAAGCCTGCGTGCTTTAATGCCTTTTCTTTAAGATACTCCAGAAACGGCATCCCTGTAACTCTTTCAACAATTACTCCCAACATATATGAGCCAGGACTATCGTAAAAATAGGTTGTTCCGGGGATTCTTGGTGTATCAAATTTAAAATACACCTCAGTTCTGTTCTTTGTACCATTTGTAAACCAGCTGACAGTTTCTATCATTGATGTCGACATTTTAAGCATATCACGGAGTGTTTGTTTCTTTAAATTCTCATTTATGTTTTCATCTATGTATTCAGGAAAATATTTAATCAGCTTATCATCAAGAGAAATAAGTCCCTCCTGTTCACAAAGACCAATTGCTGCCGCAACAAAGCTTTTTGAAACAGAATACATTCTGTGCTTGAAATCCTTATTAAAAGGTGCATAATACATTTCAGTAAAAATATTTTCTCCTCTTGCCATTATAATTGCATGGGTTGAAAAATTATAAGCACCGTATCTTTTTAAAAAGCCGAGAACATCTTTTGAAGAAATTCCGACGCTTTCAGGCGTTACATTTTTTAACACTTTTATCAGTCCTTTCAGAATAATATTCTATTATTTTGATTATACAACAATTTTTTATATTTTTCCTTGAATATTTTGCTTATTTACACATATTTTCTTGACTTTTTTGCTGTTTTTGTATATAATTACATCGGGTGATATTAAAAATGAAGAAAATAAATAAATTAACCTTTCAAAAAAGAAAAGGCTGCTATGAATTTACAGAGCCCGGTAATCATTACCATAATTTTTTTGAAATTTACTATATGAAGTCAGGAAGCTGTAATTATTTTATCGACAACAAGATTTATAATGTGGGCATGCACGATATTGTGATTATCCCAAACGGAGTAATACATAAAACCACATATCAGAATAAGGACTATGAACGAATACTTTTAGAATTTCCGAAAAATTATATTAATCCTGAACTTATTTCAAAGCTTCAGGCTATTTTGAAAAATTATATTTATCGTCCTGAAAATCATAAAGACATAGAGAAAATACTTGATAAAATCAAAGAAGAATATGATAGAAACGATGAGCTTTCTGAGGAGCTTATCAAATGCTGTGTGACGGAGCTTTTTTCTTATATTATAAGAAATCCGTCATGCTACAAAACTGACAGCAACACAAAAAAAACAAGCCGTATAATTGAAGAAATCATACTTTACATAAACGAGAATTTTTCCTCAAATATTACTCTTGACGAGATTTCTGAAAAAGCAGGCTTCAGCAAATTTTATTTTTCAAAATTTTTTAAGGCATATACCGGCTTCGGATATAAGGAATACCTTCTTTTAGTTCGCATAAAGGAAGCAAAAAAGCTTCTTAAAGCAACCGAAAAATCAATTTGCGAAATAGCTTTTTTATGCGGATTTAATGACAGCAATTATTTTTCAACCATATTTAAAAGGTTAAACAACTGTACTCCGAATGAGTACAGAAAAAAATAAGACTAGTTTGTTTTTCTGTACTTAAGCGGTGAAGCTCCGTATTTTTTCTTAAAAAGAGAAATAAAATAGCTAACATCGTTAAAGCCTGTATCATATGCAATTTCCGTTACGGAAAAATTTGTACTTATAAGAAGCTTTTTTGCGTCCTCAAGCTTCAGATTATTGCAATACTCATTTATCGTCATTCCGCAGTTTTTTTTGAACATATGGCTTATATGGGATTTGCTTCTCATAAAATGCTCACACAAATCAAAAAGCGTAATATTGGTATGATATTCGTTTAAAAACTGAATGACTGCGTTAAATTCGTCCGGACTTTTTTCCGTAAAGACTGAAAAAAGCTTATCAAGCATAACACACAAAGGCGGTATAACCGCATTACACAAAGAAACAGGAATATCCTCCTCATTTAAAAAAATCTTATCGTTAAAGCTGCTCACCGACGAAAATCCTACTGCACTTCCCTCTTTTTCTATTCTGTGTATATACTGATACACGCCTGCATGACATTTTTTTATTAAAAATTCCTTCTTCTTGCATATCTCATAAAGCTCTTTTTGAAAAGAAATGCATTTTTCGTGATTTCCCACTTCCCCCTTTAACTTTATACAATAGGGATTGGTATGAGAATTAAACACAGAAAGCTCTTCAAGCTGCGGCAGAGATTTCTGATTGTAAAAATCAAAATGTACCGACACTCCAAGCTTACATTCATTATTAAGATAACAAAGATAAGACACAATATCACAAAGCAGCTTCATATTTTTCACCTTTTGCATTTTTTTCATATTTTTTGCATTATTCTATAAGATTTTTGCAAATTAATATGATATAATTGTACCATAGTAATATCAAAAAGTCAAGGAGAACATTATTATGCTTGATAAGAAAAAAATAAAATGTGATTTATGCGTAATAGGCGGAGGAATGTCGGGACTTACAGCCGCAATATCAGCCGCAAGAGAAGGTTTAAAAGTTGTTCTTATGCACGAAAGACCTGTTTTGGGAGGAAACGCTTCTTCCGAAATCCGTATGTGGATATGCGGTGCACATGGAGAGGATAATCGTGAAACAGGAATAATTGAAGAAATTGAGCTTGAAAATCTGTACAGAAATCCCACAAAGAGCTTTGCAATATGGGATACTGTTCTTTACGATTTTGTTTATCGTGAAAAAAACATAACTCTTCTTCTTAATTGCACATGTATGGACGCAGAATGTGAAAACGGAAGCTTTTCTTACGGAAGAAACACAAAAATCAAAACTGTAACAGGCTATCAGATGACAACGCAAAGCTTTTATGAAGTAGAAGCAAAATACTTCTGCGACAGTTCAGGTGACAGCATTTTAGCACCGCTCTGCAATGCAGAGTTCCGCCTCGGAAGAGAAACTGATACAGAATTTAACGAAGACACTTCAATAAAAGAAGCTGATACAATGACAATGGGAATGAGCTGTCTTATTCAGGGCAGAGAAACGAATAACGACATAAAATATACTCCTCCGAAATTTTCAACACCGCTTACAAAAAAGGATTTTGAAAACAGAAATCCCGACTTGAATAACGATACTGAAAACTTCTGGTATCTTGAGCTTGGCGGAAACAGAGACACAATAAAGGATACTGAAAATTTGCGCGATGAGCTTGTTGCTCTTGCCGCAGGAACATGGGACTACATAAAAAATTCGGGAGAATTTGACGCTTCAAAGTGGGACCTTGATTTTCTTGGATTTCTTCCCGGAAAAAGAGAATCGAGAAGAATGGTCGGTGAATATATAATTACACAAAGAGATATTTCCGACGGAGTTGTTTTTCCTGATGAAATTGCATTCGGCGGCTGGCCGCTTGACGACCATTTTCCGGGCGGATTTTATCACAGAGGCGCTCCGAATACATATATCCCTACCCCTGCGCCCTACTCTATCCCATACAGAGCTTTATATTCAAAAAATGTTGAAAACCTGTTTTTTGCCGGAAGAAATATCAGCATGACTCATATGGCAATGAGCAGTATAAGAGTTATGGCGACCTGTTCGCTTTTAGGTGAAGCAGTTGGAAAAGCAGTTTCAATAGCTGTAAAAAAAGACTGTACGCCAAACGATGTATATATAAATCATATTGATTACCTTCAGGAGCTTCTTTTAAACGAGGACTGTTTCTTACCTTCAAAGAAAAGAAAAATTTCTCCTTCATGTAAAGAAGCATTTTTAGAGGGGGCTTCGGATATAATAAGAAACACTGAAGACAGGATTCACGCTATTTATAATACAGATAAAAATACAGGAATATATAATGCACCAAAAAACATGCCTATAACATATACGCTGAAAAAAGAAGAAAATATATCGTCTGTTCATATAGTTTTTTCAAGCGACTTAAACCGTGAAAGCCTACAGGGCTCACACTGTGAACGAACTCACGCAACAAGAGCAAATCAAAAATTATCTTCTCCGCAGATGCATATGCCCTTACCTCTTTGCAAAAGCTTTACTCTTATCGGCGAGCTGAAGGGTAAAAAAGAAACCATTTTAGAAGTTTCGGAAAACAAAAAGCGAGCATATCATATTCCTGTTAATAAAGCATATGATAAGCTTACATTAATCCCCCATTGCAGTTGGGGTGAAAGCGATACAGTTCCCGTAATTTCTTTTGATTTTATATAATAAATAACTAAAATGCAAAAAGGAGCCGTTATAAAAAACGGCTCTTTTTGCGGGATTTTATATTTTAATTTTTTTTTTGCTTTTTGAAAAGCTTATTATCTTACGATAATTACTTCCTGAACAACATCGTCATATACTCTTACTAAAACTTTTCTTGGGCTTAATTCGTCGTATTTCTGAATGTCACCTGCTGAAGCGATTGTAACAACATTTGAAGCTTTTGTTGTATCAACTGATATAACCTTAGCGTTTGCGATTGAGAAGTTTTCAACTGCACCGTCATTTACAGAAACATTGATTGAAGAAGCAAATTTCTTTTCAACCTTACCGTAGTAAAGCTTCATATCTCCGTTTACGCTTGTAAATTCTGTGTCTTTGTTTGCAACCTCAAATAAAACTGTTACTTTATCTATTGCACCTGAAGAATTTGTTCTGAACTGAATAACATCACCAACACCTAAAGCTTTTCCTTCTTCGTTTACTAAAACACCTGTTTCAGATGTTTCAAATGTTACCATTTCTCCGTTGTATGCAACATATACTTTATCAATCTTTTCGCCTTTTGAGTTTGTTGTAGATGTGATTTTGTTGATTACAGCTACCGGTGATTCAACATTTGCGATACCTGTTGAGTTTTTAACGAGAACAACTTTTGCGTTGAAATCTTCTGTCATATCAAATACTTCGATGTCATATTCACCGTCGTTTTCAAACATTGATTTGTTTTTGATTGCGTAATCGTCCTCATCCTCTGCTGTTGCAGGAATGTCAAATACTAATGTGCTGTCTGTTATATTAACAAGTCCGAGCTTGCCTGAAGTTTTGTTGTATACAGCTTTTTGAGCCTCATAGTTTTTAACAAACTTATCTGTGTTTACAGTAAGCTTATCGTTCTTAGAAAGGTCCTCAGCTGTGTTAATTCTTATAATTTCTCCGTCTGAGTTTACTTCGTAGGTGATAATCTGTTTTTTAACTGAGCCGTTTTCTTTAAGCTTAGAAAGAACCTCTGAAGCCTCAAATCTCTGAGTACCGTTGTATCTTACCTTTTCAGTTGTCTGAAGTACCTTTACAGTACCGTCTTTTGTGAATACTTTAAGCTTGATATAGCTGTTCATATCTGTTGAATCTGTTGCGTTTATAAGGTACGCATAGTTTTCAGATAATGTTGCGTTTGCGTCAACTGCCGCAATTCTGCCCATAATATCAAGGTAGAACACACCTGTGTCGTCAAGCTTTAAGGTGTTGTCGTAGTTGTCTGCAAGCTTGTAGAAGTTACCTGCGATTTTATATTCATCGCCTTCAATTTCTTCAACCTTACCTTCGATTGCGTTTTCGATAACTGTTGCTATTACAACGCCCTCTTCAACTGAGCCGAGGTATGAGATAACCTGCCATTCTTTAAGGTCATCGAAGCTTACTTCATTTCCGTTTGCGTCCTGTAAAACGAACTTGAGGCTTGAATTATCCGGGTCGAGCTGTAATGATTTATTGCCGTATTTGTCTGAGATTGTATAAGAAAGCTTACTTGTTGATTCAACAACGAGGTTTTTGTATTCGTTTACGAAAATAATGTCGTATACGCCGTTTGTGTCAACATCGAGAAGAGCAACCTCACCGTGTAATTCACCGTTTCCTTTGATTAAAGAAGCGTCAAAATCTTTTGCGATACCGTTATATATCATAATTACATCGTCAGAATACTTTTCTGATTTTGTGTTTGAATCTGTATCTTTGTTTTTCCAGTAGTTGATTTTTCCGTCGCCTACTGAGTGAATATTTTCACCGTCGATAACCATTGTTTCGTTTTTACCGGCTTCACTCTGAGCAAGTATAACTATATCTTCGTTTTTGTCGTTGTTCTGAAGATAGTATGTTACCTGATGTCCAAGTAAGTTCTGAGTGTTGTCGTCTGTTGTTTTGTAAACTGTATTATCAATCTGAATTGTGTCTTTTTCCAAACCGTTTGCACTCTTAAGACCTGTGAAATAGTTTGCTGTAACCTGTCCTGAAAGCTTTTTAGTATCAAGATACTGCTCTAAGATTGTTTTGTCTGTTATTTCAAAGTTTGTATTTGTACCAAAGCCTGTCTGTTCCATCATGCCGATTGTAAGAGTGTTGTTCGCCATGATTGCAGTTGTACCTCTTGAGATTGTGCTTGTTGCTGTTCCTGTTGCGTTTTTAGTAAATGAATACTGGTTTGCAACAGATAAATAACCCTGTGGATATCCGCCTTTTGACTGAGCTGCCGGCTCATAGCCTGCAAGACGAACGAATACTGTTACAGCTTCCTGATATGTGATATAATCTTCAGGTCTGTAATCGCCTGTCGGGTCACCTTCAACTATCCCCTGGTCATGAGCAACATTGATATATCCGTTTGCCCAGTAATCAGTTGTAAGGTCGTTGAAGATTATTGTGTTTTTTGCTGACTCTGCTGAATCCTCAAGCCCAAGCATATGAACTGCGATTTTTGCAAATTCTGATCTTTTAAGACCGTCTTCCACTCTGAAGCTTCCGTCAGGGTCACCAATCATAATGCCCAATGCACCGAGAATTTCTGCTGATTCTTCATACTTTGTTCCTCTTAAGCTGTTATCAATTTCAAAGGCAAAAGCCTGTGAAGCAAATGAGAATACCATTGTAAAGCTCATAAGCATGCTTAAGATTTTTCTGAAGCTTTTAGAATTTTTAAAATTCTTTGCCATTCTTTCTTCCTCCGTTTTAAAAATTTTTATAAAAATGGTTACATATTAAAATGCATAAATCAAAGAATTAAAAATATGCAAATTAATATGTAACCGCCACGGAGAAAAATATGTAACCATTTGTGGTTTTCTGTCGTTGTCCTTACCACGTTTTTAAGTTTATCATAAATTATTCAAAAAATCAATACAAAAATTTTTCCAATTTTAAAATTTTTTTAAATATAAAAAAAGGTTGTTTTACCGATACAGTAAAACAACCCCTGTTTTTTTCTTTTATATTAATCAGTCACCGAAGCAGATACCAATTGATTTAGCCGCTTCAACAAGCTCACCGTTAGGGTCAACAGCCTTGTTTGCACCAATAACATCCTCCAAAGAAGCATAGCTCATCTGATTGTCCTTTAAGCAAACCATATTGCCGAATTTGCCTGCAACTGCAAGCTCAACAGCAGCGTAACCGTACCTTGTTGAAAGAATTCTGTCAGCAGCAGACGGTGTACCGCCTCTCTGAATATGACCGAGAACAGTTGCTCTTGCTTCCAAGCCTACCATATTTTCAAGGTCTTCTGCAACCTTAGCAGCAATACCTCCGAGACGGATTGGGTCAGGGCTTCCTTCAACAACCTTCATAACACTTACTTCGCCTGTTATTGATTTTGCGCCTTCTGCAACAGCAATAACAGAAAATTCCTTACCTTCTGCAATTCTGTTTCTTATATGGTCAGCAACTTTATTTATATCATAAGGGATTTCAGGAATAAGAATTGCGTCAGCGCCTCCTGCAATACCTGATGACAAGCCCAAAAAGCCTGCGTATCTTCCCATAATTTCAACAGTGATAATTCTGTGATGAGATTCAGCAGTTGTATGAATTCTGTCCATACATTCAGCCGCAACACCTACTGCAGTATCAAAACCGAAGGTAGTATCGGTAGATGATAAATCATTGTCGATAGTTTTCGGAACACCGATTACCGGAACGCCGAGTCTTGAAAAATCACGACCGCTTGTAAGAGTGCCGTCGCCTCCGATAATAATCATAGCGTCGATGTTGTTTTTCTTTATATTTTCAACTCCAACATGGGAAACATTCTTTTTAACCATATTTCCGTTTTCATCGGGAACGAGATAGTCAAAAAGGTTGTCCTTATTTGAACTGAAAAGGATAGTTCCGCCTCTGTGAAGAATACCTGATGTATTTTCCAAAGTAAGCTCTATTGTTTCATTATTATAAAGACCTTTATATCCGTTTTTGAATCCGACAACGGACATACCGTATTTCCCTATTGCAGTTTTTACAACAGCTCTTATAACCGGATTAAGACCCGGACAATCTCCGCCGCCGGTTAAAATACCTATTCTTTTAATTGCCATTTTCATTTACCTCTGTTTCTCTATTATTAAAAATTTACATAATATTACTATTTATCATATTTTACATTATTTTCATAAAAAAATCAAGTACTTTTGATAAAAAAATAATAAAAATTCATTATATATGCATATTTTTATAAAAATACTGAAAAATGTAGTTGTATTGTAATATGTTTTTTTGTAAAAAAACTGTTGACATAACCTCCAAAATATTATAAAATGTTATTATAGAGATTTTGGAGGAAATTAAAGAATGGACTTTATTAAAATTTTATCACAGGAATTTAATATTAACGAAAAATATGTTAAAAATATTATTACACTTATTGAAGAAAAAAATACTATACCTTTTATTGCCCGTTACCGTAAAGAGCTTACAGGCTCATGTGACGACCAGGTTTTAAGAGAGCTTAATGACAGGCTTACATATCTTACCAATCTTGAGGAACGAAAAAACGAGGTCATAAACAGCATTACGGAGCGGGAAAAAATGACTGACGAGATAATGAAGGCTATTGACGAAGCGCTTACCTTAAGCGCTGTTGAAGATATTTACAGACCGTTTAAGCAGAAAAAGAAAACAAGAGCTTCCGTTGCAAAGCAACGAGGTCTTGAGCCGCTTTATGATATTATGGTTGCACAGGCTGATAAAACAGGCGATGTCAACGATTTTGCAAAGAATTTTATCACAGACAAGGTGCCTGACTGCGAAAGCGCGTTAAACGGTGCTATGGATATTTTGGCAGAAGCTGTAAGCGATGACGCAAATGCAAGAAAAGAAATTAAAGAAATTTTCTCAAAAACAGGACTTCTTACCTCTCTTGCAAAGGATAAGGAAAAAGAATCCGTATATGAAATGTACTACGAATATTCGGAAAGCATTTCAAAAATTCCGTCGCACAGAATACTGGCAATAAACAGAGGCGAAAAGGAAGAATTTTTGAAGGTAAATATTGTAGTTTGTGAAGAGGCTTGTGTAAATGCACTTGAAAAAATGTATTTAAAGCCCGGTTCAATTTGGGATGAATATATTAAAAGCGCTGTTTCGGACAGCTATAAAAGACTCATTGAACCCTCAGTTGAAAGAGAATTCCGTTCACTTCTTACCGATAATGCTCACGAACAGGCAATGAAGGTCTTCTCTCTTAATTTAAAAGCGCTTCTTATGCAGCCGCCGATAAAAGGAAAAACTGTGCTTGCGCTTGACCCTGCTTACAGAACAGGCTGTAAAACCGCTGTATGCGACAAAACAGGAAAGGTACTTGATACTGCAGTTGTGTATCCTACTCCTCCTCAAAGCAAAATTGAAGAAGCAAAAAAGGTTATAAAAGCACTTATCGAAAAGCATAATGTTGAAATTATATCAATAGGAAATGGTACTGCCTCAAAAGAAACCGAAATGTTTGTTGCAGAGCTTTTAAGAGAAATTCCGAACAAGGTTTCGTATATGGTTGTTTCTGAAGCAGGTGCTTCTGTATACAGCGCATCAAAGCTTGCCGCAAAAGAATTCCCGCAGTTTGATGTTTCATTAAGAAGCGCAGTATCAATCGGAAGAAGATTGCAGGACCCGCTTTCTGAGCTTGTAAAAATCGACCCGAAGGCTGTCGGTGTGGGACAGTATCAGCATGATATGCCGCAGACCCGTCTTGCAGAAAACTTAGGTGGAGTTGTCGAAGACTGCGTTAACAAGGTCGGAGTTGACCTGAATACTGCTTCTCCGTCACTTTTATCTTATGTTGCAGGACTTAGTGCATCGGTTGCACAGAATATAGTTACATATCGTGAAGAAAACGGCGCATTTACCGAAAGAGCACAGCTTTTGAAGGTCCCGAAATTAGGACCGAAGGCATATACACAGTGCGCAGGCTTTTTAAGAATATCTGAAGGAAAAAATATTCTTGATAACACAGGAGTTCACCCCGAAAGCTACGAGGCATGTGAAAAAATGCTTGAGCTTTTGGGATATACGAAAGAAGATATAAAAGAAGGAAACGCTACCCTTTTATTTGAAAAAATAAAGCTTAAAGGTGAAAATAAGCTGGCAGATGAAATCGGAATAGGCGTTCCGACATTACATGATATCATAAACGAGCTTAAAAAACCGGGACGCGATATCAGAGACGAGCTTCCGCCTCCTCTTTTGCGCTCAGACATACTTGACATAAAGGATTTGAAGGAAGGCATGGAAATAACAGGAACAGTCAGAAATGTTGTTGATTTCGGTGCATTTGTGGATATCGGAGTTCATCATGACGGTCTTGTTCACATATCACAGATTTCAAATAAATATATCCGACATCCTTCCGAAGCGTTAAAGGTCGGACAGATTGTAAAAACAAAAGTTCTTTCCGTTGACGAAAAAACTCACAAAATTTCACTTACCCTGAAGGGAGTTAATAATTAATGTCAGAAAAAATAGACGCACACAGAATATATTCATCGCTTTCTTTAGCTTACATGGGCGACGCGGTATATGAGGCTTTTATCCGTGCAAAGCTTTTGGAAAACGGAGATATGAGAGTTAAGGATTTACACAAAAAAGCAAAAAATTATGTAAGTGCAAAAGCACAATATCTTATTTTTCAAAAGCTGGAAGAACATCTGACCGAGGAAGAGCTTAATGTTTACAAAAGAGGACGAAATACAAAGGTTCATACAATAGCAAAAAATGCAAATGCGAACGAATATCATGTGGCAACAGGTCTGGAAGCTTTAATAGGCTATCTTTATTTGTCAAAGAATATGCAAAGACTTGAAGAAATACTAAAAAAATGTCATGACATAGCAAGCAACATCATAGAAGAAGCAAAATCGAAGGAGTAACAGATATGTCAAAAAATAAAAATCTGCTGATTTTTCATAACAGAATACTTGTATATATGAGTGAAGCCTGCGTTATATTTTTTGGAGGTAATGCATTTTCATTAAAAGGAAAAAGCTTTTTTGAGATTTTCAAAACAAAAGATGATGATTTCCTTGAAAAAATAAAAGTAAATAAGAAAAATGAGCTTATGCTTGTTACCTGTGACAACGCTATAATAAACGCAAAGGTAACAAGAACAGTCGTTGAGGATAACGAAACAGTATGCATATATTTCAAAACAGATGACGCACAGCTTGTATACAAGCCGTCATACAATGATGAAGGAATATATCAACAGACAGTCGGAGAAAATCTTAACGATATTTTAAACAAATTAAAAAATCTTGAAAACACCAGAAATACCGCCTATGTAACGGATTTGAGAAACAAAATTCTTTCATTCAGTATTAATGTGTATGATTTACTCAGTATGAAGGTGGAAAACAAGTTTACTACCTTTGATACCGCGTATGTATATTTTGATCTTCCTGAATTTATAAAGGAAACAATTAATGAAATCAAAAAAGAACAACCAGATATAATTTTCGCCGTTACACCGCCTGTAACAGAATTTTTCGGAATAAATTCAAACAAGCTGTTTTTGGGTAATTTCATAAAATCTGCGGTTGAATATATCTTAGAAAAATCGCATGATAAAAGGATATTCATATGCTTTGTATATAACGCTGAAGAAATCAGAGTTGAATTTATGGGGAAAAGCTCCTACGAAGATTATCTGAAGCTTACATCGAAAAAGTACACTACCGATATTAAAAATATTTCGGATATTCTGGTATTAAACGACTACGCGAAAAAATCAGGTGCTGAATTTTATTGTGGAGAATATGAAAACGATATTGACAGCTTTTGTATTCTCTTTAAAAAAGGCGAACGGAAACGAATATTGGAAGATGATTAAAAAAATCTGTGGCAGGATACGAATTATCCTGCCACAATTTTTTAACATTATTTTTTTTGTAAAACCCAGTTTTCTTTATTTATCTGTCTTGCTCTTGCTATTGCAAGGGAATTATCGGGAATATCCTCCGTTACGGTTGAACCTGCCGCTGTGAACGCGTTTTCACCAACAACAACAGGTGAAACAAGATTTGTATTACAGCCGATAAAGGCGTTATCCTTGATTTCACTTCTGTATTTTTTTTTGCCGTCATAATTAACAACAACGGTACCACAGCCGAAATTCACATTTTTGCCGACATCGCAATCTCCAACATAAGTAAGATGAGAAATTTTTGTTCCGTCACCGATGACAGAATTTTTAATTTCAACAAAATCACCTATTTTCACATTTTTTCCGACTTTGCTTTGCGGTCTTAAATATGCAAAAGGTCCTACCGTAGCTTCAGAAGCAATCTCGCTTTCTGTTATAACCGAATGTTTTATTTTAACATTATCACCGATTTTGCTGTCTGTAATTTCCGAAGAAAAGCCGATAACGCAGCTTTCACCGATAATGCACTCCCCTTTTATCATTACGCATGGTTCAATAACAGTTCCTTTTCCGATAACTGCTTTTTCATCAATATAGGCAGTATTTTCATCAACGAAAATTACTCCGTTTGAAATATGCTTTTGTATAATTGAGTTTTTCATTTCCGTCCTCCTATCCAAGTCTTGCTTCAATAAGCTTCGCAAGATAGCTTGCCTTTTTTTCTATCAAATCCACGCTGTCTCCCTCTATCATGACCCTTACCTTAGGCTCTGTTCCTGATGGACGGATAAGCACTCTGCCTTTATTTTCAAACTCTTTTTCAAGCTCGCTTATTTCAGCCATAATCACTTCGTCCTTTAAGTAGTCATACTTTTTCTGATTACTTACCTTTGCATTTATCATGACCTGTGGAAGAGGCTTGAACACATCGGCAAGCTCGCTTATTTTTCTGCCTGACTTTTTAAGGATTGAAAGAAGCTGTAATGCTGAAACGAGACCGTCTCCCGTTGTGTTATAATCAAGAAAAATAATATGACCCGACTGTTCTCCGCCCAAAGAGTAGCCATGGTTGAGCATTTCCTCCAGAACATATCTGTCTCCGACATTTGTCTGAACGATATTTATATTTTTTTCTTTTGCGCTCATAACCAGCCCCAAATTTGTGAGAACAGTTGTGACAAGCGTGTTTTTATTGAGCTTACCATCTTCGTTTAATTTTTCTGCGCAGATAAGCATAATTTTATCGCCGTCAACAAGATTACCTTTTTCATCTATAACAAGAAGCCTGTCAGCGTCTCCGTCAAACGAAAGTCCGATATCCACATCAATGTTTTTTACATATCTGGCAAAATCCTTTGTATAAGTAGAGCCGCAGTTTTGGTTTATATTTATTCCGTTAGGATGGTTTGAAACCGCATAAACCTCTGCTCCAAGTCCTGCAATTACCTCTACTGCTGTTTTATATGACGCACCGTTTGCACAGTCAATTGCGATTTTAAGACCACATAGGTCGGTATCTATTGTTTTTTTTGCAAATTCGATATAGTCATTTAAAGCTGTTTTTGAAACCTCGCACTTCCCGACATTATCTCCTGTCGGAAGCTTTATTTCGTCTGAAGAATCAAAAATAAGCTTTTCAATCCGTTCCTCAATTTCATCACTCAGCTTATACCCGTTTGTATTGAATATTTTTATTCCGTTGTATTCCGCGCTGTTGTGCGAAGCTGAAATTACAATACCTGCGTCTGCCTCATATTTTCTTGTAAGATATGCTACCGCAGGTGTCGGAATAATACCAAGCCTTACAACATCTGCACCAACTGCACAAAGTCCTGAAAGAAGTGCGCCTTCAAGCATATCACCAGATATTCTTGTATCCTTTCCGATTAATATTTTCGGCTTATGCTTGATTTCACCTGTAAGGACATACGCTGCACATTTGCCTATCTTATAGGCAAGCTCGCATGTCAATTCTTCATTGGCAACGCCTCTTACACCGTCCGTTCCAAATAATTTTCCCATTTTTTTATCCTCTCTTTTTCGCTTTCTCTTTTTTGCTTTTTCTCTCTTTTTATTCTACTGTAACTGATTTTGCAAGATTTTTCGGTTTGTCTATATCGTTTCCGCACAGCTTTGCTGTATAGTATGCAAGAAGCTGAAGCGGAATAACCGAGGTAAGCGGAGACAAAATACTTGATTTTAACGGAAGAACAATAATTTCATCTGCTGTCTTGTGAGCGTCCTTTGTATCTTCGTTGCAGATAACAACGGTATACGCTCCCCTTGTTGCAACTTCTTTTAAATTGCTTTCCATTTTTTCCGAAATATTTTTATCTGTACTAAGTGCTATAACAACAGTCCCCTTTTCAATAAGCGCAATAGGACCATGTTTAAGCTCACCGCCTGCATAGCTTTCCGAATGTATATATGAAATCTCCTTAAGCTTTAAAGAGCCTTCCATACTCACCGCATAATCAAGTCCTCTTCCGATAAAATACACATCATCTTCGTTATATATTTTTTCGGCAATTTTTTTGATTTTTTCTTCGGTTGCAAACACCTCCTCAATTTTTTTATGAATATTAAAAAGTTCATTTTTTACGGTATCAATATATGAAACAGTTTTTCTGCCGTTTTTTTCTGAAAAATAAAGTGCAAACAGATACAGCATAGTAAGCTGTGTGGTGTATGCCTTTGTTGAAGCAACCGAAATTTCCGGTCCTGCCTGAGTATAAAACACACAGTCAGCTTCTCTTGAAACAGAGCTTCCAACAACATTTGTAATCGCATAGACAGTTGCACCGAGCTTTTTTGACAGTCTTACTCCTGCCAATGTGTCAGCCGTTTCACCCGACTGGCTTACTGCAATAACGAGCGTATTTTTTGTAATAAGCGGATTATGATAACGAAATTCCGACGCTAACTCAACGCATACGGGAATATCACAAAGTCTTTCTATGGCATACCGACCTACAAGCCCTGCATGATATGCTGTTCCGCACGCAATGATATATATTCTTTCCGTGTTTTTTATAATATCATCACTAATGTCATTCAGTTCAAGCTTCAATTTGCTGTTAAGGCGTCCAATCAAGGTATCAGAAACACCTTTCGGCTGCTCGTGAATTTCCTTAAGCATAAAATGCTCATAGCCTTCTTTTTCAGCAACATTCTGCGAAAATTCAACTGTATGAAGCTCTTTTTTCACTTCGTTTCCATTCATATCAGAAATAATAATACTATCCTTTGTAAGAACAGCAAATTCACCGTCATCCAAAAAATAAACATTTCGTGTTTCCGATAAAATGGCAGGAATATCCGAAGCAATAAAATTTTCGTTTTCTCCCACTCCTAAAATAAGCGGACTGTCTTTTCTTGTGGCATAAAGCTTTTTGGGCTCATATTCCGAAATAAGCCCAAGCGCATAGCTGCCTTTTAACATACTCACCGCTTTTTTGAACGCAGAAAATACATCTCCGTCATAACAGTATTCTGTCAGATGGACAACAACCTCCGTATCTGTTTCCGACAAAAATTCATATCCTTTCTTTATAAGAAATTCCTTAAGCTCCAAATAATTTTCGATTATTCCGTTATGAACAACACAGAATTTCTTATTTTGAGATAAATGAGGATGTGAATTTATTCTGCTTGCTTCGCCGTGTGTAGCCCATCTTGTGTGACCTATCCCTATATTTCCGTCCGCGGGATTTTCCAAAAGAAGATTTTTAAGATTATTAAGCCTTCCTTTTTCCTTACACACAAAAAGCTTATTACTGCTCAATACGGCGATTCCGGCAGAATCATAGCCTCTGTATTCTAATTTTTCAAGTCCGTTCACTAAAATTCCGGCAGCGTCTCTGCTACCGATATATCCAACTATTCCACACATAATTTTTTTCCTTTCTTATATATCATAAAAAAGGACCGAAAAAACAACCACCATATAATAAGCTACGCAATCAGTCCTTATTTTATGATACCGTTTTTTTCAGAATTATAAACATTAAATGCGCAAAATATCTTTGTTCACAAATTACTCTGTGTTTTTTCATATTATGCTGACGATTATTTAAAAACCGTGGGACATCCGCCGAATCTTTCGATAATCCCAAACCTCGTCAACCGCATATGCCAACCATACGGTCCCGGCGCTTTTAAATAAGATGTTATATTGCTTCTCCTTTCTTTATTTATTATTGGCTGAAATCACCTTATCCTGTTATATTATATTCGTTTTGGAATGATTTGTCAAGCTATTTTATAAAAAAAACTGTATTCCACTTCTTTATGAAATACAGTTTTTTTCTATTTTAAAACTAAATCCTGATTATCCAAAAACGCTTCGTCCAACACAAAGTGACCTCCGAACTGGGCGCTGACATCGCCCTCAATGTTAATTTTTACTTGGTCAACATTCTCAAGCTCACAAAGCGAATTTACAATAGAATATATTACCATGCTTTCCTTTGCCGAACCTCCGGTGTTGTATTTTTTAAATTCCTCAGATAAATCTACCGTACAGATACCATCCTTCGTATCAACGGATAGCACTTTGACATCTCCCGAAACCGATTTTACAAGCTCAGTATTTTCTGGACCTTTAAAAAGCTCTCTTAAAATAACCACTTCAATTTTATCCCTTCCAAGCAATGCCATTCTCTTTTCGGGATGAAGATACATTACATCCTTATCGGGAAAATATAGAACTATTTCCGCTTCTTCCTCACTTGAAGGCTTGCGTACCTCTTCTTTTCTGCACGCTGTAACTCCAAGCATAAGACATAATGCAAAAATAAATGCTATAATTTTTTTCATAAAACCACAACCGTTCTTATATACTTGTTTTTTATTATACCATAATTATTCCCCGAAGTCAATAATAAAAGACCTGAAATAAATGCACAAATTGGTGCAGTCCATAAAATCAGGTCTTTTATTAAAAATTTATTATTTATTTTCTTCTCTGTACAATTTATAATTTGCAATATATTTTACGGGAATATTAACAAAATCGGTACATTTTTTCAAAACAGGGCTGTTTTCATCGAATATATAATCACTTGTTTTCGGGTCATTCACATATTCTGCTTTATTAAAATGATAATTATTGTTATATTCATAGAACATTGAAGAGCCTCTTATCATATGCCCTTTTCCGAAATGAATATTGTTGTTAAATTTATGACCGCAATACGGAATAAGAGTCATATCCTTATATTTTTCCAAAACAGGATAACGCTCTTTCCAGATTTTTGTATTCTCTTCGGATAAGTTAAAAAATCTGAACGGGTCATACGAACGAGTTCTCGGAAGTCCGAATGCATACTCCTCGTGTGTACGGATATTATACAAAAGTCCGCTTACATTTACAAACACATTGTTATAAAAATTATTACAAAGCGAGTCTGCGTTTATAAACATAGCTTCGCTTGCTTTACTGCTGTCAAAAACATTCATATAAGCGTTTGTTCCCGGATGTCCGTCAAGATACACGTCATATGTTTCACTTCTCATTCCCGAAACTCCGATATATTTATTATCATTTGAACAGTTATTATGGAAGTAATTGCAAACAATATTTGTATTGAAGGAATTTGTTGAAAACGGCCACGAGCCGATATATACAGCGCCGTTATCATAAGAATCGAGACAGCAATCATATATTTCATTATACGCTATCCAGATATCGTTGCCCATAATCTCGACAGCCTGCTGAGGAGCGCTGTGTATTTTACAGAAGGAAACGCTGTTTCCTACACCGAAAATTCTCACACCCGGACGGTATGTCTGGTCAATTCTGTTATAATCATGAATATCACAGTCTACAACATGGGTATTACCCGGCGTTAAGCTTGCTCTGTCACCGCCATCAATGATTACGCCGCCGCAACCGATATTATATATTTCGCATCCGATAATGAGGTTATTTTTTCCTGCCTGACGGTTGTAGAAGTGATTATCCCACATATGCGCCTTAAGTCCGCCGACAACTCTTCTTTTCGGTTTCAAAGTCGCATTGTGAATAACTGTTTTTGTTTCTTCAAACCCCAGTCCAAGAGAAACTGCAACCATACCTATATTTCTGAAAACGCAGTTTCTTATAACAAGCTTTTCCGAATTATCCGAATAAATCGCCATACCTCTTGTGTTTTCAAAAATAATATTTTCAAATTCTATATTTTTACAGTCCTCAACAGCCACAACAGGCTCCTTGAGATATGAAATCTGCACCTTTGATTTTTCTGAAAAATCTTCGTCGGGATAATAGAAAACAATACCTCTTTCGCGGTCTATGTAATATTCATTCGGTGTAGTTACTTCTTCAAGAAGATTAAACACTTTAAACGAGCTTGTGTAATTGTCATTATGCACACTGCTCCATGCATAATCACCAAAGTGAATTTCTTTTCTCTTTGTATCAATATACTCAAGCGGATAGGTTGCATCTATAAAGCCTTCAACATATAAAAGCATAGCGTCCTTCGCATTTCCCCATTTATCAGCTTCGGGAAAATCATAACGGATTATCGGATAATCCTCTTTTGTAAAATTAAGAGAAGCATAAGGGTCAGCGTTTTTATACGGTGATAAAGCAGGGTCTTCTGTCGGACGGTAAACATTACCGTGAAAAACAATGTCATTTATCGTCTTACGGTGACCTTTTTTTGGAAAACCGCCGAGAGATAACGCCTTATTATCAACAAAAAGCTCATTTGCAGATGGGATAATATCCTGTGCAAAGCCTGATTTTTTCTGATGTTCGAGAGGTAAGTCGGAGAATTTTTTCAAATCAAGACAAAGGATTTTATCCTTTGCATTTTCGTCTACTCTTCCGTAAATATCCTCATCTGTCAGCTTTACAAATTCTTTTCCTTCAACTGTAATACCACCTGTAAAGCATACCTCTTCGTTTTC
This sequence comes from uncultured Oscillospiraceae bacterium, assembly GCA_964537245.1. Classification (GTDB taxonomy): domain Bacteria; phylum Bacillota; class Clostridia; order UMGS1840; family UMGS1840; genus UMGS1840. The sequence continues at coordinate 23,875 of CAZHZL010000028.1, forward strand.
GTATGCGCAGTATTTTATTTTCACGCTTTCATTGCCGCTGTACTCTTTTGTGATTTCAAAGGTATTTTTAAACTCATAAACACCTTCTCTGAATATAATCTCTATTTCGCCCGAAAATCCGCTGTCAACAATAGCTTTTGCTTTATCTCTTGCAGCAACAGGCGTTTTTAACGGAGAGTCAATAAGTCCCTTATTACTGTCGTTACCTGACAGAGCTACATATATTTTTTCTTTCATCTTCTTTCCCCTCCTACTTTCTGTTATTATAACACAAGTCAACTATTGCACCTTCACAGAAAGGTGAAACATCATACATATCAAATTCGTCAGGCTTACTTTTATTTTTATAAAAATCAAGTGCTTCTGTTAAATCAACCGCATTTCCCTCATCTGTAAGAAAGAAGCTTGATATTCTGTCACGAACTTCGCTTTTTCCGGGCTTTAGCGTAATAAATCCTAAAGTTATTCCGCCGTTATTTTTTATACATTCAAAATAAACATCAACACCGTCCTGAAATACAGGATATAAAACAATGCTTTTTCTGTAATAAAGATTAAATATCATAACAGACTTATCTTTTTTCGGGTCAAGCTTTTTGAAATAATAATTCTGCATAATTCCGTCAGCTTCTGTTACAGTACTTTTTTCAATAATATTTTCTTCCCCCATAAAAATAAAATGAGCGTCGAGAAAATTCTGAAATCTGAAATATGACCCCACAGCAAGATTAAAAAATGTTTTTGTGGAAACATCTGCAAATCCCCCCGCTAAAATCTGACCGTTTTCTGTTGGTGTATAGAGTCTTGTTGCATGGCAGCACTCCATTGCCGCACCTGCTGTATCCCTTTTAAAATTATCTGAAACAAACGGCGTTAAAAAATTATGATAACCCTTTAAAATATGCTTAGCACCTATTGATTTAAACATAGCTCCTCCTAAAAAACCAAAATTTTGCAATCATCTTATCACACAATTTCAAAAAAGTCAATAATGCTTTTCAAATAAGTTTCAAAAATACACTTTATATCATTTTTTAACTACTTTCAACCCTTTTTTATTCAGTTTTCCAATAGTAACAGGAATACGGCGCAAGCACGCTTCCGCCTCCGAAATCATGAGTATTTTTTGTTATAAGGTCAACTGCCCTTCCCGCCTCTGCGTTAAAATGCGCATGAAATTCATTTGAATCTGCATTTATTGCAACTATTACTCTTTCATTATCGTACTGTCTTTCAAATATAAGCTGTTTTGGTTGAACAAGAATATTACGATAGCAGCCTTCTCTTAAAGCTACACTTTCTTTTCTTGCAAAAATAAGCTTTCTTATAAATTCTGTAAGCTCATTCTCACAAGGTTTTTCTATACAAGGTCTCAAAGACGCGTCTCCGTTTTTCTTATCCCCCTCTATTCCCCATTCGCTTCCGTAATACAAGGACGGTATACCGGGCATAGAAAGCAAAAGCGCATACACAAGCCCAAGATGGTTTTTATCCTCAAGTATTGTTGCTATTCGTGACACATCATGATTATCAACAAACGATAATAGCTTTTTGCCTCTGTAAATACACCAATGCTCATTTCCGAACTGCCTGTTAAGGCTGTAAGAAATCTCATGCATATTTGCGGAATTAAAGCTTGAATAAATCCCTTTATAGCACTCATAGTTTGTAACGCTGTGACAGGCGTTTTCATTCATCCATCTGTTATAGTCTCCGTGAAGAGTTTCACCCATAATAAAGAAAGCTTCTTTCAGACCGCCTGTAAAGCTTCTTAATTCTCTTAAGAAATTTTCATCAAGTGAATACGCGACATCAAGTCTTAATCCGTCAATATCATAATCACTTACCCATGACCTGACAGCTTCAAAAATATGATTTTTCACATCATTATTGTAAAGGTTTAATTTAACAAGCTCATAATGACCTTCCCAACCTTCGTAATAAAAGCCGTCATTATAGCATGAATTACCGTTGAAATCTATTTTAAACCAATCCTTATACGGACTGTCCCATTTCTTTTCCAAAACATCTTTAAATGCCCAAAAGCCTCTTCCCACATGGTTGAAAACTCCGTCAAGCATAATTTTTATACCGTTTTTGTGGATATTTTCACAAAGCATTTTAAAATCTTCATTTGTACCCAGTCTCGTATCAACCTTGAAAAAATCTCTCGTGTCATATCCGTGAGCGTCACTTTCAAAAAGCGGATTAAAAAGTATACAGGTTGCACCCAAAGACTTTATATGAGAAATCCATTCGTTTATTTTTTCTATTCTGTTTTCAGAAATTCCATCGTTCACAAGCGGCGCACCGCAAAATCCGAGCGGATATATCTGATAAATTACAGCTTCATCAAACCACATAATTTTATTACCTCCCATCATACTATCATTATATAATAAAACCTTCAAAAACTCAATAGTTTTTTTAAAAATATTGACAAAAAATGCACGCTGTGTTAAAATATATGTATATAAAAAATGGAGAAGCTGTAATGAAAACTATATTTCAATATCTAAAAAAATATTACTGAAGAATGTCTGTCGGTCTTATTATAAAAATCTTAGGCTCACTTTCCGAGCTTATGCTGCCGTATATTCTTTCACATATTCTGTCAGATGTGCTTGGAAGAAGTGTGCAGGACATCATTTTGTGGGGTTGTATTATGATTGTATGCTCACTTCTGGCGTGTTTTTTAAATATTTCGGCAAACAGAATAGCGGCTTATGTATCAAAATGCTTTGCTGAAAATATGGAAAATACTACCGTTATAACAGTCGCTCAAAGAGTAAGCTCTGTTAAGGACAGCGATGTTATATTAGTGGTTGACGACGGAAAAATCATCGGTATCGGAAATCACGCTCATTTACTTGATAATTGTGAACAATACCGTGAAATAAGCGATTCACAGATGGGAGGTGCCTTCGTTGACTGATAAAAAGAACAGAAAAAATCTCTTTATAAGACTTATAGGCTATATAATGTCATACTGGTATCTTTTTATTCCTGCTGTTGTTATGACGCTTTTTTCAAATCAGCTTTCACTTTTAGGTCCTAAATTTTCAGGAGACGCAATAGATGCAATTGCATCTAAAAACGGAGTTCAGTTCGATTTGGTATGGCAGAATGTAACAAAAATGCTCGTATGCTACATTCTATCTGCGCTGCTGTCATATCTTCTTGCAGTTCTTATGATACACTTAGGTCAGAAAATTGTATACACGATGCGAAAGCAGCTTTTTGAGAAGCTTTCCACACTTCCGGTAAGCTATTTTGACTCACATCCGACAGGCGATATCATAAGCCGAATTTCATACGACATTGACACCATAAACAGCTCCCTATCCCATGACCTTGTTCAGATTATGACAAGCTTTTATACTGTATTAGGCTCTCTTATATTTATGTGGAATATTTCAAAACCGCTTATCGTTGTTTTTGTGATAACAGTCCCGACTGCAATTTTGTTTACAAGATACCGTTCCAAAAAAGTTCGTCCGCTTTTTCAGAAGCGTTCAAGAAAGCTTGGCGAATTAAACGGATATGCAGAAGAAATGCTGTCAGGCTGCCGTACCATACAGGCTTATGAGCGAGAAGAAGAAATTTCAAACCGTTTTAATGAAAGAAACGAAGACACGATGAATGCTTATTACGACGCTGACTACTATGGCAGTACGATGGGACCTGCTGTCGGCTTTATAAACAATCTTTCAATTTCTCTTATAATGATACTCGGCGGAATACTGTATCTTTACTCCCAAAACGGCGCAGTAGAAAGCGGAAGCCTGTTTTTTATTACGCTTGGCGGTGTAGCGCAGTTTGTTCAATATTCAAGAAAATTTGCAGGACCTATAAACGAATTTGCAAATATAATCCACGAGTTTCAATCTGCTTTTTCTGCCGCAGAAAGAGTTTTCAGAATACTTGATGAAGAATGTGAGCCTGCTGATTCTTCGGAAGCAATTATCTTGAATAATATAAAAGGAGATGTCAATCTCAAAAATGTTTCATTCGGATATACTGAGGAGCAAACTATCTTAAAGGATATTTGCCTTAATGCAGAGCCTGGAAAAACTGTTGCAATTGTCGGACCGACAGGCGCAGGAAAAACAACAATAATAAGTCTGCTTATGCGTTTTTACGATATTACAAAAGGAAATCTAACGGTAGACGGCTATGATATAAAAAATATAAAAAGAAAATCCTTAAGAAAAGCTTATGCAATGGTTTTACAGGATACATGGCTTTTTTACGGCACTATTTTTGAAAATATTGCATACGGAAAAGAAAACGCAACTATCGAAGAAGTAAAAGCCGCCGCAAAGGCTGCCCGAATTGACAGTTATATAGAAAGCCTTCCCGACGGGTATGACACAATTTTGACAGACGACGGAATAAATATTTCAAAAGGACAACGACAGCTTATAACAATCGCAAGAGCAATGCTTTCCGACGCGCAAATGCTTATACTTGACGAAGCAACCTCAAATGTCGACTCCAGAACTGAAATAAAAATCCAACAGGCAATGAACACACTTATGGAAGGAAGAACTTGCTTTATTATTGCGCACAGACTTTCAACCATACAAAATGCTGATATGATTGTTGTGCTTCAAGATGGGAAAATAACAGAAAAAGGTAACCATAAAGAGCTTATGGAAAAAGGCGGCTTTTACAGCACGCTTTACAATTCGCAGTTTAATTAAATCAAAAAGGAGAAATTATATGAAAAAAATTGTTTCTATTTTACTGATAATAATTTTATTTTCTTCGTTAATTACAACAAGCGCTGAGGAAAATATCACCGTTTATGTCAATACTGAAGATAAATACACTGTATCACCAACTATAATTTTAAATGACCGTACATTCATCTCAATAGGTGACATTAATAAAATTTTCGGTTATGATTTCAAATGGATAGAAGAACACAATCACACAGAAATTTTTGATGATGAAAATTTACTTATCCTTCCTGTTGACAAATATGAATATACTTTTAACAATAAAACTGAATATACCGATATTTGTTCAAGAATATACAAAGAAGAAATCCTTGTTCCCCTGCGACTTGTCGCAGAAGCGTTCGGTCATAAGGTTTTGTGGGATGAAGAAAAAAGAGCGGTTAATATAATTAAAAAAACCGATTATATTGACGATGATTTCAAAACATTAAAAGAGCTTGAAATAATTACAGACGAAGATATAAAAAAAGGCGGATATATTACTTATGCTGAAGCCTTTGATGTATTAACCAATCTCGGAACAGGTGTACGAAGCAACATCGATTTGAAAATCTGGTATTTCTACGATTATTACCAGCCTCTTGATTATCTTGATGATGAGAAAAAGGCATATATACTCTCGCTCAACTCTACATTCCGTAACCGTATTTTTACAGACGGAGATTTTGAAAATTTTGATTTTGAAGAAAATCTTACATGGAACGACGCTTTAAAATATGCTATACGCATTATCGGAAATACCTACGGTTGTTCAGATGAATCTATGGAAGTGCTTTATTATCACAAAACCGAAGAAATTTTTGATATCGCCTATAAAAAGGGTCTTATAGATGAAATAAAAATTAATACAGCAAACGACAAAATAACGAGAGAAGAATTTTATACGCTTATAAACAAAACAATCTATGTCGAATATTCACATGGTGGATATGTTACAACTACACGCCAACATATTAACGATATTATCAATTATAAAAAGAATGCTAAAAAAGATAAACCTGATTTTTATCAGAATGAGCAGTGGAAGCCTATCTATAATGAAATAACGCCCGAAATAACATTTAACGATAATTGCACAGTTTCCTGGAATTTGCCAAAAAAATACAGTTATTTAGGCACCGATGAATACACTTTGCGTTATTCTTTCCATGATGAAGATCAAAATATTTCTTTTGGAGGTTTGTTCTCAGGAAAAAAAGAAATAAATATTAAAGATTACTTAAAATACTTTATAAAATACTATCCGATAAAAATAACGCATATCTCCTGCACCTATGAAAAAAAATCAGGTTCAAACCAAAGGTGGCATTTTGATATAGATTTAACGAATATTATAACAATAGAAGAAAAAGGAGAATCACTGACACCGGGTATTATAATAAGAAAAAGCAGTTACAACAACGATTTTGAAAGCATGACTCTAACTGACGGAAATATGTTTAAAAAAGATACCTATTATATGCTTACCTCAAAAGATAATTCATACAGAAAAGATGAATATAACTCAACATTAAACATAATTATCTTTTCCGAAAACGATACAGAAGAAATAAAATTTAAAAACTTTTCAATATTTCCAACAGAAATAAAAATAAGAGAAATTTCTTATTCTTACGAAAATGGAAAACATACCATATATTTAACTCCGTTATCAGACAGTTACTTCAATATACAAATAAAACAGCAATAAAAAATATACCGCCTGTTTTTTTAGGCGGTATAATTTTTCATCTGTATTCGCTGCAGTTTTTGCAAAATTCACTACGGCTTACAGCTTCCGCAAGGCTCGTAGCCGTTTTTGATTGCTTCGTCTCTTGTGCAATCAAGATATACTTTGTTTTTTTCCTTCATTGTTGTCGCACTGTCGCATGACGGATAATGAAATTTTTTCGAGTTTTTGTTTGCGATATACGAATAAGAATTATTTCCCCAAGCTTCTGCCGTTGTTTTTTCTTCCGAAAGAAAATTATCGCCGTTTTCGTAATTTATACTGACATTTGGCTGAACATTATAGCAATAAACATTAAAAAGAATCCCTTCGCCGTTGTCCTCCATCGACATTGCTTCCATAATTACGCCTGAAGCAAGAAGGTTATCACCTTCAAAAATCGGAGTTACTCTATATAAAACATGGTTTTTGGTTTCCTTTACATAATCTGCAACCATATTTTCAAAAGGAAGCATTCCGTCAACATTCATATATCTTGTTCCTGTTATAAGATTTTTCTCGTTGGCATTTTCTCCTGACAGTTGAAATCCTATAAGATGACATCGGTTATATAAATATTTTCCGTCTACAAAATCATAGTTTGCAGTCCGCCAGCCTGACGGCTTAATCTGACCGATAGGCTCTCTTTCTTCCGTCGGCATAATATCAATTCCTATATTGGCAAACGCCGTACCACATCTACCAAGCGCGTCAAGCTCTTCATATATTTCAAAGCTCTTCGTTGTATATTCATCTTGTGTAAAAAACGGTTTATTTCCATTTATTTCAACATAAGCATTTCCGCTGTATGCAGGAATATCTGGAAGACTTATCGTATATACTTTTTCATAATTCACATTATTTTCAGCATTTTCATAAGGTGCCGAGCATGAAGAAATTAAAAGTGAAAATATAAAAAGAAACACTGCAAAAATTACTTTTTTCTTTTTCATCTTTCATATACCTCCATCGTAATTTTTTCGTGTGATTTCCCCTCAAAATTCTCAATTTTCTGTAATTTATATTTATTAATATTGATGTCAAAGCTAAAATCAGACGGATATACTCTGTTCCATTTAAACAAAAATATTTTTTCAATTTTGTCTTCGTAAGGAAATATATTTTCATTTTCCAAAAAAACAAAATCCCCATTTTTTGCTTCTTCTAAAAAGTTTTCAGAAACAGTAAGATTTGAAAATTCATTATTCTTAAATAATCCATATGAATACTCATTCATAAAAAGCTTTTTATCTTTGATTATTTCTGCTATTTTATCAATAAGCTTTACATCACGGCTTTGTCGTCTGCCGTTAAACATAAGCCCCATATTTTCATCAACCGCTGCAATTAAAACCATAATGCTCTCCTCTTGCTAAAACACTTACTGTTTTTTATATTATAAAACAATTTACACTATTTGTCAATTAATAACGCAAACAAAAAAATTCAAAAAAATTTTTAAAAAAGTATTGACAAACCTAAAATGTTATGATATAATATCAACTGTTCGTGGCGTGGAGAGATGTCCGAGTGGTTTAAGGAGCTAGTCTTGAAAACTAGTGACTCGAAAGAGCCCAGAGTTCGAATCTCTGTCTCTCCGCCATTTTTCTTTTTATAGCGAACTTTTTAATTTAATATGTTGAGAAGTTCGGTCTGGAGAAGTACTCAAGAGGCCGAAGAGGCGCCCCTGCTAAGGGTGTAGGGCGGGCAACCGTCGCGAGGGTTCAAATCCCTCCTTCTCCGCCAA
>CAZHZL010000029.1:0-31108 GCA_964537245.1 uncultured Oscillospiraceae bacterium
GCTTACCATTGCTCCGTTTCGACTTATATCTAATCCCGAACTCTTCGAGTTCCGGTATGTTTTGATTGAGTCTTTTTGATAGAACTATGGGTGAGATTTCCTCTGTTGTGTATGCAGATAGCCTCTCTGCAAGCTCTGCAGGCGTTCCTGAAAAACTTTTTTCCTCCTTCAAAAACTTAACCACTGTTGCGGTAATATCTTCGAGAACTATTTCAGGAGTTTCAAAGTTGTCGGTAATCAATTCCCATAGCTTAGTGTCGGATTCAAAGTTTAGTTCCAGCTCTCTGTATTCGATATCTCTTCCTGTACAAAAGAGAGTGGCTCGTGTGCTTGACCTTTTTGATTTACAGAGTACAAAGCTTGAATCAACTCCGCCTGTAATTCCTGTAGTTCCAGACACCATATTCATCGGGTCATCGTCTTTTTGCTTTCTCAAATGATGGATAAGTACGATGGCAATTTTCAACTTATCGGCAATGCTTTTAAGAAAACTTATGTCACGATAATCACTTGCATATGCGTTGTCATTTGATATAGTTCTTATCTTTTGGAAGGTATCGATGACTATCAGCTTTGTATTGGGGTGATTGGAACAGAAATTTTCAATCTGTTCTTCAATTCCGTAACCAATATTCTCTGCCATAGTTGCGAAATGAATGTCGGCAGGAGCATCATCTGTTAAGTCAAACAGTCTGCTTTGTATTCGTGAGATACTATCCTCAAGACATAGATACAATGCCACTCCTTGCTTCGTTTCATACTTCCAAAGTTTTTCTCCACCTGCCACCTTTAAGCAAAGAAGAAGTGCCAACCACGATTTACCTATCTTGGGACTTCCGGCTAATATATGCAGCCCTTGTCCTATCAATCCGTCTACTATAAACTCCATCGGTGGTATGTATGTGTTCATTAATGTTTCGCCGTTAACTGTTTTTAAGGTCTTCATAAAGTTCATTCCTCCTAATATATTATTTTTTAGAAATCGGCTTTTGAGATTTGTATGATTTTTATAACCACCACCTTTCGCTTTTTCATTGCTGGCAAATTTATTATAGACTTTTTGCGAAAAGTATGGTATCATTATTATAATGAATAAAAATATTAAATGTTTTATTTATTATATTTACTTTGAAAGGCAGGTGTCATAATGTCTGTTTCAAATTTTAGCAACATAAAAATGAATTATATTTATATGGAATGTCCGAAAAAAGAGTATTATTTTGTATTAAATTCAACCGATTCTCATGAGTATGAATACATAAAACCCATAGGAGAATTCCTTGTTGAGTTTCTAAATGCAGACTTGGAAGGCTATGAAGAAGGTTTGAAAAAGATATATGATGTTGTTTATAAGACAGAGATAACGAGCATGCTTGATTTGATTATTCCGTTTATGGAATTTATGGATTTTTATGTTCATAAGTGCGGCTTTCTTTTTGCTTCATACGCATACTTCCCAATTAAAAGTGCCTTTGATGAGCTGATGGTGTATGCTCAAAAAAATATCCCTATATATCTTCCGAAGAAGGTATATAGGGAGTGGTATAATTGGCTCAAAGAATATCTCAGACTTTATAAGCGATACAGAAAATTTATTGAGTATATATTTAATTTGAAAAGAAATAGATTTGATAATTTAAATAAAGCCATATTAAAAGCCAATGATGATTTTCCTGATATCAGCAGAACTAACCTTTCGCGCTTTCTAACATCGGCACCCATCAAGGATGGCAAGTTCGATTTGGATTATATAATGGGAATAAATGATATGGACATAGATATTATGGAGAAATCCGATATGGTTTATGAAAATTCTTTGAATTTTAAACCCGTGTATGCAATTCAAATTCATTCTCTTAACGAAGCTCTATTCTACGAATTTTCAGAACTTGTGAAAAACGGATATAGAATCAAAAAATGTGGTATGTGTAATAAGTATTTTCTTGTCATCACTGCTCGTGATGTGGAATACTGTAAAAATATAAACGAAAGCGGATATTCTTGTGCAAAACTTGCATCTATTGAAAAATATAAGGAGTCACTTAACGACCCGTTTTTGAAAGAGTATAATAAAATCAGTGAGAAAATGTATCAACGATATTATCGTGTAAAAGATTTTTGGTATGAGGAAGAATTAAGTGGAAAAGATATGACCTTTAGCGAATATGATGACTGGAGTCAGGAAGCACAGGCTCTTCGTAAGGAATACACTGATGCTCGTGATGCCATTAGCAAAAATCCCAATCTAACCTCAAAACAGAAATATAGTAAAAAGCAAAAGCTTGGCGAAAAGTTTATAGCTGATATAAAAGCTATTCCGTATCCTGACAAACCAGGTAAACGCAAATCCAAGGGTATTATTATGGAGTAAATTTTCTGCTATAAAATATGCTCTAAAAATCTTCGTCAAAAGCAACAGAAAAAGAGAGGTTATTGGCAGGAAAGGACCTTAAAAAGTGGTTTCAAACCATCCAAATCCCCATAATCTTTGTGCATATTACACCCACAGTCCGTACAATCGAACAGAAATCCGTCATACGATGTACGGGTCGATTGGAGCCAAACAAACGGCTAAAAAGCAGAGGGGCTGTTTAAAAATTAAAATCAATTTTAAACAGCCCCTCTTTTCATTCCAATATTATATTATTTAATAACTGCTTTTGCAACACGAACAGGATATGATGTTCCATAAGGTTGGCCTGTAAGATTTACAGCAAACATACCTTCTCCCTGAACAAAGGACAGTTCCTCATCATTATCCATCCATTTTACGGATACTATTTCATCATTAACACCGCCAAATGCATAAGCACCTCTGTATTTTCCATTAACAGTTACATTTGAATCTCCCTTAACCGCAAGGTCATATACAAAAAGATAAAGACTCTTTCCGTCTGTGCTTCTAAGTCCAAAGTTATTTCCAATACCTGCAACACCACATGGTCTTCCATTATAAATCGACTCACCAAATATATTCATCCATTTGCCTAAAATACTAAGAAGTTCTTTTTGATAAGTATTTATTTTACCCTGAGCTTCAGGTCCGATATTCAAAAGAAAGTTTGCACCCACCTTACGACAATCGCAAAGACTCTGGATAAGGTCTATGGGTGATTTGTAACATAAATCGTTGTGTCCGATTCCCCAATGAGCATTTATTGTCTGACACATTTCAGCAGCTACATATTTCTCCATGCCCTCTCTATTCATTGGAGACGGTTTTCCCTGTTCAAAAGTTACTGAATCAATTTCAGGATTACCTAATTTACCTTTGGCTCCCAGCCCTGTGTTATTTATTATCATAGCCTCAGGCTGATACTTCCTGATTGTAGCATAAAGCTCATCCTCTTTCCAGTCAGCATCACGCTTTGACCAGTTACCATCAAACCATAAGCCTCCGATTTTTCCATAATTTTTGCAAAGCACTTCAACACTTTTGCGTAAGTACTCAAGATATTCATCAAAATTATCATTGAAGTCTTTATTATACCAATCAAGTGTTGTATGATAAAACATCGGCATTATGTCGTGCTTATTACAAGCATCCACAAATTCTTTTATCAAATCTCTTTTTGCCGGTGAATGCGGTGCATCATACTCATTTATTCCACAGGTATCATAAAGAGAAAAGCCTTCATGGTGCCGTGTCGTTAATGTTATGTATTTACACCCTGCATTTTTAGCAGTTAAAACAAGTTCCTCTGCATTGAAATCTTCTGCTGTAAATGTATCCATAAGTTTGGAATATTCTTGCATATCCATATTTTCAACAAAATATGTCCATTCACCTTTTCCCAACTGTGAATAAAGTCCCCAATGGACAAACATTCCAAAGCCCATTCCTTCAAATCTTTTGATATAATCTTTTGCAATCGGTACTGCCATTTTATATTCTCCTTTTCTTTTAAATATTCTGCAATATATTATAAGAATCAAATAAAAAATTACCTCGTTTCATGTTTCTGAAAGTTTAATAAATTTCATTAGTTGAATTTGCAGTAGGAAAAAGCTCCCTTAAAACATCAAAGTGTGCTTCGCACTCAAGAAAATGCACAAATTTGATTATCGTTTGATTTTCAAAATAAAAACTACTTTAAATCAAGGCTATTTTGTAGGTTTTACAGGAAGAATATTCCCTTCTTCATCAAAATAAAGTCTGTCAATACAAAGTTCTCTATGGCTCCCTGCTTCAAAATTAAATTCTTCTGCATCACCATATTCTTTTGCACAGAAACGATGATATATTATATACCACTCATCTGTGTTGGGAATATTCAAAATTGTATGATGACCTGTGCATTTTATAGCTTTATCTTCTGCAAAATCACGATGCAGAATAATATCGTCTCCTACGGGTTTTTGCATCGGAGTTTCACCTTTTCCGTAACGAACATGATAATTCGGGGAACAAGTATCGTCGCAACTCCATGTATAATAATAAATTCCTTTGCGTTTAAAAACGCATGGTGCCTCATTATAATTCGAGGGTGTTATGTCAATAGGTTCTGAAGCAAAGCTAATCATATCTTCATTCAGTTTTGCGACATACAACTTGGAGTTGCCGAAATAAAGATAAGCCTGGTTATCATCATCTATAAATACATCAGGATCTATTACCTGAAAATCATAATCTTCTTTTGCTGCAATAGGGTTTCCAATATCAATAAAAGGGCCTGTGGGACTATCGGATACTGCAACGCCAATATTTTTATTTCCGCTATAATAAAAATAATACTTACCATTATATTCGCATATTGCAGGTGCCCACGCATATTTCCCTTCAGTCCATTCTACCTTGTTTAAATCAAGAATTACACCTTCATCTGTTCAGTTTTCCATATCGGCAGAAGAAAAAACTTTGAAACTTGAGGCTTCCCAGTTATTGCCGTCGGTAGTCGGATAAATATATATTTTTCCATCAAATACAGCTACATCAGGATCTGCATAATAACCATTAATAATAGGATTTTTAAATTTCATATTTTTTTCCTTTCTTTTGACCATTTATAATATGTATTCCCTTACCCATATTATATTTTGAACCGGTTCTGTCAAATAACACAGTATAAACATTTCCTTTAAAATAAAAATCTGAAAGCTTAAAATAATCCCATTCTTCAGGAATAGCGGGATTTATTTCAAGTGTTTCTGCTTCGGGATTTACTCCGACAATTCCCGATATTACCAAGTCATTAAAGGTAGAATGGTTATAATCTTTACCTCTTTCATAACCACCCTTTTCTTCTTTCCAATTCCATCTTTTAAGTATTGTTCTTGAAGACCAGTCATCATATAAAGGATGTCTGACTTCATCAATCCATGGTACTTCCTTACCATCTTCCCGTATACGCTTATGACTTTTTGCATACTGAACAAGAATATCAATGAAAAGTTTTTTATATTTATCGCCATGGGGATAGTTATTTATTACATTTATAAGTGCGGTCAAAGTCTGAGATGTTGCGTAAGGCCACACATATCCGTTCCACAAGCACTCATGGTCTGCTTTATACAAAAATTTTTCATGGTTTCTCTCAACAGTCGTTATACCATATTCAGACTTAAAATATTTTTCGTCAGACAAAAGAAAAAATAAATCTTCGTTACCGGGTTTTGGAATATTAAACATCCAGGGAATATAACCAATAAGTTCTCTTGGCGGTTCAAATTCATTTTTTTCAATAGCGGTAAGAGCTTCACTGTCGTTTTTATAATGAAAAGCTCTGTAAAAACCATTTACAAAAAGCTTATCTATATCACTTTTCAGCTGTTCATATTTCTTTGTATACTTCTCTTCTGTCTTTTTATCATTATAAAACTTTGCAAATTGAGCTATTGCCCATGCGTCAGCACACATATAGCAGTTAAGGGTAGGTCTTATTCCTTTCAACCGATTTTTCATATCAGGAGTTCCGCTGATGGAAAACTCCATAGCGTCCTCTCCATCATAAGACCAGAACATTCCGTTTTTCAATTCCCTTTTTTCTTCCCACAGCTCATAATATCTGCAAAGTTTTTCCAAAAAATCTTCTCCGAAATCAAATTCACCAATTGTTTTTGCATACATAAAAATACTGTAACAGAACCATGTGCTGTATACATGGCAGCTATCGGGATTATCAAGATAATAATTTATGTAATCTTTTAAATAGTGTTTTGAATTTTTAAGCCATCTTCCCTCAAAAATATGATGTCCTACCGGTGCACTTATTACATTATTCTTATCACTCCACAATACTTTTGGCAAAAATTCTGTTACGACATACCCGTCATCCGTACTTTTTATATGCTTTCTGTATGTCCACCAACGAAAATAATAAACTTTTTCAAACTCCTTATCAGAACACTCAAACAATGGGATTTCCTGTTTCAACCATTCATACGCATGTTTATTGCCTATATCATTTTTATAAATTTCTTCATCATTCTTGTTAAATAAATCAACGTAATATTTTAATAATTCTTCTCTTTTCATATTTTCCGCCTATAATAAGTGAATTTTCTCATAAAAGTTTGAGAATTAAGTCTTTCTATCCTGTTATAACATTAACAATATCAGAATTCTTTACAATATACTTTTAATACAACTATATACTTTATCAGCTAAAACTGAGTATCCTTTTTCCGTAAGATGTACTCCGTCATTCGAATATAATTCCCAAAAATCATCCCTTTGTGCCATAACATTATACAAATCAACAAATGGAATACCATATTTCTGAGAAATTTTTTCCATAGAAACACCTCTTTTTATAAACAAATCAGATCTGTCGGAAAAATCAGAAAGTTCTCCTGCTTTTCTGAAAGGATGATAATTTGCAATAAAAAGCTTTTTCTGTGGATAGTTTCTTATAAGATAAGTAATTATATTTTCAAAGCCTTTTTCGTAGTCTTCAATCTCAAGATGACAACCATGTCCTCCTAACAAAATATGGATCACTTCACAATCAGGTTGCTGTGAAATAGTGTAATCCACAAGATTGAAAAAATAAGGGTTATCTACTGATTTTGAAGTTGCAAGCTGATCCGCAACATAACCGTCTTTTTCTAAACGCTTATTTATAATAGGTCTAAATCCTCGTGTTATGGAATCGCCAAGAAAAAGTATTCTTTTAGTATTTTCATTGTCCGCTTCCTGAAACCATAAATCGTCCCATTCTATTCTTTCAAGTACATGACCACTGTTTTCAAATTCATAAGTATCTCTTCCTAATATATCCATATCTTTTCACACCTTTCTTAAGTTTTTATCTTTTTATACCTGTGTCAGATATATATTTGAACAATTTATCATAGCGTGACAGGACTTGAACTGAATATGGTTTAAAAATAGAAATTTGATGTAATTTTGATGCGGAGGTTGCAGCAAGGCTGACGCCTTGTAAAACCGACAAATAAAAAGAACACAAATTTAACAAATTTAAGGCATATTGAGTTCGAGTTCTGTCACGCTAATCGGAGCTTTTTAATTTTCTTATCTTACTTCCTTATATTTTTTCTTAAGGTTTATTCTTGCTTTTCCTGTAAATTCGCTTTCACCGCAAATTTTTTCAACTGCAACCCTTATGCTGTCTTCAGATATTGGCTGGTTCATATTTATAAATGTGTGAGCTCTCGGATAATAATCCTCTGCCATATACTGAAGTCCGTAGTTTACAAAAATTGCTTTCTCTCTTTCAACAAGATGAGATGCCCAGACTGTTGAACAGCAATTCGCTTCTCTTTTATTATTGCCAACGCCATGCGCAAGCATATAGTGATGGCTAAACACAACAATAACCTTATCATAAGGGTCGGTAATTTTACGTATTTCCTCAACAAAGCATGTGAGAAGATATTCCTGAAAATCCACCTCATAGCCCTTTTCTTTCAAAAGTCCTGCAAAATTTTCTATGAGTCCCATCTCGTTATCATCCATCGCATTACCGATAACAAGGATTTTTTCTTTATCTTCTTTTTTAAGCGGAATACAACCAAGGTTGTTTCTATAAAGTTCAGGCGCACCATTGGTTACCTTTTGTGCAACTGAATTAACAAATTCCTTATCTATTTCATTTCTTTTTCCTTTGTTTTCATCAATATATTCCCTTAATTTTGCAATTCTCGATAATGCGTCATCAAGTCTTGACATAGGAATTTCTCCCGATTCAAGCTGTTTTACTATTTCATCACATGCTTCCAAAGGAGCCCATAAAAGCATATCCGCACCTGCCTTAAATGCCTGAACAGCTTCAGCAATCTGGTCGCCAAATCCGCATCCGCCCATAGTTAAAGCATCAGTAATAACAACGCCCTCAAAGCCAAGCTCTTCTTTAAGTAAACCAGTTGTTATTTTATGAGAATATGTTGCTATAGGCATATATCCGTTTTCATCCTCATCAGTCCAGCAAGGAAGAGCAGTATGAGTAGTCATGACTGATAACACACCTGTTTTAAACAATTCTTTATAGCAATATCCGTATGTTTTCATCCATAAATCAAGGTCCATATGGTTAACATCAGGTCCCATATGCCCGTTTACATGATTTTCGCCTACTCCGGGAAAATGCTTAATTGTTGAAATTATGCCGTTTTCCTGCAATCCTTTTACCATCTCGCTATAAACTGCAACATTATATTCAGGCTCATCCGTACCGTTTCTACCTAATCTTTGTATAGCATATTTACTGTAATCCATATCTATGCACGGTGTTAAAATCCAGTCAATATCGTGATAATTCATCTTCATCGCTACTGATTTTCCGCAGTCATACGCAAGGTCTACTGCATCCCTACATGAAGTAAGCTCTACATCATACTTAGGACCATTTGTACCTTCTACTGCCATACCGTCTGCACAGAGTATAAGCGGATATCTTGAATATTTTCTGCATTCCTCCATAAAGCTTCCGACTGTAACCCCCTCTTCAATCATTAAATTCCCCAAATCCGCATCAACAACAGAGTTGGCACAATATACGCCTCCTACGGGATACTTTTCAAAAAACTGTTTAAATGTTTTTTCTCTTTTTATGTCGTGAGGACAAGAGCAAAATGTTTGTAATACTTTTTCTCTTAGTGTAAGTTTTGAAAAATCAATTTTCATTTTTTTAGTCTCCTTTTTGTATGGTGATTTAATTACTCTTTAAAATTATTTTTCTGAAAACATATCCTGTAACATGTATTTCTTTTTAAGATTAATTCTTGCCTTACCGGTAAATTCTTTTTCACCGCAAATGCGGTCTGCAGCTACTTTTATGCTGTCTTCACTTATTGACTGATTCATATTTACAAATGTATATGAAAGCGGATAATAATCCTCTGCTACATACTGAAGGCTATAATTTAAGAATATAACCTTCTTTCTTTCAACAAGATGAGATGCCCAGGTAGTAGAACAGCAATTTGCTATTCTTCCATCCGAGAACATATGCGGAAGTATATAATCATGACTTAACACTACAATAATCTTATCATAAGGGTCTGTTATTTTACGTATTTCCTCATGGAAACAGGTGAGCAAATATTCTTGGAAATCAACGTTATAACCCTTGTCTCTCAAAAGACCCGCAAACTTCTCTATAAGTCCCATTTCTTTATCGTCCATAGCGTTACCGATTACAAGTATTTTCTCATTATCCTCTTTTTTTAGCGGCAAAGCATTGATTTTGTTTTTATAAAGCTCAGCTGCACCTTCCATAACGCTATACGCCGTTTTTTCCACAAATTCAGGCTCAGCTTCAATACGCTTTTCTTTATGCTCATCAATATATTCTCTTAATTTTGCAATTCTTGAAAGGGCATCCTCAAGTCTTGACATTGGAATTTCTCCCGATTCAAGCTGTTTTACTATTTCGTCACATGCTTCAAGCGGCGGCCATAATAAAACGTCCGCACCTGCTTTAAACGCCTGAACAGAATCTGTTATCTGATTTCCCGTTGCCATACCTCCCATAGTAAGAGCGTCTGTTACAACAACACCTTCAAAACCAAGCTCTTCCTTTAAAAGTCCCATTGTTATTTTAGAAGAGTAGGTTGCGAGTGGCATATATCCGTTTTCCTCTTCGGTTGTCCAGCAAGGCAGTGCTTGATGTGATGTCATAACAGAAAGCACCCCTGTTTTGAATAATTCTCTGTATGAATATCCGTAAGTAGCCATCCAGGTTTCCAAGTCAAGATTATTAACACCCGGTCCCATATGTGAATCCATATGGTCGCAGCCTGTTCCGGGGAAATGCTTTAATGTCGCAATTGTTCCGTTGTCCTGCAACCCTTTTACAACCTGAGAGAAAAGTTCAACATTATACTCTGGTTCATCGGTCACGTGGTTGTTTATTCTGGCACCCTTATATTTGCAGAAGCCCATATCCATGCATGGTGACAAAATCCAGTCAATATCATTATGACTCATCTGCATAGCTCTTGCTTTTCCGCAGTCATAAGCAAGCTCAAGTGAATTGCAGGCTCCGAGAGGTGGTCCGAAGCTTGGCGTTTTTACTCCTTTTATTTCCATACCGTCGGCACAAAGTATAAGTGGATATTTTGAATATTTTCTGCATTCCTCCATAAAGCTTCCAACAACAAGTCCGCCTTCAATCATAAGCTGTCCCATATTTGCATCAACTACGGAATTTGCAACATACACGCTTCCTACGGGATACTTTTCAAAAAACTGTTTAAATGTTTTTTCTCTTTTTATGTCGTGAGGACAAGAGCAAAATGTTTGTAATACTCTTTCTCTTAGTGTAAGTTTTGAAAAATCAATTTTCATTTTTTAAGTCTCCTTCAATGTGTATTAATATTTTTTTACACCTATATTTTGCGTATTTATTTTCTTAAACCCTTTTTCAAATGCAGGTGAATCTTCTTTAAGAGAATAATCGTTGTTTTCATAATCAGAAAATAACGGATCGGCAACAATTGTTCCCTCGTCGATTCCAAATACCTCTCTTGCCTTAGCCGGAGTATATTTTTTCTCGTTGACCTCCAAGCTATATGCATCCTGCGTATAATCGCATATAATGTTATCACGGTGGAACATCATACCTGTATGACCTCCCTGCACCTTTTTGTAACCGCTCTGGTATGCGGCAGTACCGTTTGAAACAACTATATTTTTCTCAAAAATTACGCCCATATTATAATCGTTTCTTGTTACCGAAACAGGCTCACCGCCTGATTTTGCGAAGATATTGTTTCTTACCACATTGCAGGTACCAAAATGCTGATGGAAGCAGGTGCTTGTCGTATTATAGACGATATTATTTTCTATAATTATATAACTGCTTCCCTCATCGGTATAAATACCGCAGCCACCATAATGCTTACTTTTTACATCGTGCACTATATTGTTTTTAACTATTGTGCCTTTTTGCTTGCCGAGCAGGTATATTCCGCCCATATCAGAAAGCTTGCCCTGACCGATATGATGGATATAATTATTTTCGATAAGGTTATCCTTTGTGATATTATCCATATAACCCCATACCCAGCCAACAGAAATACCAGTATAGTACTGATATGATATTTCATTATTTGAAACAGTGTTTTCATAGGAATGCATAATAAGAATACCGCACGCGGCAAAATAACGTTTTCCGCATTCTCTGATGCAGTTATTTTTTATTACATTACCGTAGGTCTCGTATTCCTTTTCACAGCCGAAAGAACCACCTGTTAATTTTATTGCGCCTGCTCCGATATCGTAAAAATCGTTATCGGAAATATTTATACGGCTGCACCCTTCGTTGATGGTAATCGCATGAACACCGAGATTTTTAAGAGTGCAGTTTTCCAAAAAACAGTTATGTGCATGATAAAATTCTATGCTTCCGTGTCCCTGACATACAGACTGAACATCTGAAGAAAATCCGATATCATCAATTATATGATTAAACTCTTTAAAATCATAGCTTTTATATATGCTTCTGTAATCACCGCATGTATTTGCAAATGTGAGATTGGAAAATCTTATATTGCAGACCTTCTTCTCTTTATTTCCCTTTATTATAAAGATTTTATCCGACACCGGCATATAAGCGGTTATGCTATCTTTAGTCTGAGAAGGCTTTTCGGGTATGTAGTATAATTTTTTATCAGTTCTGTCAAGATACCACTGATTTTTTTCAAAAAACATTTCCGCGACGTTTTCCACCTGATATTCAATGGCACTTGCAGGATGGGTAAGCTCAATTGTGAATCGTGAACGGTATTTGAATTCGATTTTTCCGCTCTCTAAGTCATAGCTTTCGATCGGGGTATGCTCATCAACCCAATAGTGGTTGTAGCTTATAAAGCAGTCACCGAAATTTTTAAAGGTTTTGAAAATTGCGATATCCTCTTTATTGGCAATAAACCATTTTGAAGAATCAGAAAGTTTAGTACCTCTGTTTTCAACATCCTGCGCCTGAAGAAGTGTACCGTCCTTCGGATAGCAGGTGAAGTCTGCTCTTTTATTATCGACATAAAGGTCTGTAAACCAGAAGCCCTCATCTATACCGTCTATCTCTGCACTTACGCATTTGACACCATTGAAAACATCATCAGAAAATTTTTCAACTTTTTTTCCGCCTGAAATAATCGTATTATTATATGACGTAATCGTCACATCGCTTATTTTTTCATCTATTGCTATCGGTTTTTCCACGAAATAGATATCATCAAGTATTACTATTTCAATCGGCTGAAAAAAATTAAATTCTCTTAACTGACCTACTTTTTTCAAAGCTTCCTCAACCGATTTTAACGGACCATTAAGATCCTCTCTTTTTTCAGGATAAAATCCTGTCTCATGATCGCTTCCAACTTTCTGAGATACATATAAAGTTGCAATATTCATATAATTTATCATAACAAATAACCTCGTTTCATATTTCTGAAAGTTTAATAAATTTCATTGGTTGAATTTGCAGTTGGAAAAAGCTCTCTTAATACATCAGAGTGTGCTTCGCAGTCAAGAAAATGTGCAAATCTGTGGTTGTCTTCATAACTGGAATTTTTTGTTGCAGCATTACACACACATTTAATATAATTTTCTTTTTCCCTCATGCAAAAGCTTTTCCAGGCTGTCACCCAGCTTCCATCTTTTAGTTCCTCTGAGCGTTTATAGAACGAATCCATAATTTTATTTCTCTCTTTGTCTTTTGCAATTTCTATAGAAACTCCCTTAACAACAATCGGTACAAATTCAACCTTATTTTCCTTTGTATCATATGTTACAGCAAGGGAACTATTCCAGAACTCTGCAAACTGCGGATTTAAAAATTCAGCCTTGGTAAAATGGAAATTGCCTTGTCCATAAAGTATATGACAATTTTCATATTCTTCGTAACAGCCTATACAATGGCTATGCTGACAAAGCACTACATCTGCCCCATTTTTTGCAAGTGTATGGCAAAGCTTGCGAAGTCTTGGAGACGGGTATCTGCACTGTTCTTTCCCACCGTGATACATTACAACCACCCTGTCACATTCAGCTTTTGCTTTTCTCACATCTTCCATTGTGTCATACACATCAAAAGGTCTTGAACCCATACGGTTGGAAAGTGCATAGGAATATTCGTGTTCACATACTGCAATTATACACAACTTTTCTCCATTGGATTCAATAACTAAGTTTTTTCTTGAATCTTCATAATCTTTGCCGAAGCCCGTATATCCGATTCCTGCCTCGCTGAGTGCTGAGATAGTATCCTCAGCACCCTTTATTCCATAGTCAAAAATATGATTATTACTTAATCCGCAATAATTTACACCAAGCTCTTTAAGTGTAGAAGCTGTATTTTTACAGGCCTTTAAAGGAGGACCGAATTTTATAATGTCTTTATCACTTTCTGTGATTGCACATTCAAGGTTTACAATATTAACATCATTGTTTTTAAACAGTGTTACTGTATCACTAAATAACACTTCTACATCTTTATTATCAAAAAAAGGGTTCGAAGCTTTAGTAGGACACACATCTCCCAAAAGTAAAACCTTCATTTTCTTCCCTCCTTTTACTCAACAATAACAATCTTTATACCAGTCGAATTAGGTTTGTAGCAAACAATATCTCCTGGGTTAATTTCCTCTGCTGTAATAAATTTATATTCGCCTTCTGCAATTCTTCTTATAATAGTAGGAGAACTGTAATAATATGCTCGTCCGCCCTCAAAAAACATCCTTTTTGAATCTGATTTTAAAATTGTTTCTTTTACCCAGTCAGACGGAGGTGTATTAAACACATCATCCAGTTTCACAGGAGTTGTACTTAGTTTTATGTCTACATCTGAGTACTTTGTCTCTGTGTACTCGATATATATATTTTCACTTGTTATAAGCTTTGCGTCTTCTTCGGAAACTATAAATTTACTTGCCTCTCCGGAAGAAGAAAGTACCGTTATTTGTGTTTTAATTTTTTCATTATCGTAAACTATAGATTTCGAGCTTACGATACCCCTATTTAAATAACCACTTGTTCTGAAACGGAAAGTGTCTGTTGGACCGCTTATAAGAATTAATCTGATATTTGAATTAATTCCGCCATCACCATAAAAACGCACCTTAACACCATCAGTTACAGCATTGTATATCTTTGTCCAAGCCACTACCTCAGTATAAAGCTTACCATCTTTTTCCTTAAGAATTGTAACCGGTTCTCCGTCTATAATGAGTATCTGATCGTTTACAGTTATACGCGTAGGTGTATCATAAACAAACTCTGTTACGATTGCTGTTGCATCCTTTGAAGAATCTCCGCCTGCATCTTTATAACCGTAATACATTGACGGACTTTTAATCTCAATTATTTCGTCTTTGTCATTTAAGATAAACTCAAATACATTGTCTGCTTTAACTGTATCCCTTATGGTGATAATTTCATTTAGAGTTTTTCCGCAGTTAAGCTTGCAATTCTTTGAAAGTTTAAGCTCCTTTGATTCGCTTGTTCCTTCAAATGAGAAAACTTTTAATTCTATATTTTCATTAAATGTATCAGAAATCGCACCTTCTATAATTCCCAAAAATTGTTTTTCTCTCATATCACTATCAAAGTAAGTTGAAATATAACGGCAAAAGCCTGATGCATTAAAATAAGCCGTAACTTTATTGTTGAAAAGATGTCCAAGATCACCGTTTTTCACATAAGAGCCTGACGAATTTTTCACATATATATCGGAGCATTTGTTATAAATTCCATTTCCTATTTCAATTTCATCATCACTTACAGATAATAAAACATCGGAAATTTTCTTTTCACTTGCAATTATAACGAGCTTATTGTCTGAAAGATAATAATCAAAATAGGTATCTGCTCTTAATTCTTTAATATCCGAGCCTTCAGAATTTTTATATACTATTATTCTTGATAAAGAATCCAGCTTTTCTATTTTTTTATTTTCGTTATCACCTGAAGTAAATTTTATATATTCCCCCGTTATTTCCGAAATAAGTCCACCCTCGCTAAGATTCCAGGATTCTATATACGAAACCATGTTATCCTTAATGACAACCTTCACGAATTTATCAGTCAGATATACAGGCTCATTAGTTTCATGCATATTAAATTTAATCTTAAAATCATCTGATGTTTTGTAGTTCTTTTTATCATCATACAGCTTTATATAGTTAATATATCCTGCACTGTATTTATTAGAAGGATTATCGTCCGAATTGACAGCCGCAACAGTTGTAAATCTGATTTCGACATTATTTGCAAGCACTAGCTGTACTATTTTATTCTCATCGTTATCAACCCACAATGTTACATCAGCATTCTCATACATAAAAAGGTTTATATCTGTTTGTGATAAGAAAATTTTCTTCTCATTTACTGCGTATTTAACCTTATTTGATGAAAAAACATTTCCTCTTATAACGACGCTCGCCGAATACGGATTGTCGTTTATATCCGTTATAACACCTTTGTATATACCAATATTATGCTTATCAGCAAAAACGGATTTTTTAATACCGCTTTTTTCTAAGTTGACACCACTCTCTGAAATTGAAAGCGAATAATCCTCATACTCATTTTTAAGTAACTTTTCAGCAGTTTCCAAAAGACCTCTTAGGGTGACATTTCCGTTTGAATCAGTTTTTATTTCACCAAAAATTCCAAGCTGTGAAGCAGCTTTTCTGTAGCCCTCGGGATAAGGTCCAAATGCATTAGCAAGTGCTTCATATCCTGCAATAACAGTAAAAACCTTGTAAATATTATCAATGCTTACAGGATTTTCAGGTGAGAATGTTGCATTGCCTGTTCCACTGAAAATTCCTGCATTGTATGCATTGTTGATATAACCCGAAAAATCTGTGGTATCAGTTACATCTGAAAATACTGTTACACAGTTTTCATAGTCCTTACCATCAATAAGCTTTGAAGCGATATATGCAAGCTCGCTTCTTTTTGCCACTGTGTCTAAATCAGAAACACCCATGCTTTCTAATGTAACCCCAACAGCTTCAAGATTGTCAAACGATATACTTTCTTCTGTAGAATAAGCCGATAAAGGTAGGCACATTAAAATAAATGCTGCAATAAAAATTGCACTTAATTTTTTTATAGTTCTCATAATCCCACCACCTTTGCCAGTCCGTAAATTATTTTTGCTGTTTCCGCACGAGTTGCATTTGATTTTGGTGCGAACACATTATCTCCAACTCCATTTATGATTTTATAGTATCTCATTTTCTTAACTGATGACTTTGCATAATCAGAAATATTATTTTCATCTGAAAAGCCTTCCACTTCTGATAAATCAACAGTCATTCCGTATTTGTCGAGTATTCTTGCGGAAATAGTCGCCATCTGCTCTCTTGTGATATAGCTTCCGATACCAAAGCTTCCGTCTCCCATACCTAAAACAATACCAGCCTTTGATGCCGCAGCTATATAATCATAAGCCCAATGCTCTTTATTTAAATCAGAAAATTCTGCTTCTGTTCCGCTCATGTTGATATTAAGCAAGCTAACAATCATTTTCACAAATTCTTCTCTTGTTATATTATCTCCAGGACGGTATTTTTTGTCTGCAGGTTTTGAAATAACTCCTTTATTTACAAGAGCTATTATGCTTTCCTCAGCCCATTCATACTCCGAAATATCAGAAAAAGAATATTCTTCTTTTTTGTTATCTTCCATTTCAGTATTTTCTTCATTATTGGTTTCATCTTTATTGTCAGGAGTAACTGACGGAGTATACGATCCGCCTGTTGAGAAGCTTCCTTCGCTTGTTTTGTCAGATTCTGTTTGTGAAGTTGCGTTTGTTGCCGTAAGAATGAAATTTGAAGCCACAATATCTGTTTTCGCATCATATCCATTAAAATCAAAAATCAGATTTCCGCTGAATTTTATTTCATGCGTGCCTACCTGTGTAGCAGTAAATGATAAATTGAAAAGAAAAGCTTTATTATACAATTCATTGTATACAACCTCAACTGTAGCAAGCTTACCGTTTTTCTTTATCGTTGTAGCAGCATTTGAATTTTCTGAAACAAAAATTGAATCAACAATAGATTGTTCATTACATTCAATATTGAAAATTACTTTTTTCAATTTATCTTGTGCTGATGATGCGTAAATATCCTTATTAAAGCCCTGTCCATATGTTTTTGTTTCATTTGATAAAGTAACAAAAACATCATTTTTTTCGCTTTCTTCTAATAAGTACTCATCAATTTTTTCATTTAATTTAGAAATATATTTATCGTACTCTGTTTCCGAAATTACATCAACTGCTTCTGTAAAATCATCTTTATTGTTCACAATAAGGCTGATTTTTCCATAGTCAACGCTAATTTTTTCACAATTTTCTTCATTATACAAAGTCGCAGAAGCACCCTTTTGTTTTATTTTTTCAAAAACATACATTTTATCATAGTACTCATAGAAATCATTCATGCTTTCAAATTCATAGCTGATAAAATGAGCGTAAAAGGCATCGCTGTCATTTAAAGCAGTAGCATCAGCTTCTACATCATAAAGTATTAAATCCTTATGTGTATCAAAAGCATCCTTTACAAGTTGTATTGTAGCGGCATCTTTAAAATCAGAAGTAATTAAAGAAAGCGTATCAGAATCAACATATACTATATTATCAATTTCTTTTATTGAATCCGTGTATTGTGCTTCAATATAAACTATATATTCGCCTGAAGCACTTCCGCTTGGAAGCTGCATATCGAACTTAACTTTTCCGCCATCTTTACTCAAAACTTCTGCCAAAAAGGTTTTTTCAGGATTATCCTTTTTAGAAATATAAGCTTTTAAGTATCTGTCATTAATCGGCTTTTCATGTGAGCCGTATAATATACCCTCTACAGTTATATTTTCGCCTGATATTTTAGAGCTTGAAATTTTAAATTCAGAAACACCATCAGGTTTTTCTTCGCCTGTTGAAAAGTTTACAGTATCTTTAGATTCCATTGTGCCCCATTCACTTGAAAGTCCGCTTACTGTCACCTCATAATCGGTATATTCCGATAAAGAGTCCTTCAAATCAAGGCTTATAACATTTTCCGATATTGAAGCATCATATGAAATGGATTTTCCGTCTGAGCCTGAAATAGCAATTTCATTTGTGATCTTTTCAGTTGTAACGGGATTTGTCATATAAATCTTCATTGTGTCTGAAGAAGGAGTGATAAGATTTGTTCCCCAAACAGGATAATCGCCCACATAAAGCGCCTGAACATTCATATCATAATTTATATACGAATATTTTATAGACTTTAAGTATAAATCATTATACGGTTTAGTGAATTTTATAATATTTTTGCCTTCTTCAAGAGTTAAAATAAGATCACCGCTCTGGGATTCGCTTGTTTCAACAAAAGTGTTTATACCTCCCGAGGCGGAAATTATCACATTCCCCGTTGTATCTTCGTTTGTTTCATTATCAAACTGGATTCGTTCGCCGCCGTAGGTGGAATAGCAGATTGTAATAAGATAATCACCCGCTTTCGGAGCATCAATTTCATATTTTACCCACTCATCACTGCTAAAGTGAATATAGTCTGTTTTTTCTCTTAAAGCAACGCCGTTTTTTGCATTATAGCCAACACCCTGTCCGCCGGGCATATAATCGAAAATACTTTTTGAAATTTCGATTTTTTCGCCTTCAGTAACCGAAACTTTCTTAACTTTAAAATCTCTTAATTTTACACTGCCGCCGACTGCTTCGATTTTCAATTTTTTTTCGCCTTCATCAAAAATATAGTCTCCCATATTTTCAATTTCTGATGAAGCTTTTTGGGCAATAAGCTCATCATTAATATATATATTGAGTGAAGCGCCGCTTTCTTCTTCCAAAGCCGCTGAAATATTAAACACATCAACTGCCGTATTTATTATGAAGGTAACACTTCCGCCATCCAAAACAGTAAACACACCATCTTCATAGGTTGCGTCATAAGTTTCAAAAACATCTAAATCGGAAAGAATTTTTTCGTCTTCTATGGGAAGTATAACATAATCGCTGATTTTTGTAAGCTTTAATCTCACATCCCAGCTTGCCCCCGACACCCCCGAAAGAGTAAGCGTCTGAAGTCCGTTTTCCAGATTTATGCTTCCCAGCTCATGATAAGCAAACGAACCGTAGCTTCCCGTATTTGTAAGTGTGGCTGTCACATTTTCACCGTTTTTCTCATTTGTAAGCGTGTATTTTGCACTGTTTTCAGAGGTTCCTGCATAAAGCATAACTTTATAATGACCTTTTTGAGCTTCAAGCTCATATTTCATATATTTTCCGCTTCGGATTGTTGTAAAAGTTTCTCCCCCTGACCAGTTATTGAGATCTGAAGAAGCTGTGATATTCGTTTCTGTATAAGATTTACATTCAATTGTATATTCCGTTGTTTCTCCCGGTTCGACCTGATCTTCTCCACCGCTTCCACCGTCTTCACCGCCTGACTCAGAAACAAGCGTAAGAGTAAGCTTCATAAGATTGAGACTTCCGTCGGGAGATGTAACCGTCACGCTATGACTGCCCTCAGAAAAGCTTATGTTCTGAAAATATACAGTATCATTAAAAGCATTCCCCTTAGTAAGAGAAATACTTATTGCTTCATTTTCATCAAAGACTACAGACAAGCTTCGTTGCAGAATCGCCTTTGCATTTACGGTAAGAGAATAATCCCCTGCCGCTGTGATTTCAAAGCTTCTTGTCACCGAACCGTTTTTTGCCATAGAAAGAGCGCTTCCGTCATCTGTTGCATTTATAACGACTTCCCCTTCGGCATAAGCCGAAAGGGACATTATATTAAATATCATTGCAAACACAACTAAAAAAACTAAAAAGCAATTTTTATTTGTTTTAATCATAAATGTCCCTCGCTATCTTTTAAAAAGCACCTGATTCCTGCTTAATTTTTTCTGCTTCCGCAGAAGTGTTTGAATTAGCCGCTTCAACCGTTATATAAGGAGAATCAGCTGAATAATTCTGTGTATCTGAATAGTTGTCATAGAATGTTATTGCTCCGTTTTCTCCCACTGTTTCATCGGGCACACACAGCCATCTTGAGCATTCTTCAACAACATTGTTATACGCCTCTATATTGCACGAGCCGTTATCAAGATAAATTCCACCGTAATTACCGATATTACCTGATGTAGGTTCGCTGCTCTTTATCATATAATTACCGAAAATTTTTACATTTTCCATATAACCGTTTGTGTAGATATGAGCGCCGTCACGTAATTTTGTCATAACATTTTCAATTCTGTTATAGCTGATTTCATTGTTTTTGGCCGATTCTACCTTTGCTCCCCATCCCCAGCCTAAGCATATTCCGGAATAAGGAGTATTTTTCACGGTGTTATGAGTAATAACCGAATCGGAAGCAAAATAAACGGATATTGCGGGAGCTGTTGAATACTGAAGTGAAATATCTGTAATAGTGTTATTTGAAACGGTATTACCCACGCAGAATTCGCTTTCAGGAGTTCCTGAAAAATGGTCATCATTTCCTAAAATGACACCGCCTGCCGCAGTATTATATATTTTATTACCGCTGATTTTACAGTTTAAAGCCGCTTCATTAAGAGAAAATGCCGCAGAGCCGATATTTTTTACGGTATTGTTTTTAAATTCGATATTTTCACACCAATTTAATTTTATCTGACCCGCAATCAAATCACCGTTTCTGTCAGCATTTTGTCCCTTGGCGGTATAATATCTGTCTTCCTGTCCCATAAAAAGTCCCTGACCTGTAGGATAACTCCACGCACCGTTTTCAAAGGTTATATTTTCAAAAACAAGATTTCTTACCTTTTCATCCGTTGAACCGCAGATATTTATAAGACCTTCGGATTTCGGAACGAAAATTTTATTAATTGTCTCGCCTGAATTTGTGTAGTATATTATTTTTTTATTAACGGTGTCAAAAGCAAATTCTCCTGCTTCATCAACATAACATAAACAGTTTTCCAGATATAATTTATATCCCGTTAAAGCCATAACCGTTGAAGAAGGTAAATATGAATACGCACCTCCCAGAACAAGGGCTGTCTGATTATTTTCCAGAGTTATAATTTCCGTAACGGGAAAACTGCATTTTTTCCATTCGTTATAATATACAAGCTCAGCAGAGGTTTCCGAAGCAAAATCTTCATGCAGGCCGTCGGTCGCAACAACAATTCCGTCTGCCGAAACAAGCGCACCGGAATCATCATAGACTGCGTTATATAAGCTTGCGTCTTCTATCTGACCGCTTTCCGACATTTTTGCGGGCATATCATTCACATAAAGCTGTCTTGCATCGTTTAATTCAACATCAGCTGTCAGAATCTGATTTTCAACACTATAGTTTTCGATGCTGACGCCGCCGTTTATAACAGTTCCGCCGTTTGTGTTACCTGTATAAATTATCTTATTGTCACCAAAGCCGGAATCTGTTTCATCAAATGAAATTTCTTCGCTGATATAATATTCTCCTGCTTCCATAACAATATATATATCACTATCTAAGCTATATTTTAAATCTTTTACTATTTCTTTCGCTTTTGCTACGGTTGCGACGGGAGCCATAAGGCTTCCGTCGTTTTCATCGTTACCGTTTTTTGCTGATACATATATTTTATTGATTTCGCCTGAAGAGTCGTCAAAGACAGTAGGGAGTCATTTCATCCCAAACGAAAATTCCGTATGTACAGCTTCCTGCTGCAGGAACATTTACATTAAGTGAAATTCCGTCTTCTGCATATTCTTTTACATCAACATCTGTAAGCTTGTTTCCGTCGTATATTGCCATATAAACGCTCATTCCGGGCTCTATCCAGCTTGCTTTAATCTCTAAGGTCATTGCTCCTGCTGAAAGCTCGTTAACCGCATTACCTTCACTGTTTTTAAGTACGACAGACGGATTTGTGATTTCATTATAAACTGTTACGCTATAATCCGAAAGCAATGTTGTTATATCGCTGTATGTATTTTTCTTAAGCTGATATATAACGCTGTCGGAATAGAAAGTTCCGCTCATATCATTTGCAACATCCGCATACATAAGTTCGCTTAATGCTTCTTTCACACCGTCGACGGTTTTTGCAGCTGCAAAAGCTGAAAGCACGTCTGAATATGTGCTTGTGTCAGTATCCTTATATAAGCTGATTTCTGATAATGAAACTGCACCTTTTTCAACTGAAACAATAACTTTTTCCGCATTTGCAGGCATATTTATAAGTGAATAACTCTCAACGCTTCCTGCTTTTATAAATTCATAAACACTTTCTGTACCTGCTGTTAATTTAATAAGAGAATCTTTTGCTGCGCTAACACTCATAGCCGCAAGATATAAGCTGTCTTCACCTGTTATATTAAATTCGGCAAATGCACCTTCAGGCATGCTTAAGCTTCCGTCAACTGTAAGTGCGTTTGTATGTTCTGCTTCCGTAGCCGCATAAGCAACCTCAGAAGCTGCAGCTGTGTCGCCTGCATCAGCAAATGAAAGTCCGAAGAAGTATGTTACACCGGTTATCATTTTTACAGTTACCGAATCACCGTTATTTATATCAAGTCCGTTTTCTGAAGCTGCCACCGCATGTTCTGCATCATATGCAGGTGAGCCTTCTGAGTTCACAGTTCCGGCTGATACTATGCTTACGGATTTTCCTGTAGTATTGTTTACAATTTCAAAGCCAACCTCTGCAGAAGTGCTTGTAAATTCCGCTGAAGGAATATATTTAGCTGATTTTCCGTTAAATTTGAATGTGATATAGTGGTCATGGTCTGTCGAACGCAATGCGATTGATGTGCCGCCGTAGGTATATCCGGGTGTAGTTTCTGAACCGTTATACATCAGATTTTTATCAGTTGCGTTATTATATAAATATGTTGCATTGTATTCATAAGGATATTCGTCTACTTTTGTGAATAAAATGTTGTCAAACCAAAGGTCACTTGAAGCCTTTTCAAAGCTTATCACATTTTCGCCCTTAACCATAGGAATTGTGATGTCAACCAAATCACCTGTGTTGTCAAGTTTCCATTGGCTTAACCAGGAATCTGTTGTGTTAGCGGGAACAACACCGGCTTTGGTTACGCCTAAGGTTTCATTCTTAAGAGCATTAATCCATTCACCATTATAGTTTCCAAGTCTTAAAGAAACTTTATAAACACCTGTTTCCGGAGCATTAACCGTATATTTTACAAAAGCACCGTATTTCGTATCGTTAAGAGTTTTTGAACCGATATTGATGTAGGAAGTATTACGGATAAGCTTTGCCTTCGCTTCATCAGTATTTATAACAGTTGTTCCGTCGCTTGAATAAACACCGCCGTCAGAATAATCAAGTGCATTTTTATAAACTACAGCGCCCTCTTTAGCCTTTGTAAATGTTATTTTTGCAAGATAACCGTTTCCGTGCAGCTTTGTAACCTTTATAAAGTTTGTTCCTTCATTGAGATATATCTGAATTGCAGGCGTGCCCGTGCTTCCTGTCCATGTTGAAACGTCGATATATTCACTGTTTGATGATGAAAGAATACCTCTTACATCCGCAGCAACCGGAAGTGTTTCATTTGTAAGACAATACCACTGAGCACCACCTGTTTTATATGTTAATGTAACATCATATAAGCCTGCTTCGGGAGCATATATTGAATAGCGCGCCCATTTATTTGCTTTCATCAAAATTCCGCTTGTTCCGTCAAGGCTTACTGATTCGTCATCTGTATAGCTTACATCAGCGCCACCGGGGATATAATTCTGCGCATTAACTGAAACAGTAACCTTTGCGGTGTCTTCGGGTTCAACCGGATCTTCCGGTTCGGGTTCCGGGTCGGGCTCTTCAATTTCATATTCATCAACCTTTACAAATGAAATCTTATCAAACCAAAGGGCACTTGAAGCCTTTGAAAAGCTTATTACGTTTTCACCTACAACCATAGGAATAGTTATATCAACATATTCTCCGCCTTCAGTAAGTGCCCATGTGCTTACCTCTGAAACAGTTGTTGATTTCGGCACGATACCTTTGTATGTTAATCCGAGAGTTTCATTTTTAAGAGCATTGATCCATTCAGCTCCATCGTTTCCCGCATTAAGGGATATTTTATAAATACCGGTTTCGGGAGCGACTATATTGTATTTTACAAATGCACCGTATGTCGTATCATTAAGAGTTTTTGCACCGATATTGATGTATGAAGTATTACGGATAAGCTTTGCTTTTGCTTCATCAGTATTTATAACAGTTGTTCCGTCGCTTGAATAAACACCACCGTCATCATAACCGAGGGCATACTGATAAATTGTTGTAGTATCTCCTGTTTTTTCTTTTGTGAATACCATCTTTGAAATATAGGTAGTTGAAGCGAACTTAAATGTTACGATATTTGTTCCTTTATTAAGATAAATCTGAATAGCAGGTGTATTCGTGCTTTTATCCCATGTTGATGTTTCACCATATACTCCATTCTGTTTTGAAAGTATACCGCTGTCAGTATGTGCAACAGGATTTGAAGTAAGATAACCCCATCTCGTACCATCATAAGAATTTCCTCTATAAGTCAAGGCAACATTATAAAGACCTGCTTCTTCAGCTTCAACCTTATAGTTTACCCATTCGTTTGAGGCTATTTTGACACCATTGTAATCAGGATACATTGTGTCTGAAGTGGGCAACGCACTGTAATCAACGCCCGCGCCATTTTCATTCATATAATCCTGTCCGTTAACTGTGATTGTAAGCATTTCTGCCGCTGTGTCTTCTGCAAATGCAGAAGTCACTCCCATACTTAAAATCATTATAATTGTGAGCAACAAAGATGTGAATTTTCTGAAATTAACATTTGTTTTCATTTAAAAAATTCCTTTCTTAATTAATTTATTTATTAAATATTTATTTTATCATAATTGATAATCTGTTTATAACTGTTGCTGCTTCTGCTCTTGTAAGTGTTTTTTGAGGATTGAAGTTATTATTTGTATCGCCTTTAAAAAGTCCAAGATCTCTTGCTCCCCAAATGCTTGGTTGATATTCTGTTTTTATCTTAGAAAAATCATTATATGCGTTATAATCAACTGTAACCTTATAATTTCCTTTTAAGGAGGCATAAATTTTCATAAGAATATCACAAAGCTCTTCGCGAGAAATAGGGTTGTTTATTGCTGATAATTTAGCACCATAGCCTATTTCGGATAATTTTTCGTTTACTGCGTTCTCATCTTCACCCAAAATTCTCATAACGATAAGCATTGTTTCATAAAGAGTAATTTCTCTTTCGGGAGAAAATGTATTTTCCCCAGTTCCGTTTATAAGCTTCTGTTCATAAAGGCTTAATACTGAGTTTTCTGCCCAGTGCCCAACCATATCGTTAAATATTACCGGGTCTTC
Source organism: uncultured Oscillospiraceae bacterium (assembly GCA_964537245.1). Taxonomy (GTDB): domain Bacteria; phylum Bacillota; class Clostridia; order UMGS1840; family UMGS1840; genus UMGS1840. Next base: position 25,793 of record CAZHZL010000029.1, read on the forward strand.
CGCTAAAAGCTCACTTTGTAATTTTCCTTCATCATATTCAGGGTCGGAGTCAATTAAATCTTCACCTTTTGAAAATTTAAAAGGTCCTACTAAGAAGTTTGCGTCAACCTGCTCTATTCTAAAGGTATGTGTTCCTTTCTCTAAGAAAACCTCACCGCAAGGTATTTCGCCTGCTTGCCATTTTCCCGGAACGAAGTTTGGAACATCTATTCCCTCGTGGAAAACCATTCCGTCAATATAAAGTCTTGCCTTTGGCTGTGCATTTTCAGCACCGTTACCGCCCTGAATGATAAGGTTATACATTCCTGTTTCTAAAATTTCAACTTCCCATTCTTCCCATTCGCCAACTAAAGTGTTACCTATAGAACCTGCGGCATAAACTGTCGGAATTCCGTTGTCTGGCTTATAGTATTCTTTAAAGGTTCCGGCAGTTATCCATGAGTTTCTGCCCACAAATGAAGAGGTTGGAACAGTTCTGAAATTAGCATCTGCAAAGTCCGGCAAGTCAGCCTTATTAAGAAGTCTCTTATAAGGCTCCTCAACACCCGAAGCGTCAATAATTGCCTGTGCTTCCTTACTCCAGCCCTTTTCCTTATAATCTGGTTCAAAGAAGTTGTCGTGCACCTTTACATTAAGATAGTCGATTGATTCAGTAGTTTTGTCTGCGTAGTTATTATAAATCTCTAAGCTTTTCAGTCCTGCATTTGCTCTTGCGAACATCCAGAATTTATTTTCCGAGGTAACATTGTTATATGCTTTCATATAACTGCTTCCCTGGTCAAAGTAAATTCCGCCCTCATAATCAAAGGCTCTGTGAACATAGTTATCATGAATGGTTGAATTTCTGTTTGGGCCTAAAGTATAAATATGTGCACCGTCTTTCATAGGAGACATAACATCTTCTATGCGATTATAAGCAACTTCGTTGTTTGCACAGTCTTTAACATCATGAGTACCCCAGCCCCAGCCCATTGAAATTCCGGTATAGGGAAGGTCTCTTATATCGTTGTTAAGAACTCTCACAGAATTTGTGTAATAAAGCGTTATGGCACAATTGTGATGATATTCATAAGATGTTCTTCTTATAACATTGTTTTTGATAAGAATGTTATTTACTCTTTCATGTCCGTCTGGCAAGGTGTTTAAGTGGTCATAATGGCCGATATTAATTGCAGAGCCGGCACTATCCTTAAATATGTTTCCGATTATGTTGCTGTGGGAAACTGCATTCTTCATACCGAGTGCAACAGAGCCAAGTCCGATAAACACACAATCTTTGAAATCAACGCTTTTTGCATATGACACTTCTATCTGTGCAGGCATGATTTTACTTCCGATTTGAGTAGTACCGTCCATAATCACCATGTTTTCTGCCTGACCGAAGTTTGCACCTTCGTTTGCTTCATACCATGCACTGTGCTTAAAGGAAAGTCTTTCAAAATGAAGATTTTCAATCTTGTTATCAAGTCCGCTTCCTTTTATTTCCATCAAAAATTCAGTATCGGAAACATAAACCTCATCTAAATTTTCGCCCTCACGCGGGATATAATAAATTGTTTCATTTTTTATATCATAGTAAAATTCGCCGGGTTCGTCCAAAAACACTAAATCATTTTCAAAATATAGTGCTGCACCACCGTTGGAAACAGGACCGGTATTTGATTTAAGCACCTGATGAAAATACGGCTGCTCCATTTCAAAGGATACTGTGGTTTCATTATAGGTAACAGATTTAACCGGCTTACGGTGATTTACCCATAATATTTCATAAACAAGCTCTAACCTTTCGGGATCATAGAATTTTTCGGGGAAATTTTTCCTTGCAAATGTAAGACCGTCATATTCATATTCAGAGCCTTCGTTTTTGAAAAACTCTATTTGCCGGTATGTATACTTGCTCCTTGCCCTCTGTGCAGGGACATCATTTACATACATATTTCTGATTTCATTTTTTGTATCTAAATGAGCCTTATAGATTTCGTTGTCGGTTTTTTCCCAACCTGTTACATGTATTCCGCCGCCGATAACAGTTTCAGAGAACGGGTCTGAGCCTGCATAAATAACATTATAGCCGTTTTTACCGCCGTCTTTATCAGTGAATTTAAGAGTTTCATCTTGCTTATAATACCCTGGGTCAATATACACATATATATCGCCTGTCATATCATTATTTATCTTTGAAACTTCGTCTCTTGCACGGGCTATTGTTTTAAAAGGCTTTTCCTTTGAGCCATCATTTTCATCACTGCCATTTTGTGATACATAAAAGATTTTATAAACAGGATTTTTAACTTCAACTGTTTCTTCTTCCTCTTTTTGTGTGTAATCCTTATTAACATCAAAAACATTTTCTGGATTTACAGATGAAGAAACCAAAATCTTATCTATTGAAACAATTCCTGCTGCTGCAGAAATTTTAAATTCATGAGTACCTTTAGTTAAATACACGGAGCCTGCAAGAATTTTTCCTGTTTCCTTTTTAGAGTCGCATACAATCGGAGTAACATTTTCGTCTATGAAAATATTTGCTTTTCCTGCTGCAAAAAAGTCCAGAGATATATCATATACGCCTGAAATAGCACAATCCACAGTATAATTTACCCATTCATTTGCCGAAACATCTATATAATATTCGCCTGAATTTTTTGCAGTTTCATAGATGTCAACTTTATCGTTTTTTCTATAGGCTTTACCGCTGTTTTTTCCGTCTTCGGATAATGAGCCTGCGACTCCGATGTCAAAATCCTCCGCTTCTATATCGGTAGGAAGATAATGCTTGCGATACGCACCCTCATTTTTTGAAAAATCAAGCTGTCCGCTTATATCAACTGGAGGAGCAAATTTTATTTGTTCTAAATATATTGCACCGCTCTCCAAAGATACTTTAATTGTATTTTTACCTGCTTTTAAAGTCAACTGCCCCAAGGCGAATTCATCAACAGACTGATAACCGCCTGTGTTGTCAATCAGCTCTTTTACAGATGCTCCAGCTGTTTCATTTTCAACTGTCATATAGCCCTTGCCGCTTTCTCCTCTGCCGAGAAGAACTGTCACATCGTAAACTCCGTCTTCCGGGGAAGTTACTTCATACTTGAGATACTGATTTGCTCTTAAAACAACCATATATGTCCAATCACTATTCATCCATCCTGCCGTGAGTGTCGTTGGATTGGCTTCTATAAAATTCTCAGCAGATACGACAATTCCACTGGCCGCTGAAACAGGAACAGCGAAAACAATAAATAGTAGTACAAGAACAACAGAAAAAATTTTATTTATTATTCTCATGCTATGTCTCCTCACTTTTTATTTTAAATATTCCATATAGTCCTTATTGTAACTGTTTTTATAAAAATCGTTTGCTTCCTTTAATGTGTCTTCGTCAAATCCGTTTTTCTCTGCAAGTTGAACCATAGCCTTATAATTTGCTTCAAATTCTGCATCATTTTCAGAAGCAAAAATCTTCATCATTGCACTTTCAAAAGCATTTCTTGCTGCCCAAAAACTCTTACAACCATCTATTGCCGATAAGAAATCGTTGGTATATATACTTGCCGAATTTCCTTTTACAGTTTCAGCTTTTTCATAGTACGCAGGTGTATATACTACGCTGTAATCTTCAATTTCCGGATAAAATATATTCGGGCGATACTTTGAAGCAACCACTTTAGGATATGTAGGCCATGCCGCAGCATCAAGATTATATTTTAATTTTTCTTCTGTTATACCTAAGTTAAGCATATCACTTTTAAGTTTTTCGTCCTTATACTGTAAATTGCCCTCAGCGTCCTCTGTGTAAAGACCTGCTTTTTTCGGTCCCCAGTAGGTAAGCTTCTGTCCTACATCTGAAGCAAGAAAGTCAATACATCTTATAGCCTGAATAAGCTGCTGCTGTGTAAGTCTTGTATTGAAGAATGAAATTCTTGACATTGAAGAATCATCTGAACCATAGGTTACAAATTTGTCTTTATCAAATGTATATTTGCAAAAAACCGTTCTGTAGCTGTACTGACCGCTGAGTGATTCTTCACTTGGAAGATTCTGAAGGGTAATGATATATTTTCCGCTGTTTAATTTTTCTTTGAAGGTTGCGTCTGTATCGATTAAAGCCTCCTGTGAAGCAACATCCTCCCTTACAAGCTCATACCAGGTTTTTAAAACATCCTTAAACCAGTCCTCTTTAAATGTATACTTAATCTGCTTTGATTCTTTATCCCAGTATGAAAAATAGTTTGCATTATAACCCATAACCTTTGACATATTGTTAAGCACAGGCCAGTTATCGCCACCTGTATGAGTGAAGGTTGCATAGGTGTTTTTCATATTGTTGTCCTTTATGTATTTGTTAACATCTTTTACAAGCTTAACAAAATCTTCAGGCTTTTCAAGCGGAACATCAAAAATTTCTTCTTTGGTGAATGAGCCGTTTTTCTCAAAAATTGCTTCAAGCTCATCTACGCTATGGGCTTCGGGATATAAAGCCTTTAATACGTCATCTCTCATGTAGAAATATCCGTAGTCATGACTACCTATACCTGCTGCAGAAATAATCTCCTCCTGAGTTAAATCATAGCTTCCGTCAATCTCGGCAATATCTCTTATAGCAAAGTGGTTTGCACTGTTTGAAAGAGAATATACGCCGCCGTAGGTTTCCATCTGCTTTTTCCATGAGTCACCGTAAACCTTTGAATCAGGTCCGAAAAGCTTATAGATATTTGGTGCATATTCTTCTATAACCTCATCAAGTCTGTATAATATTCCTTTATCAACAAGTCCTGTAAGATCAGGAATAGAAACCGCCATATCAGGATATTCTTCTGCCGCAATCATCTTTGCAATACGAGCGTCAAATGAACTGCCACCGTTATCAAAGGAATTTTCCTTATCAAATTCTACACCTGTTATTCTTAAAATTTCAGGTGTTACCACATCATCTGATGAGATTTTTCCCATATACTGAGAGTTAGGTCCGTTTGCACCTGACCATACTGTGAGCTTTATTTTTTCGCCCTGCCAGTCAGGAATATCGTCACTGTCCTTGTACTTAGAAAAATCAACAAGCTCAACATCGCCGAAATCTACTGTTGTTGGTTTTTTCTCACCACAGCTTGTTAACAAACTAAAAACCAGTGTTATCATTAAAAGTAATGATAAAAATTTTTTTGCTTTCATTTTTTTCTTTCCTTTCAAATAAATAAATTTTTTATTTCATATTATTTTTAACGAAATAAATTGAATTTTGTTCCGCTTATAAAAGCTGTATCGAGTAAAATCACACCTCACGATGTGAAGTCCTCACAGAACCGTACGTGCGGC
>CAZHZL010000030.1:0-29588 GCA_964537245.1 uncultured Oscillospiraceae bacterium
ACTGACAGTAATATCATCACGCTACTATGGTGGAGATGAGGGGAGTCGAACCCCTGTCCGAAAACCCATTCACAGGACTTTCTACGAGCGTAGCTGTTAGTTAGATGTCTGCTTTAACCGGAAAACAGCATTCCACTTTAAAGCATAATCGCCTGATGCGTCATTGCAGGCGGCGAAAACTGCAATGACGTTGACCACTAAAATGACACCTTACATCTTAAGCGTGGTAACTTAAGAGAAGATGGCTGCCATAAACTTAGGCAGCGTAAGCTAAATTTTTGTTAGCGTTTATATTTAAAAATTGAAGCTTTTAAAGTTGTTCCCCACAACTGCTCGCTTATCCAGCTTCAAAATCCCCGTCGAAACCGGTACATCCCCATATTTAATTATAATTTTTTATCTGTAATTTCTTTCTTTCAAAGCTCTTTCAATATTACGCTTTGATTCGGCCTGGGCTTTTGCTTCACGCTTGTCATAATTTTTCTTACCCTGTGCAGTCGCAATGCTGATTTTTATCCATCTGCCCTTCAGATATACTTCCAAAGGCACCATGGTAAGACCTTTTTCGCTTAAAACACCGGTAAGCTTATTTATCTCCTGTTTATTAAGAAGAAGTCTTCTTGTTCTTTCAGGGTCACGATTAAAAATACTTCCGTGTTCATACGGACTTATATGTGCACCGATAAGAAACGCTTCGCCGTTTTTTATATCAATATATGAATCCTTAAGATTAATTTTACCTTGACGGACAGATTTCACCTCTGTACCGATTAATTCCACACCTGCTTCGTATACATCAAGGATAAAATAATCGTGTCTTGCTTTTTTATTCTGCGCTAAAATTTTTTTATTATCCATTTCACATTCACCAAATTTTTTAAAAAATCCATAATATTATAATGCACATATGTTAAGAATTATACCGTAAAAAAATAAAAAACGGAAAGCAGATACCAAAAAACAAGTATGTGCTTTCCGTAGATTACAAAACTAATTAATATTAGTCTGATGTATATGGTAAAAGTGCAACGTGTCTTGCTCTCTTAATAGCGATTGTTAACAATCGCTGATGTTTTGCGCAAGTACCTGTTACTCTTCTTGGCAAGATTTTTGATCTTTCTGATGTATATCTTCTTAATTTAGCAACATCTTTATAATCAATAGTCATAGCCTTGTCTACACAGAACTGACATACTTTCTTTTTAGGTCTTCTTACAGCCTTAAAAGAATTATCTTTCTTAATTTCAGACATTTTAATATCCTCCTATCATAGTATTTTGATTAAAATGGAAGATCTGCATCATCATCTTCAACCAAAAAGCCGTCTTCATCAGGTTTGTTGATGTTAGCAGCCGGCTGTGCTGAAGGAGCAGTCCCCCCTGCATTTGAATCTCGTCTGTCTCCTGTAAAGTGTGCTTCAGAAACAATAACTTCAGTAACATAGTTCTTTTTGCCGTCCTGTCCTTCCCATGTTCTTGTCTGGATAGAACCCATTACCAACACAAGCTGACCTTTAACAAAAAATCTTTTGATAAAATCTGCAGTATTGGAAAAAGCAACACAGTTAATGAAATCTGTCTGTCTTTCTTCGCCTGCCTTCTGATAACCTCTGTCAACAGCCAAAGAAAAAGATGTTACAGAAACACCACTCTGAGAAACTCTGTTTTCAGGATCACGCGTAAGGCGTCCCATCAATATAACTTTATTCATGGTAACTTTACCTCCTATTCACCCTTAACAGTAACGAGTGAACGAATTACTTCATCTGTAATGTTGAAAATTCTGCCAAGTTCTTTAGGGAACTGCGGATCAGATGTAAATTCAACAAGAACATAATAACCTTCGTTCATCTTCATGATAGGATATGCTAATCTTTTTTTACCGATTTCTTCAACTTTTGTAACTTCACCATTTTTACTGATTAAAGCTTTGAATTTTTCAACGGTAGATGCGATAGCATCATCTGTCAAAGTAGCATTCACGATGAACATAACTTCATAATTCTTTTTGATTTCGCTCATCTTTTTTCACCTCCTTGTGGATTTAAAACCCTGTACATTCTACAGAGTAAGGAAAATTGCACATTTCTTCTGTACAATCTAATATATTATAATACATTTTTTTTTATTTGTCAAGAGTTTTTTTGAATATTTTTCTTTTAATTGGAAAAGCTAATAATAAAAAAGGAGGACCGTATGCAAAAAAACAGATATAACAGTGCCGCCTTAAAGGAAGCAACAAGTATTGTTGAAAAATGTATGAAAAGAAATTCAAAAAAATTAAAATACAGTAAGCTTATTTTTATTGTTTCATTTGTTATTATTGTTGGAATGATATGTTTTTATTTTATAAAATAAAGGGCAGTTCCCTGCCCCTTATTAATCCTTTACTTTATGCAGTTAAATGCATTTTTTAAATCTTCAATAATGTCGTCAACATTTTCCAGACCTACCGATAAACGAATCATACCGCCGTCAATTCCTGCAGCAACAAGCTGTTCGTCTGTAAGCTGTCTGTGAGTAGCAGAAGCCGGATGTAATACGCATGTGCGGATATCAGCAACATGAACAACATTTGAAGCAAGCTTTAAATTATCCATAAATGTTACCGCGTTATTTCTTCCGCCTTCAATAGAGAAAGAAATTACACCACTACATCCAAGCGGAAGATATTTTTTACCAAGCTCATAATATTTATCTGAATCAATTCCCGGATAGCTTACTGATTTTACCTTATCAACAGTATTTAAGAAATTTGCAACCTTAACTGCGTTTTCGCAATACTGTTTCATTCTTACAGGCAAGGTTTCAAGTCCTAGATTAAGTAAAAACGCGCTGTGTGCAGACATATAACAGCCAAAATCTCTCATAAGCTGCATTCTTGCCTTAATAATATAAGCCATATTTCCGAAAGCTTTTGTGTAAGAAACGCCATGATAGCTTTCATCAGGCTCAACAAATTCAGGAAATTTTCCGTTTGTCCAGTCAAAATTACCGCCGTCAACAATAACGCCGCCACCCTGCACTGCATGACCGTCCATATATTTTGTTGTAGAGTGAACAACAATATCTGCGCCCCACTCAAAAGGTCTGCACAAAATAGGTGTAGCAAATGTATTGTCTATAATAAGCGGAACACCGTGCTTATGTGCAATATTTGCAAATTTTTCTATATCAAAAACAGTAAGAGCAGGATTAGCAAGTGTTTCTCCGAATACAGCTTTTGTATTTTCTTTAAAAGCTTTATCAATTTCCTCTTCAGTTGCTTGTGCGTCTACAAATATACATTCGATACCGAAACGCTTCAATGTAACGGCAAAAAGATTTACTGTTCCTCCATAAATTGTAGATGAAGCAATAAAGCTGTCGCCTGCTGAGCAAACATTAAGTATTGAAAGAAGCGACGCTGCCTGTCCGCTTGATGTACACATAGCGCCAACTCCGCCTTCAAGCTCTGCAATTTTCTTTTCAATAGCGTCAACTGTTGGATTTGCAAATCTTGAATACATAAATTCTGTCGGCATATCAAAAAGCTGTGCTATATGCTCTGTTGAGTCAAAGCAATATGTTGTACTCTGTACAATCGGCACAACTCTCGGCTCTCCGTTCTTAGGAGTATAACCGCTGTGTAAGCATTTTGTTTCTATTTTCATTACTTTCATTCCTTTCCGAAGTAAAATTTTTCTAATTTGAAATAGGGCGACAAGCGCCCTATTTCAATATAAACCATTTATTATTTAATTATAACAATTGCATTAAGTGTAGCGCTTCCTGACGAAGAAGTAAAGTATCCGTAAGTAAGTGACGCACTGTGTAAGCTTGTTGCAAATGCAGAAGCATCCTTACTGTCAAGATTTTCCAATGTTGTTATTGCATCAAGAGTTGCTTCAATTTCATTAATTTCTCCGCTTGTGCTTGGAGCTTTGTAAACTGTAAGCTTTGCACCGTCAGCGGCTGAACTGTCATAGATATACACTCTTGTTGAAGAAGTAACCTTAGCGCTTATAACATCTTCTCCAAATGCTTCTACGATATCGGAATTCCAGTTAGATGTACCAAATAAGCTTCCTACAACACTTGCAATATCATCACCGTGAACATATGTTTTCAAATCTGCTGGCTTAAGTGAACTTGAACCAATCTGTCTTGCAAAGTAAATTCTTGAATCCTCTCTGTCAATATAAACTGGAAGCTGCAATGTAGCTGAATAATATGTGCTTTCAAGATTTGACTGATATATACCGAAGTTTCTAAAGCCGTCAGTATAACCGCCTGCAACAGTTGTTTCAGCTGTAAGAGCTTTAGTTAAATCTTTAGCTTTTGTTTTATCAGCTGCAAGTGCACTTGCTCTTAAAAGAATATAAAGATTATCCTTCTTATCAACGTCAAGATTTGCGTTATCTGTATCATCATAGAATGTGAAGATATCACCTTCTTTAAGTTTAAGGTCTTCAACTATTGATTTAGCAATCTTCAACGGTGTTGTAAGCTCTGTACCGCTCTTGAAGTTGTAGCATTCAACGTTATATGCTGCGTCCTCGCTTGTACCTGTTGTTGAAGATGGGTCTGACTTAACAACATATATAGGTGTAGAATACTGTAAGCCTTTAAATGCGTTAACTACAAGATATACATAAGTTTTATTGTTTTTCTTTATTTCGTATACTTCAGGCTTCTGATATGTTGTACCTGATGTGAGCGAAATTTTTGAATATGTCATATTGTTTGACAAAAGCTCATCGCTGTCAGGACGAACAATTACAGTACCGTTAGTTGTAGCATATTTTGTTTTTGAAGTATCTGTTGCGTTTGTCAATACATACTGTGAGCTTGAAAGCTTAACAGAATCACCGTAGTTATAGTTTACATCACCATTGAGGTTTGTATCGTCAGTTGTGGTAACATTCTTAGCTAACTTGATATCGCCTTTTTTAACCTTGTTGTTGGTGATATTCATCCAGAAAAGCGCACCACTGTTTTTGTTTGTATCAAGGAAGCTTATATCGCTTTCATCCTGAATAGTAACTGTAAAGTTTGTTGACGGATTTTCAGGGTCATAGAATGTAGCAGTTACAGTATTATCATCATTCTGTTTTCCTTTCATAAAGAAACCGAATTTTTTATTTCCTGATGTCATAGCTGTAACATAGACAATTGCACCGGATGCGTCTGTAATATATGTTGTTGAAGAACCAACAGCAAACTGAGCCGCTGCAGCGCTGTTTGCAACAGTGAGTGTATCATTTCCTGCAACAACAGTCAGCTTGTCAGGACCGTAAGGTGTAGAAATTGTTGTAGGTGTAACTGTTTGTTTGCTTGAATTTGAAATGTATTCGATGTATTTTGTACCTATTGCATTAGCAGGTGACATCGAAATTGAAACAACTGAATTTGTTGTTATAGAAATTGATGTAGGATTTGTAGCTGTTGCTGTAAGACTTGATTTCTTCGCAATTTCATAGTTAGTTTTATCCTCTGCTTTAACAGGAATATAGATTTTTTCTGTTAAACCATCTAAAGTAACAAGAGAATTTGTTGTATCAACAGCTGTGCTCATGTAATATGATTTATATGTTCTGATATTAATAAGCTCTCCCAAAGGTGCGTCAACAACATCTATCGTACCGAAGTAGTTAAGAGGCTGATCGTTTGTATCAGGTGTAAGTCCTGCGTCTTTCTTAAGAAGGTCAACATAATCAGAAGCAGTCTTAAGAACACGGTTGTTGTATACTACTGTCGGATTTTCGATTGTAATCTTTGATGTTCTTTCATAGTTATCGTCTGTATAATATTCAATAACTGAATTTGTTACATCTTTAAGATGTTTTAAATCAATCTGAGATTCTGTTCCGAGAAGTGTATATGAAGAAACTGTCATATTCTTCTGTGTATCAAGCTGATATGTAAGATCAACATATCTACCTACATAATTAAGCAAGTCATCATTTATACCAACAGCCATTTCATAGGTTTTTCCTGCCATATCTTTAAGACGGATATAGCCTTCTCTTATAAGAAGAGTATTATCTTCAGTATTAACCGTTGGTGTACAGATAATCTGCGCGCCTGTAAGCTCATAAACTGAAAGCTCTTTAGAAACAGAATCGTTTCCTTCTTTATATGAAACATTACCGTTTGCGTCTACAACCTTTTCAGCACGCTTTGCGTCGAGTGAGTTGTAAAGAAGCTGAGCGATTACGCCTCTTGGTGCAGGTGAGCTGTTTGATTCAACTACTACGCCCTTTGTTATTCCAAGTCTGAGAGCTTGCTGTCTGTAACCGAGTGACCAGTCTTCAGGTGTTGAATTCTGAGCTGCAACTTCACCCCAGTTAAGCGCGCAAACAATCATCTTAAGAGACTGTTCATATGTAACTTCGTTATTCGGCATAAATGTGCCGTCGCCCATACCGTTGATAATTCCAACATCTTTCATTGTAGCGATGTAGGTTACTGCCCAATGGTCGTTTGCAACATCTGTAAACGGACTTTGTGCAACAGAGTTTACATCGTATCCGTAGAGTACAGAAATAAGCTTAGCCATTTCCGCTCTTGTAACTGCGTTGTCAGGTTTGAATGTGCCGTCTGTATAACCGTTTATTATACCCATGTCGGCAAGTGTTGTAATAGCTGTGTAGTTAGCGTGAGATGATTCAACATCAGAGAATGACGCAGCATAACCGCAAATCATAAGTGACATAATCATCATAACAGTAATTACAACTGATAAGATTTTTTTTGTGATTTTCATTTTGCTCCTCCTTTTTTTAAAAAAAGCATATAGAATAATTTTTTTAACTGATTGAATTTTTTATGCGTATATCATCTTCACCAAAGAAAATAACATCGCAGCTTTCAACAATTCTCGAGGTAAATCTCGAGGAATATTTTGTTGCAAGCTCCTGCAAAGCTAAGTTTGTTGAAATGATATTACGCTTTTTATTGGAAATTCTCGCGTCTAAAATATCAAACATCTGTGATTGAGAATATGGAAGCGAAAATTCTGTTCCCAAATCGTCTATAATAAGCAAATCACAGCTGTGTATGAAATCTATACAGTCTGATATCGCTTCTTGCTGAGAATCGTTTCCTTTTTTGAATTTACTGTCATCCAGTATATCAGAAAGTCTGACAGCGCTTAAGTAAAGAACACTTTTTCTACTGTCTAAAAAGCTTTTCGCTATACATGACGACAAAAATGTCTTTCCGGTTCCCGGATTTCCGATGAAAAATAAATTATTTTTACCTTCATTTTTATCATTGCAGAAATTATAGGCGCGATTATATATTTTTTTCATTTCTTCAGGCTTTGAAAAAACAGAAAAATCAGCTTTTTCAAAATTCTGATATTTTATTTTTTCTTCAAGATTGGAAAGCTTGTACGCCTCTTCAAGTATAATTTTTTCGTAACAGCTGCATACCTTTCCTTCGTAAAAGCCGTCATCTCGGCATATCGGACAGGAATAAACATCTTCCATTGCGTCCTTGTCAAAGCCGTTTTCCAAAAGGAGTACAGTTCTCTTTTCTGCCAACGCCTTAACTCGCTTTTTTAAAGTCTCAGTATCAACATTCTGAATAAGTATAGATTTTAAAATTGAAGCAATTTCTTCATTACAGGAATAAATTTCGGGAATTTTTGAATATACAAGACTCTTTTTCTGTGAAGAAAGCTCTTTATTTCTTTTTCTTATTTGAACCAAGCGGTTATTTGCACTTTTAAGAACCGAAGTCGGATAATTCATTTTCTCCCGTTTCCTCCTTTAATCTTCCTTTACAAAGCTTATCCCCTGTTTTTTCATAAGCTGGTCTGTAAGCTTTCCAAAATCAGGCATCTGAGTATCTCTGAAATTATTAAGCGGTCCCGGCTTCGATGTGTTTTCACGAGGTAATTTCTCTTTTTTGGAAGCGCCACCCATAAGAACCTTGTCCATATACGGAAAAGATAATTTTCCTGTATTTAAGACAGTACACTCAAATGCAGCTTTTATCTCTTCATCGCTTTTTCCGCAGTCACGCCATTTTAAAATATATTCCTTTTCCTTTTCAATAAGCTCTCTTGAATATATCTTAAGAATTTTCTTTATATTTCTGAAATATTTTCCGTTTTCATCACTTTTTGAAAAATATTCCTCCAAAGCTTCAGAGGTTGTATAGCCTTTTTTGTAACACTCTGTCACAACCTTTGCTATGTATGCAATGTTTTTCTTGTTTTTTTCTATGCAGTGAGTCATTGTAATAACAAAAAGCTCAAGGGGTATGTTTTGTGTAATAACAACATCATAGATAAGAATTACATCATTCTGAGTGAGAAATTCTTTATAAAGAGCTTCAATAGTACGGATAACATTCTTAAATTCCGCATTCATGCCGACTGTATCAAGTATTTCATTGAAATTCTGTTCCTTTTTAACAGGCTTGTTTACTTTTGTACTTAAAAAAGTCAGTTCTTCTAAATTTTCAAATTCAATTGTACCATCGTCAAAAATTGTAATTAAGCCTTCCTGTTCCCAGAAATTCCACGCATTTTTTACATCCGCCTTAAGTATTCCGAGTTTTTCTGCAATTTCGTCATCAGTAAGAGATTTATTATCGCAGCAAAGCCTGATGCCGTACAAATAAACCTTGAGATAATCTCCGTTTACTGTCGGAAGATAATAATCAAGAAAACCGACAGGCACTTTTAAAAAGCTCTTTTTTCTTCCTTTTGATATTTTAAGATGATTTGCCATTTTTCACACTCCGGTAAAATATTAAAATAAACCTTCCTGCGACCGAAAAACAGCAAAATCTGAAGAAAACTACATTTCCCTTCGTTCGTTATACGCTGTAAGCAAGGTTGCTTCATCAGCATATTCAAGGTCACTTCCCATAGGAAGCCCTTGTGCAATTCTTGTTACCTTCACGCCAAGCGGTTTCACAAGACCTGCTATATACATCGCTGTTGCGTCGCCTTCGATTGTCGGGCTTAACGCCAGGACAACCTCAATATCCTTATCATTGTTTACTCTTTCGAGCAGCTCTCTTATTTTTATGTTATCGGGACCTATCCCGTCCATCGGAGAAATAACTCCGTGCAGAACATGATATACGCCCTTATACTCATGAGATTTTTCGAGCGCAATAACATCTTTAGGACTTTTTACAACCATAATAATCTTTTTATTTCTTTTTTCGTCACTGCATAAAGAGCATACTTCATCGCCGCAAAGATTACTGCATACCTTGCAATACTTTGCGCTTTTTTTTGCCTTCAAAAGAGCGTCTGCGAAATTTGAAGCATATTCTTCGTTTTGTGTAATAACAAAATACGCAAGCCTCATCGCAGTCTTTTTTCCTATTCCGGGCAATGTATTAAAATGCTGTGTAAGAATATCCAAAGGGTCGTTATAATAGTCCATTATTTACCTCTAAAACAATCCGCCGAAATTACCGATATTTCCGGTAAGACCGCCGAGTGCTTCTTCCTTTTTCTTGTCTTTTTCTTCTATTGCCTGATTTACAGCCGCAATAACAAGGTCAGCAACCATTTCTGCATCATCTAAAACTGATTCATCTATTTCCAAAGCTTCAAGCTTACCTGCACCTGTAATTGTAGCTTTTACAGCACCGCCGCCGGAGGTTGCTTCATATGTTTTTAAAGATAAATCCTCCTGTGTTTTTTCCAGGTCAGCCTGCATTTTCTGAGCCTGCTTCATAAGCTGAGCCATATTTGACGGCATTCCGCCGCCTCTGTTAAATCCTTTTGCCATACCTTTTATACCTCTTTCATTTTATCATACAATTTTTTAAAAGCCTTCTCCGCCAAGCTTATCTGCCAATGCGTCAAACAAGCTGTCGTCTTTTTTTTCAAATACACCCTCCTCAGGCTTGTATAAAAGACGGACGGAAACATTTTTGTTTAAAATTTCAAAAAAAGCTTTAGCTATACATTCATCGTATCTGTTTTGCTTTGCCATATCGAAGAAAGCTTCTTGTGAAAAATAAAACTCAATGCCATTTTCAATAAAAATTCTCTTTGCTTTTGAGATTATCATATCAAAACCCGGAGAAGCTGTTTTTGACGCCTTTAAGGCAACATCGCTCCAGCAAGATTTCAAATCATAATCTTCGTTTATATTTTTCTGTGTATTTTCTTTCACAAGCTCTTCTGCGTAAGTCGGATAGTCAGGTTCCTCCGAAAAGCTGTCTTCATATACATACTCTTCTTCAGCTTCCTCATATAATATTTCGGGCTCATGGTTTATTTCAGGTGTCTTTTCAGCCGGAACTGTATCTGAAAAATCATTTTTAACTTCTTCTTTTTCTTCTTTATAAACTACCTTTACCGAGCCGATATTTTCAAGTTTATTTTCAAGCTCGCTTATTCTTTCGGATAATCCCTCAACAGAAGTAGCTTCAGGATTTTTTGCAATTCCCGCTACTGCCATCTCTAAAGATAATCTCGGATTGTGGAGCGATTTCTGAAAATAGCTTGCTTTTGAAATGATTTCTATATATCTTAAAATTCTTTCAACAGAAAGGTTCTGTGAAAGAGAGATATATTTTTCAGCTTCATGAGAGCCGATTGAAAGAATTTTTTCAATATCCGCTTTATCTGTAACGGTCTTTGCAACAAGCATATTCCGAAAAGCGTTTATTATCTCATCGGGAAGCTTTTTAAGGTCTCTGCCCGAAAGATATGCGTCATTTATTTTTATAAAGCATTCCGAAAGTCTGCCCTCAGTCAGAAGCTTTACAAAATCAAAAACAAAGCCGGGGTCTGTAACACCCGTTACCTTTATAACCGCCTCAACGCCGACATTCTTATCTCCAAATGAAAAACACTGATCAAGGATACCAAGAGCGTCACGCATTGCACCGTCCGATATTCTTGAAATAAGCCCCAATGCTTCCGAAGTAACCGAAAAGCCTTCCTGCTCCGATACATACTGAAGTCTTTTTTCTGTATCAAGCGGTGTGATTCTCTTAAAATCAAATCTCTGACATCTTGAAAGAATTGTCGGAGGAAACTGATGTGGCTCCGTGGTTGCAAATATAAAAAGAATATGTGACGGAGGCTCCTCAAGCGTTTTTAAAAGTGCGTTAAAAGCACTTTGCGTAAGCATATGCGCCTCATCAATTATATACACCTTTTTCTTAAGCTCAGCAGGAGTATAGATGACTTCATCTATAATAGTACGCGTATCTTCAACCTTATTGTTTGAAGCTGCGTCCATTTCAATGATATCAACTGCGCTTCCGTCCAGAGCCGATTTACATGCGCTGCACTCGTTACACGGATTTGAGCCTATCGGATTAAGACAGTTTACTGCCCGTGCAAGAATTTTAGCTGTTGAAGTTTTACCGGTACCTCTTGAGCCGGAAAACAGATATGCATGAGACAATTTGCCTGTTGCAATCTGATTTTTAAGAGTTTCGGTTATGTGCTGCTGCCCTGAAACATCATCAAAAATTTTAGGACGCCATTTTCTGTATAAAGCCTGATACATAACAAAAAACCTCTTCTAAAAAAATAAATTAATAAATAGGCTAAAAAATCTGATACCTTTGCAGTATGCGGAAAGTTTGCACAGATTCCCAAATGCTTATCGCTGCTACGTCTCCGTCCTGACGAGGTTCACACAGGGAAAATCGCATATCCCGCATACCACAAAGATATCGGATTTTAAAGATATACCGTCAAAAACGGCAACTCTATTTATTTTTTAAAAATCTGCATACTAAACCAAATTATACTCATATTTTTGCAGATATATTATATCATTTATAAATAATCTTGTCAAGGGAATTATAAAAAAATCGAAAAAATTCTTATTTTGCACAATAAAAAGAATTTTTATTGTAAATTTTAACCATTTATTCATCAGAAAACAGCTTGGTTATATCCTCTCCGCCTTTCTTTTTCCCGTATGCTTTTAAATCAGCATTGTTCATATTCAGAAGAGAAACTTTTTTATCAATTTTTCTCACAACAGTTGTAAACTCATCTGTAAGATAAATTCCCGTTTCGATTTTTTCATTACCGCTTTTTACATCTGTAAGGTCAATACAAAATTCATCGTTATTATATAAAGTGCCGCGGTAAGCATACTCTTTTTCAAAAGCTTTCAATTTTCCTTCAACAATTCCATCATTTACTTTTACATCATTAAAAAGCTTAAGCTTTCCGCTTTCAAAGCTTATTTCTGACGCTATACCGCTTTTTCTGAGGCTGCTTTCAGCTTCGCCCTTGGCGGTTTTTCCATTATATAAAAGCTCAAAAGAAAAATCGTTGAAATATCCCCTCTCATCTTCAAAATCCGCTTTTATAAAATTCCCGTCGGGAGAACTGATGTTAATACCGTCTATTCTTCCGTCCTCAATAAAAACATCCATAAGAAATTCATTTTCGCCTTTAATTATGAAGCTCACTTTATATTCATCTGTTCCAAGAATTATTTTATCAGTATATTGTATATTTTTTGTGAACTCTATAAATTTATCCTTTTGGGATTTATCATCTTTTTCTTTAAAAATATTATCAAAAGATAAATTCTGCTCTTTTTCTGTTAATTCTTTTCCGAAAATCTCTCTAAGGGCGCTTTTATTGTAATCCGAAATCAGAGTATCAGCAGAGTTTACCCAGTAATCATCGGAAAAATCGGGAAGATTTACTCCAAATTCATTATCGTATAAATATATAAATATATCCTCAATTTTTTCAGCTTCGCTGTTATCCGCTGCAAACTCCGCTTTTTTGTTTTTGCGGTCCAGAGAAAAATCAAAGCTCAAATCCTTCTTTTCTCCGTTTTCCTCAGAATATTTCCAATAAGAAAGCGTGAAATTTTTGTCAAGGTAATTCTTATCTCCGAAAATTGCTTTTTTATAGGAAGAAAGCTCTTCTGTCGCTGTTACATAGAAATCGCTCAACTTATCAAGCGCATATATTTCGGGTGCAAAAAGGAAATACAAAAAATCACGCGCCATAAATACTGCTGTACCGATTAGCAGAATAACAGCAGCTATTACCGCGATAATTACAGGTGTCTTTCCTTTTTTCATTTTTCTATCCCCTTTTTTTATAGCAAATGCTGTTGCATTTGAACTTGTTCGCACCGCAGTTTGCGCATGCGTCGTCACAATTCTTGGTCGTCTTAACATTTTTTGCGTTTTCACATTCTCTTACAAAAAATTCCTTTGTTACACCGCAGGAAATAACATCCCACGGCAAAATCTCGTCGTAGCTTCGTTCTCTTTCGTTGTAAAATCCGGAAGAAACTCCACATTCCAAGAATGCTTCCATCCATTTTTCATAGGAAAAATATTCGCTCCAGCCGTCAAGCCTGCATCCCTTTTTATATGCCGCTTCAATTACTTTTCCAAGTCTTCTGTCACCTCTTGCAAAAACACCTTCCAAAACAGAGGTTTTTGCGTCGTGCCAATTAAGTCTGATATTCTTCGACCTTAAGTTTTCACAAAGTAATTCCTGTTTTCTCATAAGCTCCTCATATGAATTCTGAGGCGCCCACTGAAAAGGTGTATGCGTTTTGGGAACAAAAGAAGAAACGGAAACGGTGATTGAAAATCTGGGTCCTCTTTGTTCCTTCGGAGTTTCGTAATAAAGCTTCTCTATCTTTTTCACAAGCTCGCAAATTCCCAGAACATCTTCGTCGGTTTCGAACGGAAGTCCAATCATAAAATAAAGCTTAACGGAGGACATACCGTTTTCAAACACAAATTTCATTGTACTTAAAATAGTTTCTTCCGAAATATTTTTATTTATAATATCTCTCATTCTCTGCGTTCCTGCTTCAGGCGCAAATGTAAGAGAGCTTTTTCTTATTTCGTTAAGGCTTTCCATTGCGTCCTCTTTGAAATTGTCAATACGAAGCGAAGGCAGCGAAACATTAACCATATTTTCTTTCTGAAATTCCTTGAGCATTTTTTTAAGCTCGTGAAGCCCTGTATAATCGCTTGTAGAAAGCGATGAAAGCGAAATTTCCTCATAGCCTGTTCTTTTAAAGGATCTTACACCGCAGTCATATAAAACCGACGGACTTTTTTCGCGCTTCGGTCTGTAAATATACCCTGCCTGACAAAATCTGCACCCTCTCATACAACCCCTCATAACCTCAAGCGTTATACGGTCATGCACAGCTTCCACATAAGGTATTACAAAATCAGTAGGATAAGGTGCTTTATCAAGGTCGTATACTATTCTTTTTTCAACAGTTTTTCCGATTGATTTAACGGTATTATCCTCATTATAGGTAAACTCAACAAGTGACGGCACATAAATACCGTCAAGCTCTGAAAGCTCTTTTAATATCTCTTTTTTAGTTTTGCCGTTTTTCTTGCCATTTAAAATAACATCGGATAATTCAAGCTCAATTTCTTCCCCTTCGCCAATTATAAAGAAGTCTATAAAATCAACAAGCGGTTCGGGATTATATGCACACGGTCCTCCTGCGCAAACAAACGGATAAGACTCGTCTCTGTCCTCTGCCTTAAGCGGTATCTGAGATAAATCAAGCATAGCAAGAATAGTGGAAAAGGAAAGCTCATACTGAAGGGTAAAACCTAAAATATCAGCTTCCTTCAAAGGCGTTTTGCTCTCTAAATCATAAAGCGGTATCCCCTTTTCGCGCATTTTTTCTTCCATATCGCTCCACACCATAAACGCGCGCTTTGCCCACATATTTTCTCTTTTGTTTATTATATCATAAAGTATTTTAAAACCGAGATGAGACATACCTATTTCGTATGTATCGGGAAAACAGAATACAAAATTAAGCTCCACATCTTTTTCGTTTTTTATTATACTGTTAAATTCCTCGCCGATATATCTTCCTGGCTTCTGCACCGAAAGAAGTATTTCGTCAAGCTGTTTTGATACATTACTCACAGATTTTCACCTCTACTATAAATTTTTTCATTTCCGAAAGCGCACATTCTGAAATTTTTTCATAGCGCTCTTTTTTATTTTTTATTCTTTCCGATAATTTCGGTAAAATTCCGAAATTCATATTCATTGGTTGAAATTTTGTTATGCTTTCATCTGTTATATAAGATAAAAGCGAGCCTAAAGCGGTTTTCTTTGGGAAAACGATTTTTTCCTCACCCTTATACTGCCTTACTGCATTTATTCCCGAAACAAGTCCAGAAGCCATTGACTCAACATAGCCTTCAACGCCTGTTATCTGACCTGCAAAGAAAATATTTTCGTTTTCTCTCAACTGATTTGTCGGACAAAGGTGCTTCGGAGAATTTATATATGTGTTTCTGTGCATAACCCCGTATCGCATAAATTCTGCGTTTTCAAGCCCCGGTATCATTGAAAATACTCTTTTTTGCTCAGGAAATGTGAGATTTGTCTGAAAACCTACAAGATTATACAGCGTATCTTCCTTATTTTCACATCTTAACTGAACAACAGCATAATACTCCTCACCTGTTTTCAGATTCGGAAGTCCGACAGGCTTCAAGGGTCCAAAGGTAAGAGTCTGAGGTCCTCTTTTTGCCATAACCTCAACAGGCATACAGCCCTCAAAAACCTTCAGGTTTTCAAAAGATTTGAGCTTAACACACTCTGCATTTACAAGCTCATTGTAAAAAGCTTCATATTGCTCTTTTGTAAAAGGACAGTTTATATAATCGTCGCCGCCCTTTTGATATCTCGCCATTTTATAGCATATATCCATATTCACGGATTCTTTTGTTATAACAGGCGCCGCCGCATCGTAAAAATAAAGATTTTCGTCAGATATAAGCCGCGATATTTCCTTTGTAAGACCTTCGCTTGTAAGCGGCCCTGTTGCAATAATTACGATACCGTCAGGAATTTCGGTAATTTCTTCATCTATTATCTCAATATAAGGATTATTCTTTATGCTTTTGGTAATATATTCAGAAAATCTGTCTCTGTCAACAGCTAATGCGTCGCCTGCGGGAACGCGGTTTAAATCAGCGCTTTTTATACAAAGAGAGTCAAGAAGGCGGAGTTCTTCTTTTAAAAGTCCGCACGCATTTGAAAGAGAGTTCCCTTTTAATGAATTTGAGCATACAAGCTCCGCAAAAAAATCGCTGTGCTGAGCAGGCGTTCTTTTATGCTTTTTCATTTCATATAAGCGAACCTTTATTTTATTTTTTGCAATATAATTTGCCGCCTCAACTCCTGCAAGTCCGGCACCTATAACTGTTATATATTCAGACACAATTTTAACCTCACAAAGTTTTTATACAAAAAACAGGGCTTTTTTATCGGCCCTGTTTCAATTTTTTTTACGCGTGCATAAGCTCTGAAATGGCGTCCATGATTTCATCGTGGCAGCCGCCGCAGCCTGTTGAACAGTGCGTCATGCTCTGAACAGCGTCAAAAGCCTGTTCAACCTCTGAAAAGCTTTTGCTTTCTCTTAATGCTTTGTCAACATCAGCATATGAAACATTCATGCATTTACAAATAACTTTATTTTCCATAATTATATTTCTCCTTTTTCCAAATAGAATTGTTGTTACTTTATTATATCATTTTTTTTAAAAAAGTCAATATATTTTTACTTCTTTTTTGAAGCTGTTTTTTTAGCGTCAGTTTTCTTTTCTTTTTTAGGCGCCGCTTTTTCACATTCGGAATTGCTGCAATATTTTCTCTTTGTCCTTCCGAATTTATGCTCTACCATATAGCTTCCGCAAACCTCGCAGTTTTCACTGAGCGGTTTATCCCATGAAGCAAAATCACAATTCGGATAATTTTTGCAGCCGTAGAACACCTTTTTATTTTTTGAAACCTTTTCTATTATAACGCCGCCGCATTTAGGACACGGAAGCTCAAGTTCTTCGCGAGGCATAGGCTTTGTACATTTACATTCAGGATAATTCGGACAAGCAAGAAACTTTCCGAAACGACCGCTTTTTATAATCATATTAGAGCCGCACAAATCGCATTTTATGTCTGATACCTCCTGCATTTTAGGAGCATTTTCATTTGCTTCTTCAAGATTTTTCTTGAAATCTCCGTAAAATTCGCCAAGAACGCTTCTCCAGTCTTTTCCTGTTTCTTCAATTTCGTCTAAGTTTTTTTCCATTGTGGCTGTGAATTTTTCATCAACGATTGAAGCGAAGGAAGACTTCATAAGATTGGTAGTAATTGTTCCCAGATTTGTGGGTTTGAAGGTTTTGCCTTCCTTTTCAACATATTCTCTTGATAAGATTGTTGTAATTGTCGGAGCATAGGTTGAAGGTCTGCCTATTCCCTTTTCTTCCATCGCCTTTATAAGAGTAGCTTCTGTATATCTCACAGGCGGAGAAGTGAAATTCTGTTTTGTATCAAGATTTTCAAGGATGAGAGAATCTTTTTCCGAAACATCGGGGATTTTCTCCTTCTTTTCTTTTTCCTCATCATAGTCAACATAGAACTTTGTACAGCCGTCAAACTTAAGAGTCTGCGCAGTTGTTCTGAAATTATAAACCACTCCGCTGTTTTGCGCCTCTATTTCTATTGTAACAACATCATATATTGCAGGCTTTAACTGTGAAGAAACAAATCTGTTCCATATAAGCTTATACAGCTTATACTGGTCGTTTGAAAGTGAATCCTTGATATTGTCGGGAGTAAGCTTTACATCAGACGGACGGATTGCTTCATGTGCGTCCTGTACATTTCCGCCTTTTCCTTTAAACACATTCGGCTTTCCGGGATAATATTCCGCACCGATATCCGATAAGATAAAATCCTTCGCCTGCAATAGCGCTTCCTGCGAAATTCTTAAGCTGTCCGTTCTCATATATGTTATAAGACCGACAGGTCCTATTCCTTTAACATCAACACCTTCATACAAGGTCTGCGCAACCATCATCGTTTTCTTTGAAGAAAAGTTAAGCTTTGCAGAAGCAGCCTGCTGCAGTGTACTTGTGGTAAAAGGTGGCGCCGCATATTTTTTCTTTGAGCTATTTTTAACATCAGCTACATATATATCGGAATTTTTTATTTCCTGTTCAACTTTTTTTGCTTCCTCTTCGTTTGATATAACTGCTTTTTTTGAATTTATTCCGTAGAATTTTGAAGTAAACTTCTTTTTCTTTTCGGTTTTAAATTCAGCGTCGATAGTCCAATATTCTTCGGGAGTAAACTTTTCAATCTCTTCTTCTCTGTCACACACCATTTTAACCGCAACAGACTGCACTCTTCCTGCGCTTAAGCCTTTACGGATTTTCTTCCATAAAAACGGGCTTAATTTATAACCAACAATTCTGTCGAGCATTCTTCTTGCCTGTTGAGCGTCAACCAAGGATAAATCTATCTCACGCGGATTTTTGATTGATTCCGTCACGGCGGATTTTGTAATTTCGTTAAATGTTACTCTGCATTTTTTGTCAGCAGGGATATCGAGCAGATATGCAATATGCCAACTGATTGCTTCACCTTCGCGGTCAGGGTCAGTTGCAAGATAAACATTCTTCGCGTCTTTGGAAAGCTGTATCAACTGCTTCACAAGATTTTTTCGTTCGCTCATTACCTGATATTTAGGCTCGAAATTATTTTCAAGATCGACACCGAGAGATTTTTTCGGTAAATCTCTTAAATGACCCATAGAGGCAACAACCTCGTAGTTCTTACCTAAATACTTTTCAATTGTCTTGGCTTTTGAGGGGGATTCCACTATTACTAAATTAGCAGCCATCTTATATATTTCTTCCTTCCTTTAATAAATTTACTTTTTTAATGAATATGAATTGCCCGGCATTACGCTGACTAAATTTTTCATTTCAAGAAGCGTAAGGTTTGCGTTTACTCTTCCCGTGGGCATATCTGTCTCACGGACAATTTTATCTATATGCTTCGGCACTTCTCCGAGAGCCGAAAGAATTTTGTATTCTTCGGGGCTGAGATTTTCAAGCGCCTTTGTGTATTCATTTTCGGATATCGTTTCATCTTCATATTGTACTCCGACTCCGTATCTTCCATACATATACGACACAATATCGTTCGGAGTGGTTGTAAGCGCGGCATAATCCTTTATAAGCTCGTTTGAGCCGACAGCAGCTCTGTTTGTTATTGTGTTTGGTACTGCAAAAACCATTTTGCCGTATTCGTTGGCAAGATTTGCAGTTTTTAAAGAGCCGCTTCGCAGACCTGCCTCCGTAACCACAACAACATGTGATATTGCGCTTATTATTCTGTTTCTTCTTGGAAAATTACCGTGGTACACAGGAGTTTCGGGCGGATACTCCGACAAAAGAACTCCGTATTTTGATATGTAATTATATATATCCTTATTTTCTATCGGATAACAGATGTCAACACCGCTCCCCAATACTGCAACAGTAGGCATACCTGCTTTAAGTGCACCCCTGTGTGCGCCTGCGTCAACTCCGAATGCCATACCGCTTACTACAACTATATTGGACCTCGAAAGCTCATAGCCGTAATCCTCAGCACATTTAACTCCGTAAACCGACGCTCTTCTCGCACCGACTATCGCTGTAAAAGCAGTATTGTTAAAATCAATATCTATTCCTTTTTTATAAAGAATATGCGGAGGGTCAGGAATGTGTCTTAACATATCGGGATAATTTTCATCGTCAAAGCAGATTATATCAATATCCTTGTCCTCACATTTTCTCATTATGCCTTTTGCATAATCAAGATTTTTATTTTTAAGAACAAGCCTCTGATTTTTGTTAAGCTCATCTTCAGAATCAATCTGTGAAGCTGTAAGCTGATGAACATTTTTTGCATTTTTATATTTCATCATCAGCTTTCTTACAGTAATCTGACCAATTCCCGCCAGAGTCCCAAGCCATACATCATATATTTTTTCAGTCATTTTGTTCCTCTATTTTCCTTCCTTTTTTATTGGTTATATATAAAATAAAAACGCCAAGTATAATACACAAAACTGCAACAAGCTGAGAAACACGCACAACTCCTGCAAGCATAAGGCTGTCTGTACGCAAGCCTTCGATGAAAAATCTTCCGAAGGAATACCATATAAGATAAAACGCAAACGGTGTACCGTAATTTTTTCTTTTCTTAAATACAAGTATAATAAGAAAAATTCCGACTAAGCTCCACAAGCTTTCGTATAAAAAGGTAGGATGAACACCGATTTTTGCATTAACATCAACTCCGCTTTTTTCAAGGGAAACAAGAGTTTCTTCTATTATATTTCCTTTCATGGAAAAAAGTCCGTCATAATTTTTTCCGAAAGCCTCCTGATTAACAAAATTCCCCCATCTTCCTATACATTGTCCCATCAAAAGTCCCGCACAGCCATAGTCAAAAAACTGCAAAATATTTTTCTTCTTTTTTCTGCAATAAATCCATGTTGACAATAGTGCAAAAATCACACCTCCGTAAATTGCAAGACCGCCTTCGTAGACTTTAAATATATCCCACAAATTATCCTTATACATTTCAAAATTGAAAATGACATAATAAAGCCTGGCGCCGACTATTGCCGATGGAAGCCCAAAAAGCAGAATATCATACAGGGTTTCGGTATCTTCATCATCTTTTATACAAAAATGACATGCATAAAAAAAGCCTGCGATGATACCGACTACTATAATAAGAGCATACCAATGCACCTTTATCGGTCCAAAGGTAAATGCAATCGGGTCAATATTAAACTTAAGCCCTAAATTCGGAAATGTTATTTCATTCATATAAGTACCCCTTATGTAAGTCCCAAAAAATAAGGGACTTTTTTATTCTTCAGGCGTAACAACCGAAACGCTGTAATTTTCTGTAAACATTTTCTTTATTCTTTCGTTTACATCGGCTAAAGTAATATCTGAAAATACTTTTGTAAAATCAAACATTCCGATTCCTAAAAAGAAATTTGAGCAGAAGCTGTTTGCAACGGCCTCCAAAGAATTATACGCTCTTATCTGTCTTCCCCATGAGGATTTTTTTGTAAGCTCAAATTCTTCCTCGCTGAAGCCTTTTTCTTTTACAGCTTCTATTTCTTTTAGAATTGCTTCAACCGTCTTTTCAACATCGTCAGCCTCACCGCCAAGTAGATATGCACAGTAATTTTCATCCATCAGATTTTCATAGCTGAACGAATCGTTTAAAATTCCTTCGTTGTAAAGCTTGTTATAAAGAGCAGACGAATCGGAAAACAACATTTTTAAAACAAGAGAGGTCTCTATATTCTTTTTAAGATATTTTTCGCCTCTTAAATTAACCTCGTTATCCTTGAATGCAAGAATATAGTTATCCTTTGAAACGCTCATTTTCTTAACAATTTTCTTTTCAAATACTTCGTCTTTTTCCGTATAAGTTTTTCTTTCAACATTTATTTCAGGCTTCTTTTTAACATTTTTCTCAACAAGCTCTCCGATTTTTTCAATATCTACATCGCCTGTTATAAAAAGCACCATATTTTCAGGACGGTAAAATGTGTTGTAGGTATTATATAAAACATCTTTTGTAATATGAGAAATAGATTCAACGCTTCCTGCAATATCGTCTCTTACGGTGTTTTCCTTATATAAGCACTGAAGTGCGTTGTTATAAAGCCTCCATTGAGGGTCATCATCGTACATCTTTATTTCCTGAGCGATTATCCCCTGCTCCTTTTCAACATTTTCATCTGTAAAATACGGGTCGTTTACATAGTTTAAAAGAATATCGAGACTTTCTGAAAAACCGTCTGACGCGCTGAAAAGATACGCTGTCATATTATTTGAGGTAAATGCATTTGCGCTTGCACCCGTCTGTGCAAAGAGGTCAAAAGCATTTTTTCCGTCAGGCATTTCAAAAAGCTTATGCTCCAAAAAATGTGCAACTCCGAGGGGGTCGGTATATTCCTTTCCGTCCACCTTATACGATATATCGCATGAGCCGTAGTTTACGCTGTAAATAGCATACTTTTTTGAAAAGCCTTTCTTTGGAAGAATATAAACATTAAGACCTGCATCAGACACACCGTGATACAAGGTTTCTTCCATTTTTTCGTTATATATTTTATCAAATTTCATGCTTGTATCCCCCTTTATTATTGCAAGTAGTATTCTGTCTGAAGCTTAAGCTTGTTTGCAACACGCACCAAATCTTCTTTTGTAACATTTTCCAAAATATCTATATATTCCTTCGGAGAAATTATCCTGCCCGAAAGCTTTCCTGTAAGATAAAATTCACAAACGCTTCTCTGGCTGTCCTCAGTCTGCTTTAACACAGATACAATAAACTTTCTTGCAAAATCAATTTCCTCGTCTGTTATATTTCCTTTTTTGCAGTCTTCAAGCTGAACAAAAATTTCCTTATATGCTTTTTCAAAATTCTCTCTGTCCGTACCTGTTGAAATATACATAACGCCTTTTAATCTGTTAAGACGGGAATAAACATAGTAGCAAAGAGACATTTTTTCTCTTACATTCATAAAAAGCTTTGATGTGGGGCCTGAGCCGAAAACACCGTTTAAAAGCGTGAGTGCATAATAGTCGTCCTCGTCGCTCTTTATTCCTGTCATAAGACCTAAAGCAAATTTTCCCTGAACTACATCCTGGCTTTCCTTCTCGATATGAACTTCAGATAAATTCTTGTCGTAAAGCTTTGTAGGAACAATCGCGTCTCTTTCTTTTTCAAAAAGGTCTTTGAAATACTCTGTAAATTCGTTTTCGTCTATATCTCCGTGAACAAATACTGTAAGCGGTGCTTTGTTAATGATTTTTTCATACTGAGAAAATAAATCTTTTCCGTTTTGTTTTTTTAATATTTCAGGCTTTCCGTACTCAAAAAGCGCATACGGCTCCCCTTTGAACATTTCTTCAACAATTCTTACAGCAGTATATTCTCTTTTATCGTTTATAATTCCGTTTATATAGTCAATGAGATTTTTCTTTTCTCTTTCAACATATTCCTCCAAAAAACCGCCGTCCTTTGTAAGCGGATCTGTGAGAACATCCTTTATAAATTCAAAAACCTTTTTAACATGTCCTT
This sequence comes from uncultured Oscillospiraceae bacterium, assembly GCA_964537245.1. Taxonomy (GTDB): domain Bacteria; phylum Bacillota; class Clostridia; order UMGS1840; family UMGS1840; genus UMGS1840. The sequence goes on from CAZHZL010000030.1 coordinate 22,921, forward strand.
CTTCGCAGAATTTTTCTCTTAAAAACTCAAAACGGAAATCAATTATATGATTATCTCCGTTTTTTCTTGCAGAAACATCAAAAATTCCGCCGTAATATTTCTGAAGCTGTGCATTTAAGCTTTTCATATCGGGATATTTTCTGCACCCTTGCTTTAAGATAAAAGGAAAAAGTGCATTTTTGCTTACATCTTCTTCCAAAAGAGGTGTAATAAAATGAAAAGAAACCGAAAAGGTTTTAAATTTATCCGATTTTATAAAATATATATCATTATTTTTTGAAGGCGTTATGTGATTCATATTTTCATCTTCTCCTTAACCCTTATTTTACTATTAATATAATCAATATTTGTGTATTTTATTACTGCGCTTCATTAAAAAACATCTGAGAAGCCTTATTCTTATTCGGCTCACTTTCCTTTATAACGGTTAGAACTGCCGTTTTAGGATTTAAAGAGTATGTTCCTTCTCTGCCGTCCTTTTTTATTCCGTCAAACAAAATTGAGGCTCCGTCTGCTCTTAAATTTTCAATCCGTATATGTCCCCATATATCATTAAACTGATATGCGTCAAAAATACCGTTAAGATTTATAACGCATTTTCCGTCGTCTGTTATATACTGATAATTATAATATGTTCCATGCGTTGTTCCCGACTGACCGCCGATAAGAAGCGTAGCGTCCGAAAGCTTTATCTCGCTGTCATAAAACCAAAGAAAATCGTCTTTTCTTCCTTCCTTATATTCTTCCTTGAATTTATCCACATCTGAAAACACCCAAAGATGATTATATAAATTAAGCTTTCTCTCCTCTTCATTCCAAACGCATTTCATAAGCTTGTCGGAAAATCCGTAGTCATAATACCAACCATATTCATCGAAGGCTCCAAGCTCCTCCGCTTTGATTGCCATTTTTCCGTTTAAGGAATATGCGCTTGCATATCTTCCGTTTATAAGAACTTTGATGTCGCTTTCGTAGTAGTTGCCGACAATTTCTCCGACCTGTCCCTTAGAAACAGCTTTTATTCCCGAAGGCTCCTTTGCTGTGTAATTTGCAAAAAGAGTTCTTATGCTGTCATCATAGGTAACCGTAAAACCATACGAAGCAAGGTCCTCCGCAATAATGAGCATTTCTCCATTTATTGAATAAGAAGGAATTACAGCACCGTCAACATATGTGAGTATATCTGTTGAATAAATATTCCCTATCACATCTCCGACCTTTGCCGAAGCACAGAAAGAAAGCATTATTACAGCCGTAACTGTTAAAAACAAAGTTCTTATATTTTTCATACATATACTCTCCTCTTTTTTATATATCATCACTTACGCTAATGTATGGAACAGCGTTCAAATCATAATCGGAAAAAATCCCTTTTTCATATTTATAGTATGCCTGACTGCCAATCATCGCAGCATTGTCTCCGCAAAGAGAAAGCTGTGGGCAGACTGCATAAAGTCCCGCATTTTGCGCTTTTTCAAAAAACATTTTACGAAGACAGCTGTTTGCGCTTACTCCGCCTGCCATACAAACCTTTTCAACATTTTTTTCCTTCGCAAGCTTGAAGAAAGATTCTGTAAGCATTGAAGCAACTGTGTGTGAAAACGCTGCGGCAACATCGTTTTTTGATATTCCGCCCTCCTTCACAGTAAGTCCAAGCCCCTTAAAGCTATCAGTTGTAAAAAACTCATCATCTTTATATTCCTGCGCGGATTTTCCCGTCACTTCGCTTATTTTATTAAAATAACAATTAAGCGCCGTTTTTATACCGCTGAAGGAAAAATCGTAGGTACTGTCCATTTTAGGCTTTGTAAAGCTCATTTTTGCAGAGTCGCCAAGCTGTGACATTTTATCTACTCTTACTCCTCCCGGATATGGTAATCCGAAAATTCTTGCAACCTTGTCAAACGCTTCGCCTACCGCGTCGTCTCTTGTTTTTGCCAGAATTTCAAATTCAAGATAATCCTTGACATAAACAATCTGAGTATGACCGCCCGAAACAACAAGACACAAAAAAGGCGGCTTGAAGCTTTCGTCCGTAAGATAATTTGCGGCAATATGTCCTTTTATATGATGTACGCTTATAAGAGGTTTTGAAAGCGCATAGCTTAAGGATTTTGCATAAGAAACACCTGTAAGAAGTGCGCCTACAAGTCCCGGACAGCTTGTGACTGCAACAGCGTCTATATCCGAAAAAGAAAGGCTTGAATCCATAAGCGCTTTATCAACCACCTTATCGAGTGCGTCAACATGCTTACGGGAAGCAATCTCAGGAACAACACCGCCGAAAATTGCATGGATATCCGCCTGAGAATAAATAACATTACTGAGTATCCTTCTTCCATCCTCGATAACTGCTGCCGCTGTTTCGTCGCACGAGGTTTCAATCGCTAAAATCTTTGCCATTTTTCTTTTCCTTTCTGTTTTATATATTAAGCTGCATTAATATTGCGTCAAATTCATTATGATAATATTTTTTTCGTCTGCCGCTTTCATAAAAGCCGCATTTCTTATAAAGCTCATATGCATTTTCATTTTTTTCGCTTACTTCAAGCGTTAAAAAAAGAAGCTTGTTTTCTTTTGCGTATTTTATCATTTCCAAAACGAGAAGCTTGCCGATACCTCTTTTTCTGAAATCGGGGTGAACGGCAACATTTGTTATATTACCCTCGCCGCATATATTCCAAAGACCGATATAACCGATGGTTTTTCCGTCATTTTCAGCACAGAAATAAACGGCGTTTTTATTTTCAAGCTCTTTTTCCATCTGTTTTTTTCCCCAGACAGTATCGAGAGAAAGCTTTTCAATTTCGCATACATCGTCTAAATTATTTTTTTTCAGAGGAACAATTTTTATCATAAATAAACAGCCTTTCCTCCGCAGGATTTTTTTAGTCTGTTCATAACGGAAAAACCTATTTCCACCTCGTCCACCGCAGGTATGTAAACTGTTTTAAAGCCATCGTAATCTGCTTTTTTAAGGTAGGAAAAAATTCGTTTTGCCATTACGGAAAGATTTTTCTCTGAACCTATATCATACACATTTTTTTTATTTTTGTCAAGCTTATTTAAAAATTCGGAAAACATGAACAAGCATGCTGTGCTGTCGTTTTCTTTTAAAAACCACTCTGTAATTTCTTCATTTTTTCCATAAACCATATATACCTCAGCCTTCGGAGAATAGTGCTTATATTTCATTCCGGGAGAAGCAGGCTTATTTTCCGTTTTTCCCGAAAGAAGTGACGGATGGTAGGTAACTGTCGGGATAATTCTTTTTATCATTTCATAGGTTATACTTCCCGGTCTTAAAATAACAGGATTTTCTTTTGTAACATCAATAACCGTTGACTCAATCCCGAAATCGCAGTTGTCCCCCTCTATTATGCCGTCAACTCTTCCCATAAGCTCATCTTTCACATCAAAAAAGCTTGTCGCGGAAACGCTCCCGGACACATTTGCACTCGGTGCTGCTATCGGACAACCACATTCTTTTATAAATTCATGCGCTATCTTATTTTCAGGACATCTGATACCGACAGTTTTAAGTCCTGCGCTCACAATATCGGGAATACTTTCCTTTTTATAAAGAACAAGCGTAATCGGTCCGGGCATAAAGGCTTGTGCAAGCTTTCTTGCGTTTTCGTTAAAATCAACTGTCAGCTTTTCTATATCAAAAACATCTGCAATATGTACTATAAGAGGGTTGTCCTGCGGTCTGCCCTTTGCCAAAAATATTTTTTTTACCGCCTCATCATTATATGCGTCTGCACCAAGACCGTAAACCGTTTCTGTCGGAAAAACAACCGTTCCTCCGTTTTTGATAATATCGGCTGCTTTTTTCAAAGCTTCTCTGTCAAAAATCACTGTTTCAGCCACAGTATCCCCCCCTTTTTTATAAATGAGTAAATTTCCCGCTATTATAATATTGTATCATATTTTTGAAAAAAGTAAAGAGGTTTTATCATTTTTTTAAAAATTTTTCATATTCTGTACTATATACAAGCAAAGGAGAATATCGGAAATATGAAAAGAAACGAACGAAAACCTCAGAAAATTCAAAGTAACGAAGAAAGACAAGGAGTAAGAATGGGGTGTCTGCCGTTTATAATTATAACGCTTCTTATTATGGCTGTTGTTTTGTTTTCCTACAAAGGAATCAAAAGAGATGTTTTGAATATAATATCAGGTGCGGCAGATGTTGAATGTTTTTTTAAAGATGTCAGATATTCATATCAAAAAAATATTTCCTCCCCCGATTTTATTATGCCTATGGACGGAAATATAACCTCGCCCTTCGGAGAAAGGCAAAACCCTTTTGACCCTACTCAAAAAGAAAAGCATACGGGAATAGATATTGATACAAATATTACGACTGAAGTTTTTTCCTCACAGAGCGGAACTGTAAAAAAAGTCGGCGTTGACGAACGGTTCGGAAACTATATAATAATACAGCATAACGATATTTTCGCGACCTGCTATGCACATCTGGAGGAAACGCTTGTAAAAGAAAATACAAAAGTGAAAAAAGGCGAAAAAATCGGTATTGCGGGAGAAACAGGAAGAGCAACGGGAAAGCACCTTCATTTTGAAATAAGAAAAGAAGACGAACGCGTTGACCCGCAGAAATACATTACACAATAATTATTTTCGGAGAACGGAAAATGAAAAAAATACATATGAATCCGCTTTTTTTAATAGTTATATTTATAGTATACAAAACAGGAAGCTTAGGATTTTTTACTGTTTCGTTTTTGTCATTATGTCTTCACGAGCTTATACATCTGTTTTTCCTTTGCAAAAAACAGATTATTATTGAAAAAATAAGTATAGAGCCGTTTGGAATTTCTATAAAAACAAATAACAGAAAAAACATTTCGCCTGTTGTTTTTTTATCAGCTCCTGTTTTTAATCTTATTTTAGCTGTGATATTCAATTATCTTGCAAAAAAATATTATTCCGACGCTTCAAATGCCATTTTTTTATCAAATCTTTTTTTGGGACTTTTTAATCTTATCCCTTCACTTCCCTTTGACGGCGGAAGGGCACTTGAAGCTTATTTTATCAAAAAAAATGTTGAAGGTACAAGGTTTTTAAAAAATATCAGTATATTTTTCGGGATTGTTCTTATCAGTGCAGGTATACTTTTTTTAAAAGCTACAAGCTTTAATTTCAGCGTCGTTTTAATTGGAGCATTTATTCTGTTTAATGCAATTTGCGAAAGCGAAACTTTCAAAATGAGAAAAGAAAAAAACATATTAAAAAAATCTGAATATGAAAATAAAATGAAAAATATCCGTCATTTAAGCGTGCCTTACGATTACCCTGCCCACAAGCTTATAGGTGAGCTTCGTGGCGATGATTACTATATAATAAATGTAATTAAAAGCGGCATTCTGATAAAAACACTTACAGAAACGCAGGTTATAGAAAGCGTAGTTAATTCTCGGCATAATATACAAATTTGTGACATTAGTTAGCAGATATTGACAATTTTTTAACAAATTTCACGGAAAAATGAAATTTTTTCAAAAAAAACTTGCAATTTTCATAATTATTGTGTATAATAGTAAAAGTATCAAAATTGTTATTTTGAAAGGAAAGAAAAATTATGAAAGAAATAAATTGCATTGGCATACTCACAAGCGGCGGTGACGCACCGGGAATGAACGCGGCAGTAAGAGCTGTTGTAAGAGGTGCTCTCCACTACGGAAAAAGAGTTATTGGTATAAATAACGGATATCGCGGTCTTATCGACGGAGATATCATAGAAATGAAGCACAGCAGTGTTTCAAGCATTATCCATAAAGGCGGCACAATCTTAAAAACTGCAAGATGTAAAGAATTTACAACTCCCGAGGGTGTTGAGATGGCTGCAAAAAAAGCAAAAGAAATCGGAATGGACGCTCTTGTTGTTGTAGGCGGAGACGGAAGCTTCAGAGGCGCGCTTGATTTATCAAAGCACGGTTTCCCCGTTGTAGGTATTCCGGGAACAATCGACAATGATATAGGCTGTTCAGACTATACAATCGGTTTTGATACTGCTCTTAACACTGTTTGCGAAGCTATCGACAAAATCCGCGATACCTGTTCATCGCACGACAGATGTAATGTTGTTGAGGTAATGGGAAGAAATGCAGGATATCTTGCGCTTCATTCCGCTGTTGCAACAGGTGCAGAGGCATATCTCGTTCCTGAAATCAAGTTTGAAATGACAGATATATATACAAAAATCAAAGAAAACATTTCAAAAGGAAAATCACACTTTATCGTTGTTGCGGCAGAGGGTGTTACAAAGGATATGGGCGGAGCTGACGCTATTTCAAAGCTCATTGAAGAAAATACAGGCGTTGAAACCCGTTCAACCGTTCTCGGCTATATTCAGAGGGGCGGTAACCCGACAGTGCGTGACAGATTTATGGCTTCACAGATGGGCTTAAAAGCAGTTGAGCTTATTTTAGAAGGTCAGACTCAGAGAGTTGTTGTTGTAAAAGACGACAAAATCGTTCACTACGATATTACAGAAGCTCTCAAAATGAAAAAAGATTTTGACCTTGAGCTTGCAAGAGTATCTGATTATCTTAATTATTGATGTAAAGAAAAAATCTCCCTCTAATGCCGAGTGTTCTAAAGGACAGTTTTTAAAAGAAGCGATGTAACCATAGCGGTTGCAC
>CAZHZL010000031.1:0-29414 GCA_964537245.1 uncultured Oscillospiraceae bacterium
TTGTTAACTTTTTTTATTTTTTACATATAACTTTTTTCTATTTCGCAATTACCTAATATATTGTTTTATTAAAGCATTCTGCTGAATAAATCATCGCCTTTACAGCTTCGCTGTCGCAGCTTTTGTCGCTTACAAAATACGATATTATACCATTATCAACAGGCACATCATAATATTTTCCATTATCATCTTCTCTTTCTACAACAATTCTATCATAACTGCTTCCGTCTGTCAATATGTTAATTGTCACAACAACTGAATAAAAATCGTTGTTATAGTATATGCTGAGCATGTTTTCATTTATAGCTGCACTTGAAAAAGTATAGCCTGACATTATTTGCTTCGGAACATATAAACCGAATTTTTCATTCTGATAAATTTCATTTTCAGAAAGCGACTGCACCTTCTTTTTGGCAGAAGAGCCTCCGCCCGAGCTCCCCCCAAAGCTTCCGCCACCGGAAGACACTTCCTCTTTTTTTTCTGATTGATGTTCTTCTATCGGCGAAAACTCAACAGCTGCCTCATCTGTTTTTTCTTCTGCTTTTTCTTCTGTCATTTCTTCTGTTTTATCGTCAGTAACTGTATCGGCGTGCATTTCTTTTTTGGGTTCTTCTGCTATCGTAATCGCTTCACCGTTTTTTATCGGCTCATGTTTATTTTCAACATATGAATGTGCTTTTGAATTATCCAAAGCTTCCTGCCTTAAAAGTGATTTTTCATTTTCTGCTCCCGATATACCCGTTTCAGACGAAGTAACCGACTGGTTTTCTTTCACATATACATCGGAGTTTTTCTTATGTGTATCATAAAAGCTTTTTCCGGAAAAACAAATAACCAGCGTTGCTGCAAAACCTGCAATATATCTTATATATAACGGAATGGCTTTTTTCTTTTTAAACGGAGCGTTTTTATTTTTCAGAATATTATCAAGAATCAGCTTCTTCTGCTCATCTGAAAGCGTTATGTTATCAAATATTTCAAAAATATTTTCACTCATCATTTTTCTCCTCCATTACAGATTTCAGCTTCTCCCGACCTTTTTTCAAATGCGTCCGCAAGGTAGAATGTCTGATATTAAGCATTTTAGAAATTTCTTCGCCCGAATATCCCTCATAGTAATACAAATAAAGCGGAAGCTTGTACTTATCGGGAAGCTTTAAAATTTCATTTATTATGCTGTCCTCTTTTTCCGAATATGTAATACTTTCCAAAACCGAATTATCCTCCCGTTTTGAGTGAAACCATGATTTCAGAATATTTTTACATTCGTTTTTTGCAACCACAATAAGCCATGCTTTAAGATGACTTTCGCTATCAAAATTATTTTCTCTGTTTATAAGCTTGATAAATACATTCTGCACAGCGTCCTGTGCTTCAGCAGTGTTTTTGAGAAGCATAAAGCAAACTCTGTAAACAGAATCAACATATTTTTCATATATTAAAGTAAATTCTTCGTTCGTACGCAACGAAAAGGTACTCATTTTTGCACCTCCAAAAAAGCTTTTCACTTATAATACAATTTACAAAAGGAAAATGTTGCAAAAAAATAAAATTTTTTCAAAAAACTGTGTATAAGAAAAATCTTACACACAGTTTTTTATTACAATTTCACTATTGCATCGCAAAGAATAGCAAAGCTCTTTTCCATTTCATCAAGCTTCATAAATTCGTTTGCCACATGACAGCCGCTTTCGCTGTCTAAAAAGATAAGCCCAAAAGCTACTGTATTTTTAAATGCTTTTGCATAAGTTCCGCCGCCCATAGAAATAGGCTCACTTTTATCACCTGTTTTATCTTCGTATATCTGTCTTAAGGTACTTACAAGGTGACTGTCCTTTTCTACATACAAAGGAACATCGTGTGCAAGAACTTCAACCTTAAATCCAATCGGCTCAACGGCCTTTTCGATATTTCCGATAAAATCCTCCAGCTTATAGGTAACAGGATATCTTATGTCACATATAAGACTTCCGCTTTTACTGTCTGCTTTTGCAACAGACGGATTTATTGTAAGCTTGCCTGAAGGTTCATCACAAAGGTTAATATCAAATCCGTCGTTCGAGGCAATAGAAAGAAGCTTAAGATATGGATTATCATTATTTTCTTCATAAAGCTCTTTTCCGAGATTTATTATCGCATTCACTCCCTTTTCAGGCTCTGAAGCATGAGCAGGAACGCCTTTTTTATCATATTTATCGCCGTTTAAAACACATTTTGCATAATCAGGAACGATGTTTATCACTTTTCCGCCTTCAAATGAAAATGTGCTGTCTGATATATCGTAGCTTCCTTCAATTTTTATTTTCAAAAGTCCTTTTTCAGCAAATACAACCGGGAACTCTCCGTCAGGAGTAAATCCGATTGTAGGAATTTCTTCTGTTTCTTTATATCTTTTTATACATTCCCATGCTCCCGTTTCTTCATCTCCGCCTAAAATAAGCCGCACTCTCTTATCAAGCTTCACACCGCTGTCGGCTATTTTTTTCATTGCGTAAAGCGCTAACAGCGCGGCACCTTTATCATCAAGAATACCTCTGCCATAAATTTTATCATCAATAACAGTCATATCAAACGGCTCACAAATCCACTTTCCATCTGCGCTTACAACATCAAGATGAGTGAGAATACCCAAAAGCTCGTCTCCCTCTCCCATTTCAATATAACCGCAATAGCCGTCAAGATTTTTTGTTTTAAAGCCAAATCTTTCACCAATAGAAAGCATATAGTTTATAGCGTCATTAATACCTTTACCCAAAGGCGCTTCCTTTGTAACCTCGCCGCAATCTCCGCGAACAGTCTTTATTTTAAGAAGCCCCTTCAAATCATTTAAAAATTCTTTATTTTCTGTAATTTTATCTATACACATTTTACTCACCCTTTTTTATATTATGTGTAATTATTTTATCATATAACAAATTAAATGTCAATACACAAAATTTTTTCTTAATAAATCTTAAGAAATCTTAAAAAATCATTGACAAACTTTAGAAAGTATGCTATAATTCATTTATAAACTTGCAAAGGCGTAGGAAAACATGAACGAAAAATTTAGTTTTATCTCACCTGACTTACTATCAAAAGTCGAAAAAATCTTGGAAGAAATAGGCATAGACATTGAAACGGTTACGCGAATGATGATGAAAAGAATTGCTAACGAACAAAACATCACATTTTTACTGCCGAACAAAATCAACGCCGATTTTCCAAAAGCTTTAACTCAGAATCAAAGCACAGTTCAAATTTATCAAATGACAAAAACTAAAGCAATAAGCTTATTAAAAAACGAAGGCTGCGTTATCAAAGAAAATGTTACCTTCGCCACAAAAAACAAGGCAGCGGCATTCTATTGGGCTAATCCAAACTTCAGCGTTCTCGGAAGCGACTGGTACATAATCTTAAACGATCCGATAAAAAGACAGCTTCACCTGTTTGTCATTCCGAAAAATACATTTCCGCCAAAAGAGCTTATATGCAGAAACGACAAAAAGCATTTGATAGATATCCAGATTATGTATGACGACATAACCTTCACTGATACAAGAAGCAAAATCAGTTTTTCAAAATTCTTAAAAAAATCGTTGAAATATTAAAATAGCGGTGCATTTTTTGCACCGCTATTTTAATATCACAGCCTCGCACAAAGGCGCCATATTTTCGTTTTCGTTCCATAAAAAGAGCTTTCCGTAAGAAATCTGTTCCGTATCAATATTATTTATAATAATATTATTACCATTAACCTCGCTTGATACTCCAAAAAGAACATCGTCCTTATCATAAACCGCGAAAATCGGAATATATGATGAAAAACTTATATTTTCGGTATTCAGCATAAGCGATACCTCAGTTTCTTTTATATCATAATCCCTGCAAATAAAATTTTTATCTGTTTTTTCACATTGCATAATCGAATATATTACAGTAGGATTAGAGTTGCTTACAGATAATGTTATTTTTTCGGGTATTCTTAAAGAATCTGTTTTCACTTCAAAAAGGAAAAGTCTCGGAACATAATACCTTATTCCTTCATATGAATATCGGATATCCGACGAAGCGGTATTTTCTATATCAACAGAAGCACAATCGTGAGTTGTTATATAGTTATACGGATATAGAGCATTCCCCGTTCCGCTTGTGTATTCGCCTATTATCCCTGCTGTAACCTCTTCATCATATGTTTTAAAATATTTATAAAAATCCTTCCAATATGAAACATAGGTTATATTCCCATGCTGTCCTGTAAGTATTTCGTGTTCTTCTGAATAACCGTCTGTATATAAAATTGAAACGGTAATACTAGAGCTGTTTGTCTGTGCCGCAAAGCGTACAGACGAAGTCGGAACATTTTTTAAAGTTGCTTCCAGAGTTGGAGCGTGGAAGCTTTCATTTTCCGAATTACAAAGCAAAAATGCGTCATTTACCTTTGAATTATATCCCGAAGCATCAGTTTCCACAACAAAAGTCTCCGTTGATGATGAAACATACTTACTTCCTGTTATTTCACCATTTTCATCTACGGTATCCTCTCTGTATACCCTTTTAAAGCTCATAATACCGTCAACAGGGAAAAATTTACTTTTAAGTCCTGAAAAATACATTCCGAATTTATTGACAGAAAGCCCGTTAAACCAAGTTTTTGTATCTATCTCCGCATATGCTGCATTTATCATTTTTTCGCTTCCGTCGTCATTCAAAATCGCATTTCCGTCAGCGTCTTTCACGGTAATCGTTTCTGTTTTATCAGCTTTTGCAATGGTATCTGCGTTTTTCTCAAAATCTATGGTATGAATTTTAATTTCTCCGCTTTCATTTTCATATGATGAAAGCTTATAGCAAACCACATTTGTTATTTCTGTATCTTTTTGGGACATTACAGAAAAAGTCCCGAAATTATTTTTTATACTTTCATCTGTAATATCCGCCTGAGCACTCAAAGAATACAACACATTTTTATCATCAGACACAAAGTAAGAAAGCTTTTTTCCCAAAACAGAAGCGCTTACTTTTACATCGTTATTATGAATATCAAAAATACTTCCTTCTTGTTCTACAATGCTTTCTGCCGATATTTCATCGGAAGAAAAATCCTTCGTATCCCAAAAGGTCCATAAGCTTTTATCTTGTGACAAAGTTATTCCGACAGTATTGTGATAATTCCAGTTAACATTATATGTCTTATCGGAATAAAAGCTTACAGAGAGGTTGTTTTCACTTGTATTAAAATCTTTGGGATAATCAAATTCGACTGTGTAGTTTCTGTATTTATTATAGATTTCTTTTTCTTCATTAAGCTTAAAAACTATATTATGTTCATTGGCAGTTATATTTGCTGTCGGTGTTTCGTTTAATATATCATATCTGAAATAAGCTATATATTTGTTTTCGAGATTTTCACCGTAGGTAACACGAATTTCGTATGTTTTTTTCAAATCAAGTGCCTCGCAGGGCGCTACCGTAAGTGTATTATCTGAAGAATTATAATAAGAAACAGACGGAATGTTTGAAATTCTGAAGTTATCGGTTTCGTAAAGCATAATTTCTGCATTTGTAACATTTTCAGAAAAGCTTACATGAATATTCTGCCTGTTTCCTGTTATTTCCTTTACACTAAAACCAGACTCTTCGGCAATTACCGGAGAGCTTAGTAAAAACAATATTAACAGTAAAGCAATAATTTTTTTCATTTTACATTATTTTTTATCGGGGAAAGACAAAAGCTTTCCCCGATAATATTCAGTTATTAGTTAAATGGATATTCTTCTGTTAAAACAGGCTTTAAGGTTTTAGCTTCTTCCCATACAAAAAGCTTATATTCCTTTGCGTCGGCTTTAGTTACTGAAATAGTATCTGTAACATCATATTCACCGTTGTTTATTACGGTAAGCTTTCCTGTACTTATATCCGAAAGCGCACCGTTTTCATCATAAGCTGCTAAAATCAGAGTATAATATTTGTTTATAGCATGTGTATTGGAAATTTTAACAATTTTAATATCAGTACCTTCTTCTTTTAAGAAAATTTTATTTGCATTATCACTAACAAACTGCGCTGCTCTTTCTCTTATTGCAGTTATTTTTGCATATTTTTCATCAGAAAGCACATTTATTTTTCTGCTGTGACCTTCAAGCGCTTTATTTGAAGCTTCCAAAAGCGCGTCAACCTGACCAAAGGAGGTAAATTCATCGTCAGCATTTACATTATCAAGAACTGAAATATCCGCATTGTAAAGCTCAGCGTTTGTATATGCAAATTCCGTTAAAGCAAGAATGTGATATTCGTTTGAAGAATTGTTTTTAAATGTTATACTTTCTATTGTTTTAGCAGGATTGCAGGCAATTTCAGAAGCGTACATATAGAATGAATTATACCCGCTGCCTCTGCTGTCATGCTGATATATCTCCCCGTCATTGTAAAGTCTGCCCATTACAGAGGAATGTGCAAAAACATCAGGGTGGTAATATCCTGTTGATTTATAAAGATATACTTGGGTTTCTTCAGATGTACCATCATCATAATTGATTTTAGCGGAAACAGCGCCGTAGCCCCCTATATCAACAGCCGCCGAAACACTTGCAGGATTCTTTGTTTCTCCGATATAAACAGAATCGAGCATTACACTTAATGATTTTCTTATTCCTGTCACCGATGAATTTATTTCAACGGTTTTTTCTGAATTTGGTGCTAGCTTAACAGCGTCGGAGCCTTTTCCTGCATAACCACCGCTTAATTTAAAGGTCTGACCTGATAATCTTGAATTTACAGCCGCATACATTTCGTTTTGAGGTGCAAGCATTTCTATTATTCCGTTTTCAGCAACATAAGAAGCGTCATAATAAGCATTTGCAGCAGATGTAAGCCCGTTGTCGCTTCTGCCGTTTGATATAATCTGTGAATCTCTTTCTACTATAAGGTCTGTATCAACATATTCTGATAAATCAATATAATTAGGTTTTTCTGCCAAAAGCATTTCATCAAATTCTGTACTGATATTCGGATATGCATTTTCTGAAATAATTCCGTAAGCTGAGAGAACCTTTCTGTAATTTTTAGCCTTCTGCACTTTTTCCGAGAACTGTGCGTCTGTAACCTTCATAGCTTCAACTTCGTCCAAAACAGCAATCATCTCATCAACAGAAACCTGTTCCTGCGCAATTGAATAGATTGCCGCAGGATAAATTACGCTCGTTTCAAAAACAACCTTTTCAGGTATTTTGGAAGAATCAAGAATAATCTCATGAAGAACTAATGTTCTTGCCATATTTCCAAAATCAGCTGCAGTTATGTCCCTTTCTCCACCGTTATCAGCCATCTTTGTTGTTATATACGACGCATATCCCGTATCAATAGTTGATACTGCTTTAGCTTTTACAGCGGGATTTCTTGTTATAACTGTTTTACCGTCGGTTGTCACGCTTGTAACCTGATCGTAAATTGAAGCAGTTGCAGAAGCATTATTGGACTGAACACTGCTTATAGTTGAGCTTTCCTCCGAGCCGTCTTTATAATATACGGTTGCTTTAAAGCTTGATGCACCTCTTCTGTTGGAAACAATATAAAGGGATGTTGACGGAATATCATTAAGCGCTACTGTCAGTTTTGACGGTGCAGTTTCTTTTCCGTAAGGTACGGAGGTACTTAAAATATACGAATCAAGCTCATCGCTTGTAAGTGCATTCACAGGAATTTTAAATGTTCTTGCACCTTCAAAATCTGTTATAAGCTTTGCGTTTGTCGTATCATAAACCTTTTCGTAAAATGTCATATTTCCATTTTCGATTTTTCCGTTGTAGGTTGACAAATCTCCGCCTGAAAATCCCTGTTCAAAAAGCCCTCCGTCGTAGCTGTCCAAAAGTCCCGCAAACCATGTATCAGGATTAATCACAGCGGTCTTGGCTGCGTCTGCCGTAATAAGAGTATCAGCGTTTTTTTCAAAAGAAATATTCTGTATTCCTACAAGCTTTTCCTGACTTTCCGCATATCCTACGAGGGCTTCCACCTTTGAAAAATCATAATCATAGTTTCTTGATTTTAAAATTTCGATATCCGCTGCTGCTTTTTTAATAAGAGAAATTTCATCAGCGTTCAACATACCAGGCTCTATCGCTTCTGCTTTAGTTACCGATTCCATAAACTCAGCGTTTGTAATTTCCTGCTGCGAAACCGTATATAAAACAGCAGGATATTTTGTGCTGCTTGTAATTGTCAATGTATCCGGAATTTTCTCAGAATCAAGTCTCAATTCATAAAGAATAAGACCCGCTGTTCTTCCGTTTGATGTTTGAGAAGCAATTGTATCTCTTACAAGCTCTCCAGAAGTCTCATCGGTTGTTCCCAAATCTGTCATAAACAGCTTTATACCGGACCATGAGATATCGCCTGCTATTCTTACGGAAAGGTCATTTGTCTTTTCTTTTACAGTAACAGTTTCCCCTGTTGTTTCAGTTGTAACATTGTCAAATCTGTCTTTTTGAGAAGTACCATATTGAGGATATCCGATACATCTTATGCTATTTAAAGCTACTTCAATGCCGTCAGTATATTTTACTTTTGGAGATAAACTGAAATCCGCACGCATATTCATAGCAAGAAAAACAGATGTAGAACGAGTCTGCTTCAGATTTATTGTTAACGATGTTGGTGCATTTTCTTTGCCGTAAGGTGCTATATTAGTAAAAATAAAGGAATCCAGCTCACCTTCCGGAACTGTATAAGGAATATTGTAGGTTTTGGCACCTGCAAAATCGGTTATAAGCTTCGCGTTTGTTGTATCATAAACCTTTTCCTTAAAGGTAAATCCGTCATCAGTAAATTTAACTGCCGGATAACCTCCGAAGCCCTGATCCAAAAAACCGGAACCGTAGCTGTCCTGTATTCCGCCAAACCATGTATCAGGATTGATTGTTGCCTGAACATTGCCTTCAACAGTTTCAGGAGTTACGATAGTATCCGCATTTTTATCAAATGATATTTCTATCATCTGACCATCTGTAACGGCAGCGCCTTCAGAAGCACTGCAGGGAATAATTATCAAGGTCATAACCAAAGCAAGCAAAATTGTTAAAAATTTTCTGTTCATTGAAAATTCCTCCTTGAATTTTTATATAAGTATTTCATTTATACCTTCAATAAGCGCGTCGTCAATATAAATTGCGTCATCGCTTATAATGATGACTCCGCTTTCATGCCAGTAAACTGTTTTTTCCAATACTGTTTCACAGAATACACGAAGCGGTATCATTGTTCTTCCGTTTACGGACTGAGCTTCTACATCTGATATCGCTTTAACCTCACCGTCAACATAAATCTCTTTTTCTCCTAAAGTCATATTCACGGTTTTTCCGTCAATTTCTATCGTTATAAGCTGTGTTTTTTCATCATAAGCTACCTTTCCGCCAAAGCTTTCCGCTATGAAGCGAACAGGTACAAGCGTTCTTGAATCAACAATCTGAGGAGTAACCTCTGAGTTCTGAGCATCTATACTTTTTTCCGCTCCGTTAAGAAGAGCTTCAGAAGAATTTATCTTAAGCACAGCTGCGTTACTCACTGAAGACAAATCGACTGCTGTCGTCTGTTTAACAGCGTCTACGCTTATTACAGGGATATCGGTAACAACCTTTTTATAAAGCTCCGTTCCCGTATTTTCTGTCAGCAAGCCTATTTCAGACTGATCAACAGATTTCAAACCGTATTTATTCGCAAACTCATCTGTTAAGGTAAAATCCTCATTATAGTAATCCACAAAACAATCATTATTGTCTGTATAAACATTGTTTGTTATAACGCAGCCCGACGCAGGATACTGTTCCATATCTTCAAATTTGAAGTTATTGGCATACCAGTCTTTTCTTTCTCTTTTTACAATAAGGTTATCCCTTATATTAACAAAGAAATTACCTTTATGCTCCTGAGATTCAATTATATCAAGATACTGCATTATTGTCGGATATTTTTCTCTCCACAGCTTCTGATAATGCTCGCCTACCTCACCTGCGGCATTAACGGGCAAAAGTGCTAAAATATAGTTCCATTCCCTGCTTCCCGCCGGAAGATTACTAACAAGACTTACATTCTTCTCACTCTTATAAAAGTCTTTTGTTTCAGCGGCAGGATACATAAAGAGTTCATTTGTTGAAGTCATTGCAGATGTATATTTTGAATGTAAGTCAACACATTCTATAAAAATATTTCCCGTTACGCTACTGTTTACAACAGGCTTCTGCATTGCTGATGACATATCCTGGAAAATGTTATTTCTGATTTTCAATCCCTGTGTTACACCGTCGTCAAAATAAATTCCGAATCTCTGAGTATGATACGGTGCTACATGGTCGTCCTCCGGTATCTGTCTGAGCCAGTTATTATGAATATCAATATCAAGCCCCATAACAGTATAATTGAGATATACCATTCCCTGATCCATCATATAGCTCATCGCGTCATAAAGATAGTTATAGGCAATTTCGCCTTTCAGAAGATAACCGTTTATAAGCTGACCCGGTGCATGAGCAAGCTTGTTGTTTAAAAGCTTTATTCCAAAGCAGTTATTCAACGCGACCGCAGGCTCATATGTAGGTTTATAAACACCTGGATATGTTATATCGCAGTTTTCCACAACATAATTACATTCCTCATCTCGCCAGGAGTTTCCGCCTGTTAAAGAGACTGAGCTCATACCTGTATTCTTAACATGAGTGCCGTATAATCTGTGATTTTTTCCCAAAACATCAACCGACCTTGCAGGGTCTATGTAAAAATTATAATATTCCATTATAACATCGTTGTATGTTTCGTCCTGAGGTCTTGAAGAAATTCTCCACTCATTCGGAAGCTGCCAGTAGCGCACCTTTGAGCTGTCTCCTATGCGTATCGCTCCGATTCCCATATCTCTGAAATTACAGTAGTTTATTTCCATACTCTCACCGCCGGAAATCATCATTCCGCTTCCCTGAGTATTTTCAACTGAAATACCGTTAAAGCTTACAAACGATGTTCCTTCCGTTGTGATAAGATAATTGCCTGTAAAAACAGATATGTTAAGAAATGTATTATCCAGATCTCCATTAGGATAAATATACATCATTCCTGTGTTTTTATCTATGTACATTTCACCCGGGGAATCCATTTCCTCAAGTATGTTGAATATACAAAAATCTGCCCCTTCTCTTAATGAATGAGAAGGACGGACCATTGTCTCGATAGTTTTATTAACAGGGTCAATTTCCTTGAGTCTTAACATATCATGATAGAAAATTGTTGAATACTGATCTATCCACACATCATCATAGCCTGCATACTGTGAAATTCTGTCGTCTGAGTATCTAAAAATACCACTTAAGCTCGTATCTGTCGGATTTACAGTCCACGGACTTTGCAAAACCTCACCTGTTTTCATATAAACAGGATACGGATTTTCTTCCACTCCGCCTTCTCCCGGCTCCTTGTTGGGATATCTTGCAGCCCAGAGTGCAGGCTGATCGCCTATGGAATAAACAGTTCTTTTTATTGTTCCTGTCCTGTCGGTAGGTCCGAACTGACTCATATATTCTGTATATCCGCTTCCGTATAAATTCTTATAAAGCGTGTGGTACTGCTCATAGCTCGAAAAGCTTGTGCTGGAAACATCATAAATATACGGATACCAGTCAAGCAAGGTCGTTTCACCCAGATTATGTTCATTTTTAAAATTTGTGAAATAATCCTTTATGTTTATCTGTCTTGCATTTTCTCTTGTTGCCTGACCGCCGCGCAATCTTTGAAGAATATCTTCATTTGTTATTTTTGAAAATTCACTTCCCGGGATTCTTGTACCGCCTGTAAAGCAAGGCTCTTCTCCCGGATATGCCGAGTATCTTATCGGAGCTTCTTTTGTTCCTGAATCCTCGTCTGTAAATGTAACTGTTTCAGTCCAGAAATATTCACCTCCGCGGAAAAGCACTGTTATTCCGTTTACAGGAAGTCCGCTTGATTTTTTTATCTCACGGATTTTGTCTCTTGCGCCTTTAAGAGTTGCAAGAGGTGCTTCTTCAGTACCCGCACTTTCATCATCCCCATCCGGAGAAACATATATTATCATACCTGTCACAGAATCATCTGCATATACATTTATCCCGGATAACGAGAATAACATTACAAAAATAAATATAAGGCTGAAAAATCTTTTCAATTCGTTCCCCTCCTATTCTACAACGACAAGTATAACGCCGTACTGATAATACTTATCTTCAACATAACACCATACTCTCGCACCTTCGTATACATCATTTGCAGTTATAAGCTCAAACGCTTGAGCTTTACTGTCATAACGATATACCTTATCGAAGTTTTCAGGTGTATTTATAGTTGTGTCCATCATTATCGGAATTGAATTTCCGTATACACTATGACTTATCTGCGAGCCTGTTATTTTTATGCCATACTCGCTTTTTGCAGTTACAGTTCCCGATATAACGGAATCCCACCTGTTAGCACCGAAATTGTTGTTGCTGTAATCTTCGTCTATATCGTCTGCTCTCGAAAGAAGTGTAAATGCAACTATTCTTCCCGAAAAAGTGTCCTGTGCATACTGAATAATATCACCCGGCTCAAGCTCAGAAAACTTAACAGAGCCTGCCGAATATCTTGTATGATGCGCTCTCACTGTATTTGAAAGCTCAGCATTATTAGGGGAAAGATTTGAAACTGTCGGAACTGTTCTGAGTCCGTTTTCATTTGTATAAGCTGTTATAACCTCTATTGCACTTCCGTCGTTGTCAAGAACTGTCTTTCTTCCTGTAACAAGCGCAAGCGGAGATGAATAAGATGTGGTTTTTTCAACTGCCTTTTCACCACCTATCTCAACAACAATATACTTAAGATAACCAAGCTCGGTAAGGTCGTAGCCCTTTACATTTGTGTAATACTGTGCCGAATCTCCGTAAACAGCATAATGTCCGCCAAAAAGTGAATTCATACTTGCGTATGTACAGTCCTTTTCATCATCACTTATAAGATAACAGTAAGTACCTGTGTTGCTCCACATATAGTTTACTGAAGAATCGTCAGACTTAAACATAACCTGTCTTGTTCCCATATTCCACTCTACATCTTCACCGTAATTCATATTAAGTCGAAATTCATCTTCATTGACTTCCTTCGTTTCTCTTGCGGCAATTACTGCAGAAATTTTGTTATCATGCTTTTCATATTTTATAAGCTGTTTTTTAATATTATCCTGCGAAGAATCATAAAACTTGTCGTAAAGCTCAGTACAGCTTACGGTATCAAATGTCGCGCCGCCATCTAAGCTGAGGCGTACTCTCTTTTCGCAATTATAAATATCAAAATAGCCTTTGTCATAAAGCATAACTCTTACGCTTTCAGCAAAAACCTCAGGCTTTTCAATTCCGTAAAGTATTGCGTAATCCGTTTTAGTGCCGACATTTGTATATACAATTGTTTCATTTACATCAATATAATATTTAAGCTTTTTTCCAAATGCGTCAGACAAATCACAGCTTGACAGGTAGTTATATTCAAGTCCGTCAATAACTGCCTTTCCGTCTGAGGTTATGCTTTCAAGCTTGCCTTCAAAAACATCGTCTGATAAAATCATAATAATATTGTCGTCAGTCTCAGCAACGGTAACAACCTTACCGGGAATTACAAGCTTATCCTCAACCTGATTCATTCTTCTGTCAAAAACAGTTACCGTTTTTGATGTGTTTTTATATTTTATGTAAGTTATGTCCTCACTGTTTTTTTCTACATAAATTTTATCATTGGCAATATTCTCTATATAGTAGCTTTTGTAATCCCATATTTTAACGACATCAATAATTTTGTCATTATTGTTATCAATAAGCTCCAGCTTTCCGTATTTTGGCTTTATCTGTGCGTCTGTCGGAGAAATTACAGGGCGTGCGTTGTACATATAATACGCATTTTCAGCTACCTTATAGTTTTTCTCTCGTTCTTCTGTTTTATATGTTATGAGAAGAGGTGTTGTCGAATGTGCAATATCATCTGAATTTATTATATATTCTTCAATATTTTTCTTCATTACCATATAGCACACATTATCTTTTGTTACATAATAGTCAACATATGCACCAACATCCGAAAGTGCAATTTCAGCTATTGAACGGTAAGTATTACCGTCAATAACAACTGCTTCACGGCTTGGAGCGGTGCTTCCGTATATGCTTGCATAATATGTCGCCATTATCTGACCGCTGTATTTTGCAAGCTCATATACTTTCTCCAAAAGAAGCTTTCCCTGTGCAAAGCTTACAGCGGTGTTGCTTCCGCCTTCATAAAACAGAGAATCTATTTCAAGGGTATATGCAAAAAGCATATTATAAATAACGCTGTAAACCTCACCTTTAGTAAGGCTTCCGTCATTTATAAGCTTACCTGTCAGCTTTGCTTTCACGGCAGCATCGGTATATCCGTAGGGCCAGCCGCCTTTTATTTTTGCATACTGCTCATATCCCAAAATAACTGTTGCCATTTTCAGAAGCTCGTTATGAGTAAGCTTGTCGTTTGGTCTGAACAATTTATCTTCAGAATCTGAGATTGCGCCTATACTTCTCAAATGCCATACGGCATAAAATGCTTTATCTGACTTATCAACATCTAAAAACGCCTGTACAGCGTCAGGATTATTGTTATCATAGTTGAGTGCCTGTGCAAAATAAAGCGCTGCTTCTGCTCTCGTAATCTCTGCATTCTGAACAGATTCATTTACGCCCTCAACTCCGATTTTGCTAAGAAACTCAATTTCTTCATTATAAGAATATTCTTCTGCATTTACAGACACAGGAAGAAGAACAAGCACAAAAAGCATTGATATGCAAATGAATTTTTTCATAATATTTAAAAGTTTCATATCTCGTTCCCCCTCTACTTCTGTATTCTTTCAAGTATTACTGCCATTTCGGCTCTTGTTGTGTTTGCTAAAGGCTCAAACATATTATTTCCTTTTCCGTTTAAAATTCCTTCAGCCGTAAGCACGCTTACAGCCTCAGCCGCCCACTCGCTTATACTATCCTTATCGGAAAAAGAAAGCTCACCTTTTTTATAAAAATCAAATATTCTGTAAATCATAACCGCCATTTCCTGACGCGTTATATACGAATCAGGATTGAAATTTGTTCCATCTCCAAGCACATAGCCTTTGTTGTATGCCGTTTGAACATAACCTGCATACCAGTCATCTGATACGATATCTGAAAATGCGTTGTTGTAGGTTGTTGTGCCTTCTCCTGTAAATTTAAGTACAGCGCAGATAAATTCCGCTCTTGTAACAGGCTGATCCGGTCTGAAGGTTCCGTCCGTAAAGCCGTTCAATGTATTTTTTTCAGTAAGTGACGAAATAGCGTCAAAAGCCCAGTGTGAATCTGTGACATCCTTATAAACTATTCCCATAACCTCCTGTGCAGCCCCTCCTGTCACAGCCGAGCCTGTTGCAGAAAATCCACCGCCGGATGAAGACGAACCGCCGAAGCTTCCTCCTCCCGAAGATGTACCCCCTGAGCCTTGAACAGCAACAGGTACCCTATAAGGTGTACTGCTGACAACAGGTACTCCTGTTTCGTAATTATTTGCAGGAGTTACCTCAAACTTAAGATATTTTCCTGCATAGCCTGACGCTGTAAACAGCTTTGAGGTCTGTCCCGCAACAGGATAGTAAGCTCCGCTTTCAGTATCCGAATAAAGCCATCTGTATGTGCTTTTTGTATCGGGGTCATTATCGCTGTCAATATAGTTGTAATCTCCTGTTATTCCGTTATTAAGCCTTACATTAACAAAATCAGCCTTACATACACTACCTATCAGATTATATACGCTTACACCGTCAAACTGCATATCACCGCTTACATAAAGCGCATTGCAATTTTCAGCCGATATATCCGAAACGACCTCTTCACCATCTAAATAAGCAAGGATTTTTCCTTCATTTTTTATAATCTCAAAAATATGGTTTCCGGCTGTTCTGACCTTTTCAACCGCTCCGATAACATACTTATCTGAAGTTGATGTTATTTTAAAATTATTTTCTCCGAATCCCACAGACATATTTTTTGACAAATCGTCTGTAAACTCAAGCTTTACAACGCCGTTTTTGAAATCAAAATCGGCTGTTTTTTCAGTTGAAGTGCCATTTATTGCAATATTCTCAGCCTTTGACATATAGGAATATACAGGAACGGTTTTTATCAATTTTCCGTTCTGTGCATATGGATTTTGTGTATTCGGATCTGTATATACCGCTGTTATTCTTGTGAAGCCTCTGTCATTTGCTTCAATAACCCCATCCTCTGAAACTGTGAAAATGTCTGTATTTTCCGAGATATATTCAATATAATCGTTAACAAGGGCGTAGGTATTATCTGTATCAGTTGTTCCAAAAACAGACAGTGTTTCTGATTTTCCCTTCTCAACAAATCTATTGTCAGAAAAATCTATATTCTTATAAATTCCTCCCATAAAGAAGCTTAGGTCCATCGGATTCAGCGTTTCTGAATCTGATGTTACGATATTTTCAAAGCTTATCAAATACTTTCCTTCGCCCTTCAAATCAGACAAAAATGTAATAACCGTGCAGTTATTTTCGTGAGAAACTTTAAAATCAGTATACGGACTACCGTTCTCTGTTATTTTTATATCAGACTTTGTTACATCCGATACATTATAATTCCAATCTACTTTGATTTCATTTACATTATATAAATCTCTTGCGTTAAAAGGTATTGACGCAGAATATTCAACCTCTGATATATTTGTTTTATAACAAACAATATTATCAAGAACAAGTGCGTCGGTATCTGAACTGCCGTTTGCACTTGCCGCCAAAGCAAATGTTCCTGTCCGACGATTGAGTTCCGAAAGCTGAATCGGAATTACAGCCTTCTGAGAATATAAAAGCTCCTCGGTATCGCTGTTTCGCACATTTAAGAAAAGGTCATTTCCAAGCATAGCACCCGATACTGTAAGGTCGCTTTCAGAAAACCTTGTCATATCACCCTGTGTTTCCACTCCTGTAATCGCATACCATTTCGGCTCATTTGAAAAATAACTTGTATAGCTTGATGTTGTACTTATTGTAGCCGCCTGTTTTTTATCATAGCGGTGTTCTACCTGCGTATCTGTATTTGAAAGAAAATAGAAAATAAATTCCTTTGCAGGATATCCGCTTTTTTCGGTAAGATATTCAAACTCAACAGTATAATCCTTCCACGAATTTATTTCATCGCTCTTTGCCTTATATCCCAAAGAAGACTCTGCCTGACCTTCTGCAATAAGAAGTGTTTTTTCATTATGTGCAGCATTTATATCAACATACTTTGCAGTATCGGGAACGCCTCTGTTCTGAGAAAATCTATTATATGCGTCAGAAGCTGAAAAATCCTCGCTCATAAGAATTTCAAAAGCTATGTTTTTGTTGTATACCATATCGTCCGTAACAAGCGTTACAATATATTCCTTTGATAAATCAAGAGGCTTTGACGGAATAACATCAACAATATTTTCAGAAGCATTAAAGCTTACTTCCGCTTCAACTGCTCTGAGTGCTGTTTCTTTTTCAGAAAAATATGCTTCAACAGGAGTCACAGAATCTCCGAAAGCAAATGAGATTTTTTCTCTGTTTCCCTGTATGCTGTCCGCAACAATATACGCTTTAAAATCTAAAGTTTTCGTAAAACAGTTATTTGAATCAGCATAAGGATTTTCGCTTACAGGGTCCTTGAAAACAACAGTTATTTGTACAGTCCCCTTTTTATGTGCAGTAAGCTTTCCGCTTGAATCAACTGAAATTACAGAAGCGTCATCGGAAGAAAAAGTAATATCGCTTGTTGAAAGCTCAAGCATATTATCATTTTCAGTTTGACCGTAAACCTTTATATTTGCACTCTCCCCAACCACAAGGCTCTGCGTCGTGCAATCAACGGTTATATCCTTATATATACCGCCTGTATAAAACACAAATTCAAGCTCATTCAAAGCTTTACCGTCAGCTTTTAATCCGCCTAAAATCAGCTTATACTCCGATTCGCCTTTAAGACCGTTATCAAAGGTCAATATCGTTGTATTGCCCTCTTTTGTCGGCGCAAAATCAGTAAATTCCACTCCGTTTTTTGTCATTGCTACGCTAAGAGAAGATGTATCTATTATATTTCTCCATAAAAGCTTAAGGCTATTTACATCAAATAAATTTTTTTCGCCGTTTTTTATTGTTTTTTCACCGTCATTTACCGATATATCAGTAAAAGCAAAGCCTTTTATTTTCGAAAAATCATAAGAATAATTTCTTTGTGCCAAAATATCCGCATATTTACCTGCAAGCATAATTTTATCAATATCAGAAGCTGTTATTTCGCTGTCTAAAATCAGCTCCGCTTCCTGTATCTTCGCTAACAACTCGCTGTTTGTAAGCTGATTCTGAGCAATGGAATATACAACCATATGATACTGATTATCAAACTCAACAGATACAGAAACAGGAATTTTTGTGCTGTCAAGCTTAACCTCATAAAGATGAACACCTATCGTCTGGCTTTGCTGAGATAAAACTGCGGCAAAATCTTCGGAAATTTTATATGTAGTATAGCCTGTATCCTTTAAGCCAACAAGTCTGAAATCCTCGTGTGCCCAGGAAAGACTTCCGTCAGCCGCTTTCTGCACCGCGTGTTTTTGAGCATCGCTAGGTGAATTATAAATCGCCTGTGCATATCTTGAACCGTTTATCGTAACAGACTGAGTTGAATTATCTGAATATTTAATTTTTATTACGGGAGAACCGCCTACTTCAAATTTAACAGCAAATAAAAGTGAAGCTGTCGGTGCTTTTTCTAAAGCTGCTTCAAAGGATTTTGTTCCTTTGTTGCTTATAACCATAGAATCAAGTCCGTTATTTTCAGAGTAGCCTACCGAATATTTCTTCCCTGTCTTTTCCGTGGCATTGCCCGAAGTGTTATAGACAATTTCATCAAATATAATTTCTCCCCCACCGCCAATGGCAGCCTTCGATACTGCACCGTATTGACTGTAAGTAACTCCAAGCCCCGCAAACCAGGTTGACGCGTTGAGCTTTTCTCCCTCCGCCTCTATTACGGTATCAGCATTTTTTTCAAATGAAACATCAATGATTCCTCCGTCGGTCACAGTTTCTTGTGCATAAGAAACGCTTGCAACAGGAACTGAAATCATAATGGCAGAAAGTATTACTGTTAAAATCTTCTTTATCATTTTGTCCTCCGTTTTTTAATTATCCTTGTTTTTTAAAAATTCGTTAATCTGTCTTTGAAATTCGTCAATTATCTGCCGATTTCCGACATTATCCGCCTGAACTTCATATTCGCAATACGCAGCTTTCCAGTCGGAAAACGAGCCTGCAAGAAGCGGCTCAAAATATTTATCATTAATATAGTTTACCTGCGTCAGATAATCAGAAACAGGCGAAACATCAAGATTAAAGCCTATCAAATGCGATTTGTAGTCTGACATATTTGATTCTTCAAACACCCATTTTTTATAATCGTCAGGCTCTGCAGGGCAGTTGTATGCAAGCTCAGTATTGCCGACAATCCACTTATATAAACCGTAGGAATCAGAAGATGTAGCCTGAAGTAAATATGGAGTTTCAATTCTGTCCTCACCCGTTTTTTTATAATGAGTACCCTCTATTCCGAAAACAAGAAGATTATACAGCTCTTTATCACTCTGAAGAAGGTTTAACACCTGCATCGCTTTTTCAGGTGCTTTACATTTCGCCATTAACGAAGTACCGCCTGCACTGTTTTTAAAGCCGATATAATCTTTTTCGTAATAAGGTATAACTATTATTTCATATCCAAAATCACTTGACAGAGTATCCTGTATAAACGGAGTGTATCCTACATCCCAGAATGCCACGCCGTCTTTTTGTCCCTTATAGTCAACAGTATCCGAAAGCGCGTCCTCTTTTATATATCCCTTTTCTGCCCAACGGCGCGAAACCTCATAATGCATTAAAGAATTTTCTGAAAAAGCATAGTTTACAACCCTTGCCTCATCATCGCCGTATTCAACAGCATAAGGGAATATCAGATTTTCCCAGCCTCTTTGGTTAATCGTTTTTACAGACCCCTTAAATGTTATTCCGTCAGCCTTCATCACATCCATATATTCTTCTAAAATATCATACATTTCTTTTGTATCGTGTTTTGAAGAATAAAGCTCTTTTTTAAAGGCGTCAATATCAAGATATTTTTCTGCATATTCTTTTGAAAAAGCAACACCTCTCAGCAATGAGCACATCTGGTAGGAAGGTATCCCGTAAATTTTACCGTCCACCTTCTGATAATCCATAAACCACTCCGGCAAAGCCGCCAATGTTTCTTTTCCGTACTCTTCCAGTAAATCATCAAGTGCGAGAAAGCTTCCGTTTCTCACTTCTGTATGAAAATCAAGGTCATAATTATTTACAATGTCGATTTTCTCCCTCGCTGTATTCATAAGAAGAAATTTCTGTTTATATTCCAATATAGGAATTACTTCAAAGCTTATCGTCACTCCCGGCACTTTTTCAGAAAGTCTTTTGTTAAAAACTTCCCATACAGCTTCGCAATCGTCCTGCATTCCTGGTCCTGTCATTATATATTTTAGTTCAACCGCGTCGGAAGGCATCTGAGTTTTCTTATTACAGCATGAAAAAAAGCTGATAACAAAAATTACAGTTAAAACGGTTGCAGTTTTCACCTTTTTATTTTTCATGCGCTCCCCCCATCAGCATATTGCGGGAAATTCAATTATAATTTCCGTAAATCTATCAACTTCACTTTTTATATCAACAAATACAGCTTCACCATAAATAATTTTCAATCTTCTTAAAACATTTTTTATTCCTATTTTCTCTTTTTCAAATGTTTCCTCATCGGCAGATTTCAATATCTTTTCTACTGTATCCTTATCCATTCCGACTCCATTATCACGGACTGTAATCCTTAAAGCAGACCCGTTTTTTTCCGCCTTCACCGTAAGCACACCGCTGTTTTTTATACCGTGAAAAACTGCATTTTCACAAAACGGCTGTAAAATCATTTTCAAAACTTTAAAATCCTTCAATTCAGGACTGTATTCTATTTTATAGTCAAAATTTTCATATCTGTATTTTAAAAATGAAAGATAATCCTCCAAAAATGCAAGCTCGTCTCCCAAGCTTACAAATCCGTTATCTGAAATATAGCTGTATTTAACTATTCTGGTCAGCTTTGTAAGCATTTTTATGGACTTTGAAGTATACCCACAATCATCAATAAGATTTTTTCCGAGCGCATTCAAAGAATTGTTTATAAAATGCGGCATTATCTGCTTCTGAAGTGCCTTTGACTGCATTTCGTTATAGTTTATTACCTTTGTTTCAACCTCATTTTTCAGTTTTTCATTATCATTTATAAGAAAAACAATTCTGTCGCTTATAAATTTTATTTCATTATCCTTAAGCTTATCAGGCATCTTTTTTGTTTCAAGAATATTCATAAAATCAGCTATATAGTATAAGCTGTCTGCCGAAATATGAACAGACATCACACTTATAACAATGATAACGGCAATAAAAATAAGAACAAAAGTGAAATACATATTTCTTATTCCGGAAAGATAATTTTCTGAAGAAGATGACACTACATAGCGAAAATCATAATACTCCGATTTCTGCTGACTGAATACGCAGTTATATTTTTTTAAATACCCCTGCTGATTTTTGCCCATCTGTGTAAACCATTCGGGTATTTCATATGAACTGTTTGAATATAACATCGTATCGCCGATAAGTATGTAAATTTGTTCGCCTGACTTAACAAAATCCTTGAATTTGCTTTTTATGGTAAAAATATCAAGCTCTACTGCAACAAATCCGTTTTTTTCCGAATCCTTTTTTATAAAAAAAACAGATTGCAGCGCATCGTTCTTATTTTTTTTAAAAACAATTTTATAATCCTCATAAAAGTCTTCCGAAAGGTTGTCAAGCCAGAAAGAATATTCAAGCTGCCCTCTTTGCTTTTTTCCTTCTGAGGTTATAATACAGTCAATCTTGCTGTTATAAAGGTAGAGGTTTTTTATACCTGTGTTATACGAATTAAACAAGCTTTTCAGTCTGTTTTCCGTTTCCCTGCCGGGAAGTGTGTCAGAAAAAGAAAAAAACAGCTTCACATCGTTATTATTTATAGACTTTGCCGCAAGATATTCCGCCTCCCTGAAAACACTGTCAAAAAGAATAACAGCCTTTTTTGCTTCTGCATCGTTTTCATTAAGCATATTTTTTCTCATAAAGGAGGTAATCCCATAATACGCAACGGTAATCAGGATTGCAGCAATCAAAAACAGTATGAAAAAAAGCTTCAAGGCTCTTAAAACCACAACGCTTTTAAAACCGTAGCCTTTTACATATCCGAGAATATTCTTTTTCATTTTTATTCTCCTTTTTTGATGGAAAAATGCTTTTTATACTCCCTGACGGAAAAGCCTGTATATCTTTTAAACGCGCGTCTGAACGCTCTTTCATCATTATATCCGATTTTTGCACATATTTCGCTGATTGTCTTTTCTTTTGTCACCAGCTCGGCTGCCACCTTCATTCTGCATTCACAAAGATAACTCATAATCGTCTTGCCGGTATACTTTTTAAAGGATTTTGAAAGATAAACAACATTCACATGAATCTGATCTGCAATTTCATCTCTCATTATCGGTTTATTATAATTTTTTTCAATTATTTCAACAGCCGCTTTCACAATCGCAGGAAGTCTTGCTGAATGAATATCAATATCATCTGAATCAGGGATTTCAATGTTTTCTCCATATTCACCGTCGTATACATCTTTTAACATAATTCGACGACATTCTGTTATTTCAACTTCAAGACCAAAAGATGAGGAAAGCTCCTTTGTAATAAATCCTGTATCCAGCTTAACAGGTTTTCCGTGGTCAAAAACGACAAAATTAATTTTGTCCCCCACAAAGCTTGAACAGAAAATAAAAAGATGTGAATTCATAAGCTTTATAATATTAACAACAGCATTTTTCAACATTTCCTCGGTGTAATGCCATTTGTTCTCTATAAAATCACCCAGATTTCTCAGGACTGCTGAAAATTTTATACATTCTGCCTGCAAAAAGTCGCCGCCCCGTTCAAAATCATTGTAATTAAGCGAAGCCTCACTAAGAGACGGGAAATTATTTTCAAACAAATCGTAGAAAAACATCTCCGCCTGCATTTCGTCAGAGTCAGATGAATTTCTGTCTTTTAAAGAAGCAAGATTTTCTCTCACAATATCCATAGCCTCTAAAAATTCATCGAGGTCAACAAATTTCAATAAATAGTAGACAACTCCGTATCGCATAAGCTCTTTTGCATATTCAAATTCAGAATAAGCACTTACTGCAATAACATTGATATACGGCTTCTCCGAATAAATAAATTTTGCAAGCTCAATCCCTGATACTTTAGGCATTTTTATATCTGTAAGTACAAGCTCAACATCGTTTTCAAGAAGGTAACTTATTGCTTCATCACCATCTCTGAAAATTCCGGCAATTTCAAAATCCTTGCAATAATCAGTTACATACTTTTTCAGAAGCTCACAGCCTGTATATTCGTCATCTACAATAATCAGCTTATAAATCTTACTCATCTCCTTTTTTAAAAAAGATTATAAAGTATTCATTCTAATTACATTATACAAAAAATTTTACCGTTTGTAAAGGGTTGAAAGTAGTCATTTTTATTTCAAAAAAGTACATTTTTAATACTAATAGTCTTCGTTGTATTTATAAATAACACAATCCCGGGAAGAATGGAAATTCTCCTCGGGATTATTATTTTTATTTTTTTATACCAATATTCTTAAAATCTATTTTTTCAAACCATATTTCGCCGTCTTCAATCCCCAAAACAGTATCATATACCTCAGGTTGAGGCCATTTGAACGGACTGCTTTTATCTGTAAGCGTAAAGTCTTTATTTTTATAGTCTACAAATTCTTTTTCCTTTTCAGCTATAACAAAATTATTCCAGATATTTGAGCCTGCCGAATAGCTTCCGTTGTACAAATCATAAAGATACGGATAAGCTTTTTTATAAACCTCCGTGGTTATATCCACGCCCTTGAAATCTTCTTTATCCGCAAAAGCGCGCCTGTATAACACACTGTCTTTTGAAAGAAGATTTTTTCTTACTCCCTTTGCACAGTAAAAATGTGCTCTTATAGGAAGCTTGCAGTCAAAAAATATATTGTTTGACACAGATGTATCACAGCCTCTGTTCCAGAATACTACACCGAAGTTTGCGTCCTCTATATCGGAGAAATAGTTTCCGTACACCTGATTGAAAACTGCATAATCATCAAAATACATCGCACATATTCCCATTCCCGAATCAAGAGTCGGCTTAAGATTATGAAAATAATTGTAACGAAGTACATTTCCTACTTCGGAAACATCTCTTCCCATATAAAATGCACCTGCGTCAGTAACCTCTTTAACAGAATCATATATGTTATTATATTCAATAATATGATTATTTCCGTGTAAATAGACAGCAAAACCGGGCATATCAAATATTTCGCAGTTTGCAATCCTGTTTCCGCAGCCCAAAATATGTATACCGGCTTTATAGGTCTTGTCAAGACGGTTCGCGTTATATATTTTGCAGTTTGTTACAAAGTTCCCTGCGTTTTCAAGAGTTTTTCTTTTACCGCCGTTTAAGATTACTCCGCCTGAGCCTATGCCGTAAAGCTCACAGCTGTCGATACCGTTGTTTCTTCCTGCTTCTGCCTCCATTGCCGCATAGTGATATAAATTAACCTGAAAAGCCCCAAGCTTTCTTTTTTGTAAAACAGGAGCCTTTTCTTCGGGAGGACAGCTTTCCGATATTGTTCCGTCTTCATAGCTCTGAAAACCTTTTCCAAATTGCACGCCTATTGTGCCTATATTCCTTATTATACAGTTTTTAACCAGGCAATTTTCTCCGCCTTCAATGTAAACAGCACTGTATCTTGAATTTTCCATAACAAAGCCATCTATCAGTATATTTTCGGAATTTTCAACTGCAACCATCGGCTCGCCTAAAGAAGAAACTTCAATAAAAGCCTCTTTAATATCCACCGACGGAATGAAATAAAGCTTTTCATTTTCACAGTCAATAAAATATTCTCCTTTTTCGCTCATTTCTTCTAAAATATTCAAAATTCTCCAATAACAATAATTTTTGTCGGTAACTCCAAAATAATGAGGACTGTTTAATGTAATGGTTTTATTTTTTATATCAATTTTTTCAATTCCTATTGTATCGTGAGCATAGCTCCAGCAAAAAATACCGGTAACTGAAGCTTCTTTAGCGTCCTTCCAAAGAGCACATCTGTCTCCGGAAAAAGCTATAACAGGCTTTTTCTTATTAAAATCACAATTACAGGGAACACTTCCCGAAGCAATAGTTTTTAAAGGATACGGTGCAGCGTCTTTTTTTGGATATATCACTACATTCTGAGGCTCTGCGTTTATAAAAAGCTCTGTTGGAGCAGCCTTTGTACATCTGTCAAATCCGATATTTCCATATTTCTCAAATTCAATACCAAGACCCGACAAGTCAGCCTCATATATATCGTCCAAAACAGATTTATTTATAATTCTTTCTTTAATTTTTTCATCTGAAAGCTTTTTTACGCGCTCATTCGGGACAATAACTCCGCCGTCAAAATACACCTTTTCATCTTCAAAAGCTTTTATCTCTATATTCTTCTTTCCTACTATTTCAAGCGTTTGTGAAAATGCATATCTTCCCTCACGCACATAGATTGTACATCCTTTTTCGTCCGCCTTATCTATCGCTGTCTGCAAGTTAAAAAGCGGGCTTTCCAATGTACCTGAATTTGTGTCACAGCCTTTTTTGGAAACATAAAGTTTATTCATATGATCACCTCTGAATTTCAATATTTTATATTATCATAATTGCTTTATTAAAATTTGTCAACACATATTTTCAAAAAAAATAAATAGTGTTAAAAATAATTAAATACAGTTGAAAAAAGATTAAAACAGAGCCCTGTCTCTGCAAAGCTCTGTTTCATTTTATTATTCTATTTTTTTATAACCTTAAAGAATGATTTTTTACCTTTTTTAACAATCATACCGTCATCGCCGAAATCAGCGTCTGTAATCATCTTCGCAACATCTGATATTTTTTCGTCATTTACTGTAAGACCGCCCTGTGTAACAAGTCGTCTTGCCTCTGCCTTTGAAGGAAGGATTCCTGTATTAACAAGAACATCAAGAATATTCATCTCACCGCTAAATCCCTCAAGCTCTTTTTTTGGCATATCGGCAGAAACACCGCCCTGACCGAAAATCGCAAGTGCGGCAGCTTTAGCTTTCTCGGCTTCCTCCTCACCGTGAACAAGCTTTGTAACCTCATAAGCAAGTATTCTTTTCGCTTCGTTAAGCTGTGCGCCTTCCCATTCTTCCATTTTTCTTATTTCATCCATAGGAACGAATGTAAGCATTTTTATAAAACGAAGCACATCGGCGTCATTAACATTAATCCAATACTGATAAAAATCATACGGGCTTGTCTTGTTAGGGTCAAGCCATACAGCGCCGCTTGCAGTTTTTCCCATCTTCTTGCCTTCAGAATTTGTAAGAAGATTAAAGGTCATACCGTAAACCTGCTTCTGATCCTTTCTTCTGCAAAGCTCTATACCGCCTAAGATATTACTCCACTGGTCATCGCCGCCAAGCTCAATTTTACAGTCATATTTACGGCTGAGCATAAGAAAATCGTAGCTCTGCATAAGCATATAGTTAAACTCTAAAAACGAAAGCCCTTTTTCAAGTCTTTGCTTGAAGCATTCAGCTGTAAGCATTTTATTAACCGAGAAGCAAGCGCCTATATCTCTTAAAAACTCTACATAATTAAGCTTAAGAAGCCAATCTGCATTATTTACCATTACAGCCTTGTCATTTGAAAAATCAACAACGCTTGAAAGCTGTTGTTTAAAACATTCGCAGTTATGCTCGATAGTTTCCATTGTCATCATCTGACGCATATCTGTTCTTCCGCTCGGATCTCCGATTGTTCCTGTGCCGCCTCCTACAAGAGCAATAGGTCTGTGACCGTAATTCTGCATATGACGCATAACAACCATCTGCAAAAAATGTCCTACATGAAGGCTATCAGCAGTCGGGTCAAAACCGATGTAAAATGTAACCTTCTCTTTTCCGAGTAAGTCTCTTATTTCTTTTTCATGTGTAGTCTGAGCTATCAGACCTCTTTCCTTTAACACGTCAAAAACGTTTTCCATTTTTGTTTCCACCTCTATATTAATATTTTTATACTAATTTATTTATTTCACAGATAAGGGTATCAATTATTTTATTCTCATCTATTTTTCCAAGATTAACTGTTTCTCCGTTTTCGTTTTTCTTAAACAAAACTGCACAACCTTTTCCGCCGGCAATTCCTATGTCACACTCTCTTGCTTCCCCGGGGCCATTTACCACACAGCCCATAACACCAACTTTTATATGCCTGTTTATATGCGCGGTCTGTTTTTTGACTTCTGCTGCAAGCTTTATTATATCAACCTCTGTTCTTCCGCAGGTCGGACACGAAATCACTTCAACCCACTCTTTTCTTGCACCTGTTGCACTGAGTATCTCCTTTGCAGCTTCAATTTCCTTTTCCACATTTTCAGTAAGTGAAACCCTCAGCGTATCACCGATACCGTTTTTCAAAAGATACCCGATACCGATTGAATTTTTCACAATTCCTGCCACGCCGCCACCGGCTTCTGTAACACCGATATGCAAAGGATACGGAAATATATGTGAAGCCATTGTATATGCCTCAATCATCCTATTTGTATCCGACACCTTAAGTGATAAAACTATATCGTGAAAATCACATTTTTCCAAAATTGCAATTTCTCTTTTTGCAGACTCCACCAAGGCTTCAGGAGTAACTTCTCCGTATTTTTCTAAAATATCCTTACTAAGTGAGCCTCCGTTTACACCTATTCTTATCGGGATTCCCTTTTTTCTGCATGCGTCTGCAACCTTTTTGACATTCTCTTCATTACCTATATTACCCGGATTTATTCTCACCTTATCAACGCCGTTTTCAACAGCTGAGAGCGCAAGTCTATAATCAAAATGAATATCGGCAACAAGCGGAATATGAATTTTTTCTTTGATTTTTCCAATAGCCTTTGCTGCTTCAATATCATTAACAGTAGCTCTTACAATTTCACAACCGCATTTTTCCAGCGAAAGTATTTGCTTAACAGTTGATTCAACATCTGAAGTTTTCGTATTTGTCATAGACTGAATGAGAATTTTCTCACCGCCGCCTATATATCTGTCTTTTATTTTTACTTTTAGTTTTGAGCTCATTAAAAACCGCTCCTAATCGTATAATTTTTCCTTATAAACGCCGTCTTCTATAAGCTTTTTAAAGGAATCTACAACCGTTTTTTTATCCTCCTTATATGTAACTCCAAACCATTTGTCACTTGTAGGAAGCATTTTCACAGTTGCCTTATTCTCTTTTAAAAGCGAATCTACAATAACAGGAACAAGATATTCTGACTTCAGATCATCTTGATTTTCAGTTAAAAATCTTTCGAAATCCTCGGAAAGAAAATCTATAAACTTCGGAGTAAACCCCCACATATTCATAGATACATACGAATTTTCGTCAACTAAAGTTGTAACATCATTTTCCAAAACTCCCACACCGTTTTCAAGCTTAACTATATTGTGAGTTTCTTTTACCTCAAGAAGCATATCATTTTCCGAAAGCTTACATATCCCTCTCGTAACGCTTCCGTTCTCACTGAGCGTATTTTTCAGAACAAAGCCTGCCATACAAAAGTTAAAATCATTCTTGTCTTTTTTATTCTTCAAAAAATCATGTACCCTAACAAAAGCCTCTTTACCGTAATAATCATCTGCATTTATAACTACAAAAGGCTCATTTACAATATCCTTGCAAGAAAGCACCGCCTGTCCTGTCCCCCAGGGTTTTGTTCTGCCTTGTGGCTTTGAAAAACCGTTAGGAAGGTCATCAAGCTCCTGAAAAGCATAACATACCTTACAGATTTTTTCCATTCTGTTTCCGATTATTTCCTTAAAGTCCTTTTCGATATCCTTTCTGATAATAAAAACAACCTTATTAAAACCTGCCGCAAGTGCGTCGTAAACTGAGTAATCCATTATTATTTCGCCGTTTGGACCAACAGGTTCAAGCTGTTTTATGCCTCCGCCGAATCTGGAGCCTATTCCGGCTGCCATTACAACTAAAGTCAAATTCAAAAAAACATCTCCTCTGAAGTAATATGTAACATTATAACAAAATAAAGAATAACAGTCAAAGGTCGACGGAACAGGGCTGTTAACTTTGTGCC
>CAZHZL010000032.1:0-28908 GCA_964537245.1 uncultured Oscillospiraceae bacterium
GTTTCGATAGGACACATTCTTCCGTAATGTGAATAGTGAACATCTCGAACTTCAAATCCGGCTCTGTCTCTGGACAAACCACCAGGACCAAGAGCTGAAAGCCTTCTCTTGTGAGTGAGCTCTGCAAGAGGGTTAGTCTGATCCATGAACTGCGAAAGCTGTGAGCTTCCGAAAAATTCTTTCATTGCTGCATATACAGGGCGCACATTTACCAAAGTCTGCGGAGTAAGCTTTTCAGTTTCCTGCTGGATAGTCATTCTTTCTCTTACAACTCTTTCAAGTCTTGCAAGACCTACGCGCACCTGATTCTGCAAAAGCTCGCCTACCGAACGGATTCTTCTGTTACCGAGGTGATCAATATCGTCTGTTGTGCCGATACCATGCATTATTGCAACATGATAGTTCATTGTTGCAATCATATCATCAACAGTAACCGTTCTTGTAATAAGGTTGTGCTTCTTTTCATATATAAAGTTAAGCTTTTCTTCATCAGTAGCCAATTCTTCAGATTCCAAAATCGGCTTTAAAAGTCCGTAATGAACTTTCTCA
This sequence comes from uncultured Oscillospiraceae bacterium, assembly GCA_964537245.1. GTDB lineage: Bacteria > Bacillota > Clostridia > UMGS1840 > UMGS1840 > UMGS1840. The sequence goes on from CAZHZL010000032.1 coordinate 550, forward strand.
TTTATAATATCCGTATCAGCTTCAGGATAAATATAGGTAATATCACATGTGTTGTTTGATATTATTTTAACTTCGCTGTCATCGTCACCCTTTATAAATATATGGTTTACAGGTGAACGGTCGAACAGTTCAGCCATCTCATCAGTAATAACCTCGCCGGCACTACCTAAAATTTCACCTGTATAAGGACAGGTTACATCCTGAGTAAGAACACGACCTTTACATCTCAATGAGAAATTAAGTTTTTTATCAAATTTATATCTTCCGACTCTTGCGATATCATATCTTTTCGGGTCGAAGAATAAATCTTTAATAAGCTTCTCAGCATTTTCAAAAGACGCAGGCTCGCCCGGTCTTAATTTTTCATATATTTTAATAATAGCTTCCTGAGGATTTTTTGAGGTATCCTTTTCAAGTGTATTCAAAATAAGCTGATCATTATTAAAAAGCTCAGCAATTTCTGTATTTGTGCCATATCCAAGCGCTCTTAAAAGAACGGTTGCGATAAGCTTTCTTGTTCTGTCTATACGAACCCACAGAACATCGCTTGAATCAGCTTCAAACTCAATCCAAGCACCGCGGTTCGGTATCATTGTAGACGAATAAAGCGGTTTACCCGACTTATCTCTCTGCATTTCAAAATAAACGCTTGGAGAACGGACAACCTGACTAACAATAACACGCTCTGCACCGTTTATAATAAAGGTACCTGCATCTGTCATTTTCGGAAATTCGCCCATATAAATTTTTTGTTCCTCAACTTCACCTGTTTCCTTATTAATAAGGCGCATATCAACACGAAGCGGAACAGAATAGGTTGACTCTCTTTGCTTTGCTTCTGCCACTGTATATTTCGGCTTTGTATCAAAGCTGTAATCACCAAATTCCAACGAAAGTTTGTCGGCATGGTCAACTATTGGTGAAACACTCTCGAATACTTCCTTCAATCCTTCATTTATGAACCACTCATAAGAATCCTTCTGAATCTCAATTAAGTTAGGGAAATCCAAATCGTTTTCTATATGTGAGAAGTTCATTCTCTCAACATTACCATAGCGGACTGGATGTACCACAAAATCACCTCTTCTATTATATTGAACATCAAAAGGGAAACACTATCCCATTAAAATGCGTTCTATAATATTACCATACCGAAGGGAACTTGTCAAGCTTTTTTTGAAAAAAATTCCTCAAAAAATATTTTTTTGTTAAAAAGCTACAAAAAAATTCATAAAGATTGTGAAAAAATTAGTTGATTTTTTTCTGAAGAAGTTGTATAATATTATTAATGATATATTACGTATATATTAACTGTCTTTTCCATTATATATAGAAAGGCAGATGCAAAATACATAATTCAGAAAGGTAGTTGATTCAAATGATTGCAAAAGGAAAAATACGTAACATCGCTTTAGCGGCTCACGGAGGCTGCGGTAAAACAACATTGGCGGAGTCAATGCTTGTTAATATGGTTGAAATTGATAAAGCAGGTAAAATTCCTGACGGTAATACCGTAATGGATTACACACCTGAAGAAACAAAGAGACAAATTTCAATTTCATCAGCGTTTGCAAGCGGTACATGGAAGGATGTTAAGATTAATATTATAGATACACCGGGCTTCTTCGATTTTGAAGGAGAAATGGCAGGCGGTCTCAGAGCTGCCGACAGCGTTATTATCTTGGTAAGCGGCAAGGACGGAATCGGAGTAGGCAGTGAAAATGCATGGAACTATGCCGAAAGAAAAAATATGCCGAAGATAATATTTATTAACGACATAGACGACGAAAATGCAAATTACCAGCAGGTTGTTGCAGATTTAAAAGAAACCTTCGGAAAATCTATTGCTCCGTTTTATGTTCCTTTGAGCGTAAACAACAAGGTTATAGGATATGTGGACCTTATACATAAAAGAGCAAGAGATTTTGAAACAAGAGAAAATATTCCGCTTTCAGACCACATGCTTGAGGTATGTGCTGAAACAAAGGACCAGATGTATGAAGCTATCGCTGAAACAAGCGAAGAGCTTATGGATAAATATTTTAACGGTGAAGAGTTTACTGCTGAAGAAGTTATGGCAGCTATCCGCTCAGGTGTTCGTGATTGCAGTATCACTCCTGTTATGTTCGGCTCAAGTATAAAGAATATGGGTATTAAAGGTCTTCTTAACGCAATAGTAGACTACTTCCCTGCTGTTGATGAGCTGGAGCCTGAAAAAGCAATAGATACAGCTGACGATTCAGAAACAACAGTTGAATATACAGACGACGGTCCTACAAGACTTTTCGTATTCAAAACTATCTCTGACCCGTTTATCGGAAAGCTTTCAATATTCAAGATTATTTCCGGAACATTGAAGCCTGATACAGAGTTTTACAATATAAATAAAGGTGTTAAAGAAAAAATCTCAAAAATCTATATTCCGAAAGGTAAAAAACAGATTGAGGTTAAAGAGCTTTCTGCCGGAGATATCGGCTGTGTAGCTAAGCTTTCTGTTACAAAAACAAACGACACCTTATGTACGGCAAACGACAACATAAAAATAAAAGAGATAAAATTCCCTACTCCGCATGTTAAGGTTGCGATTGTCACAAAAGAAAAAGGCGACGAAGAAAAGATCAGCGCCGGATTATCAAAAATGGCAGAAGAAGATCCGACAATCAAATACTACAACGATACCCAGACAAAGCAGTTTGTTTTATGTGGCGTAGGTAAACAGCATATTGATGTTATCATCAGCAAATTAAAAGCAAGATATAATATTGAGCTTGAGCTTCAGACTCCTCAGGTTGCTTACAGAGAAAAAATCAGAAGGAAAGTAAGTGTTGAAGGAAAACATAAAAAACAGTCAGGCGGTCACGGTCAGTACGGACATTGTCTTATTGAGTTTGAGCCACATGACGGCGATGATCTGATATTTGAAGAAAGGGTTGTGGGCGGTGCAGTTCCGAAGAACTACTTCCCTGCTATTGAAAAAGGACTTAAAGAAAGTACAGCTCACGGTGTGTTGGCAGGCTATCCTGTTGTTGGGCTTAAAGCAACATTGTTTGACGGCTCATATCACCCTGTTGACTCTTCTGAAATGGCATTCAAAACTGCTGCTCATAAAGCATTCATGAAGGGTATGGAGGAAGGACAGAGTACACTTTTAGAGCCTTACGGTGCACTTTCGGTTATAGTTCCTAACGACTATACAGGCGATATAATCGGCGATGTAAACAAGAGAAGAGGACGAATTCTCGGAATGACTCCTATTAACTCAAAGGTACAGCAGATTGAAGCTGAAATTCCGGTTTCGGAAATGGCTGAATACGCAATCGACCTTCGTTCAATGACTCAGGGCAGAGGTAAATTCGAGTTTGAATTTGTGAGATACGAAGAAGCTCCTGCACACATTATCGAAAATGTAATCAAATCGAGCAAATATGTTCGCGAAGAAGAAGATTAATATTAAAACAACACAAAAATACCATCCGCAATTCAAATATGCGGATGGTATTTTTTTCATAAACATTCATACCCGAATATTCTGTTGTCTTTCCGGCTGTGAAGGCTTAAGATACGAAGCTTCAAACTCGGAGTAACAGCATACTTCTCCATTTTGTATTTTTTTCAGTGAGGCGCGTCCTACGCTTACTGCATTCTGAACACAGCTATTATCATCAGCAAAAAAACACTTATCTCCCAAGCTCTCTTTTATATATTCTTTGTAACTTATTGCACCGTCACCGCAGAAAATAACATTTTTGTTATACTTTTTTATGATTTCAAAAAGCTCATCAAGCGAAATTCCGCAGTCATCCAGAATTTTTTCACCATTATCATATAAAGAAGCATAAACTTCTTTTCTTCTTGCGTCAATAATCGGGCAAATAAGGCCGTCAAACGATAAAACATTATGCATAAGACCGTCCAATGTGCTTACAGCCACCATTTTTTTGTTTTTTGCGTGGCACAAAGCCTTCATTGCAGATATTCCGATACGAAGCCCCGTAAAAGAGCCGGGACCGTTTGAGCATACATAATAATCTATATCGTCAAGCGTTATCCCGCTTTTTTCTATCATTTCAATTATTTTAGGCATCAGTGTACAGGAGTGTGTAAGTCCTGTATTCTCATTAAAAGCTGCCAGTACATCTTCATTTTTCATAACACAGACTGCAAGCGTTGAGCCTGAAGAGTCTATGCATAACAAATAATTATCTTTCAACTGTAACTATCCTTTCATCATCATTTTGTGTATAGCTGATTGTTACCTTAATTACATCGTAGTCATCCAGAAGCGAATATGCATTTTGAGGCCATTCTATAACATTAATGCTCCCGTCCGTAAGATATTCTGTAAATCCTATATCGAAAAGCTCGTCCTCAGAGGTAACCCTGTACAAATCGAAATGATTTATCTTAGGAACTGACGGATATTGATTAACGATTGTAAAAGTAGGGCTTGAACCCCCCTCAGAAAATCCAAGTCCGTAAAGCATCCCGTTTGTAAAACAGGTTTTCCCTGCCCCAAGCTCTCCGTACATTAGCACAATATCGTTTTTATTCAGCGTTTTCACAAATTCTCCTGCTAACCTGTATGTATCATCATATGATTTTGTTATATACTTTTCAATTTTCTTCAAAAAAACACATTCCTTTTTTTAAAACTTACTAATATTATAACCTTTTTAACACATTTTGTCAACATAAAAATATTTGTTATAATTCTGCCAATAAAAAAATAAGAGGCACGGCATCGTCCTCTTATTTTTTGTCAGATAAGAAATGGCTGAATTTGCTTTCTTTCCAAAGCAGCCTCTATTGTTTCTTCTGCTTTTGTAAAATCGCAAACCAGCGATGTTGGTTTTTTCTCGCAGTCATCCTGTCCTAAAGGTACAAAATATACATTTTTCATTGTCAAAACAGTTCCCAGACTTTTTGCAGACTGAGAAAGACCGTCGTTCGTTGCAAGCGCAATAACAACAGGAATCGAATTTCTTAGACTTGCTTTAGCCGCCATCGTAACAGATGTATCTGTTATGCCGTTCGCAAGCTTAGAAAGAGTATTACCCGTACAAGGAGAAATCACAAGTACATCAATGTATTTTTTAGGACCGATTGGCTCAACCTGTTCAATAGTATGAAGCACTTTATTTCCGCATATAGCTTCAATTTTGGCAATATGGTCCTTTGCTTTTCCGAATCTCGTATCTGTCTCATACGCATGTTCCGACATAATTGGATAAACATCGTGTCCGCGCGCGCATAAAATTTCGATAACTCTTATTGATTTTTCAAATGTACAGTATGACCCTGTAAGACAGTAGCCTATTCTTATGTTATTCAAGTAGCTTCAGTCCCTTTTCTTTGCCGATTATTGTATCACAAATAATTTCTCCGGCACTCTTAGGAGAAAACTTTCCCGGTATTCCCAACAGATGATAATTTTTAATATTTCTCTTTTTAAGAGCTTCAAAATCACAGCCTCCACCTTTTGATGCAAGGTCTATAACGATGCAATCAGGTGATATTTCAGAAATCATATCTTCAGTAACCACATTATAAGGAACGGTATTCACAACAAATTTATATTCTTTTGCTTTTTCTTTTATATCGGAATATTCAGTATGCTTCATTCCTTTAATGTCACACCATACAAAATCGCTTTCTTTTCTTGCGGCAACGGTAACATCTCCGCCAAGCGCTTTCAGATAATCGGCAAGTATTTTCCCTATCCTTCCGTAACCGGTTATAAGGATTTTTGTGTCTTTTATGCAAAAAGGTGCTGATGAAATCATCATACCTAATGTCCCTTCGGCTGTAAGTAAAGCATTTTTTAAAATCAACTCTTCAATAATCGCATAATCCGTAACACTTGCTTCCGAAGAATAAAATTCTTTGTTCACAATTCCGCCGTACACCCTTTTTTCACAGTTCAAAAGCGGATAAATTTCATTAAGCTTTATTATACATTCGTTATAAGGAGCATTAAGACAAGCTCCGTCTCTTGTAACAGGCATTGGAAGAACTATGACTCTCGCTTTATCAATTCCCTCTTCTAAGCTCTTTGCTTTCCTGCATCCAAAATCGTCCTCTGCCTGTGAAAATCCGTAAATCTCCGTATAATAGCCTTTATCCAAAAAATATTTTGCGGCATAAAGCTGTCTTGCATCTCCACCAAGAACAAGTATATTTTCTTTCATCAAAATCACCTTCACTATATAATATTCCTGTTCTTCCCTTATGTTACAAAAAAAGAAGCCATTTTTGACTTCTTTTTCAGCAAATATTAAGCTTTTCGTTCAGTTCCCATATAGAAAAGTGCTATTGTTCCCGGTCCTGCGTGTGAACCGATTACAGGCTCTATAAAGTTTATAACAACATCCTTAACCTTATGTTTTTCTTTAATCAAAGAAATAACATATTCAGCGTCCTCAAGGCAGTCACCGTGTCCTATGGCAATAATCTGATTTTCAGTATCAGTTGCATACTTGTCAAACTGCTCTGCAACATAGTTAAGCGCTTGCTTTCTTCCTCTTATTTTTCCTGTTGCAATAAGCTTTCCGTCTATATCAATATGCAAAAGCGGTTTTATTCCAAGCACAGTTCCTGCAATGGCAGTTGTTGCGCTTACTCTTCCTCCTCTTTTCAAGAAGAAAAGGTCGTCAACAGTAACGCTGTGGCACATATTAAGCTTATTTTCTTCAACCCAGTCGCGCACTTCTTCGATTGTTTTACCTTGTTCCTTCATAATAGCAGCATACTGTACCATAAGTCCCTGTCCGCCTGCCGCGCAAAGTGTATCAACTGTATAAATCTTTATATCAGGATATTTTTCTCTTATCATATCCGCAGCAATAGTTCCTGACTGATAAGTACCGCTTAAAGCGCTTGTGAAGCCTAAATACAAAATATCATTTCCTGCTTTTGCAATTTCTTCATATACAACTGTGAAAACTTCAGGAGAAGCAAGCGACGTTCTCATATTCTCTTTGTTTCTCATTTTTGTATAAAAGCCTTTAAGATCTGTCTTTTTTCCTTTCTCATAGCCTTTATATTCAACATCATTGATAAAATAGCTGAGTGAAGCTATTTCAATTCCGTATTTTTCAATTATTTCTTCAGGCAAATTTGCTGAAGTATCTGTTACTATAACAAACGACATAAATAAACCCTCCATGTAGTATTTGATACCATATTACCACATTTTGCAAACTATGTCAAGCGTTTGTTCACATTTTTAACCTTTTTCTTAAAAAAATTGCCCTGAACGATCAGGGCAAATTTTTTTAGTTTTTATCTTTCATTTCCCACAAAGAAAAGTGCTATTGTACCGGGACCTGCATGTGAGCCTATTACCGGGTCAATATAGTTTGAAACGACTTCCTTTATTTTATATTTTTTCTTTATTTTTGAAATAATATAATCAGCATCATCAGGACAATCTGCATGAGCAATGCCGATTATCTGATTTTCGTGGTCAACAGCGTCATTCTCAAACTGCTCAACAATTTTATCAAGTGCCTGTCTCCTTCCACGAACCTTTGATACAGCAACAAGCTTTCCTTCGTTATCAACATGCATAACAGGCTTTATTCCAAGCACTGTGCCTGCAATAGCGGTTGTTGCGCTTACTCGTCCGCCTCTTTTTAAGTAAAATAAATCATCAACGGTAAACCAGTGACACAGCTTAAGCTTATTATCTTCAACCCAGTCGCGTACTTCTTCCATTGTTTTTCCCTGTTCTTTCATAAGAGCAGCATTATAAACCAAAAGCCCCTCACCCACAGAAGCACTGAGAGTATCTACTGTATAAATCTTTATATCGGGATATTTTTCTCTTATCATATCTGCAGCAATCACACTTGACTGATAATTTCCGCTGAGACCACCCGAAAAACCTATGTATATAATATCCTTATTTTCCTTTGCAAGTGCTTCAAAAGCATTATAGAAAACTTCAGGAGGATTTAACGATGTGCTGGTATTTGCCTTTGCGCGCATTTTATCATAAAATGCCTTCAAATCCGTTTTCTTTCCTTTTTCATAGCCCTTATACTCAACTCCGTCTATAAAATATGTCATTATTATAAGCTCTATGTTGTGTTTTTCAATTATTTCTTCAGGCAAATTTGCTGAAGTATCCGTCATTATCACATATGACATAATAAACACCTCCATGTAGTATTTGATACCATATTACCACATTTTGCAAACTATGTCAAGCGTTTGTTCACATTTTTAACCTTTTTCTTAAAAAAATTGCCCTGAACGATCAGGGCAAATTTTTTTAGTTTTTATCTTTCATTTCCCACAAAGAAAAGTGCTATTGTACCGGGACCTGCATGTGAGCCTATTACCGGGTCAATATAGTTTGAAACGACTTCCTTTATTTTATATTTTTTCTTTATTTTTGAAATAATATAATCAGCATCATCAGGACAATCTGCATGAGCAATGCCGATTATCTGATTTTCGTGGTCAACAGCGTCATTCTCAAACTGCTCAACAATTTTATCAAGTGCCTGTCTCCTTCCACGAACCTTTGATACAGCAACAAGCTTTCCTTCGTTATCAACATGCATAACAGGCTTTATTCCAAGCACTGTGCCTGCAATAGCGGTTGTTGCGCTTACTCGTCCGCCTCTTTTTAAGTAAAATAAATCATCAACGGTAAACCAGTGACACAGCTTAAGCTTATTATCTTCAACCCAGTCGCGTACTTCTTCCATTGTTTTTCCCTGTTCTTTCATAAGAGCAGCATTATAAACCAAAAGCCCCTCACCCACAGAAGCACTGAGAGTATCTACTGTATAAATCTTTATATCGGGATATTTTTCTCTTATCATATCTGCAGCAATCACACTTGACTGATAATTTCCGCTGAGACCACCCGAAAAACCTATGTATATAATATCCTTATTTTCCTTTGCAAGTGCTTCAAAAGCATTATAGAAAACTTCAGGAGGATTTAACGATGTGCTGGTATTTGCCTTTGCGCGCATTTTATCATAAAATGCCTTCAAATCCGTTTTCTTTCCTTTTTCATAGCCCTTATACTCAACTCCGTCTATAAAATATGTCATTATTATAAGCTCTATGTTGTGTTTTTCAATTATTTCTTCAGGCAAATTTGCTGAAGTATCCGTCATTATCACATATGACATAATAAACACCTCCCGGTTATCAATCTTTTCTTTTTTTCTCTTCTTCCTGTTCTATATTTGGATCAAAAGTCATTATTTCAGTAAGCAGCTTAAATGCATTTGCAGAAAGTGCTGTCTGCATTATAATATCATAAAATCCGTCATCATCGGTTTCTTCCGCTAAAATAGGAGAAAGTGCAGAAGCAAGCTCATCAGAAAGAGAATTTAATACGGCGTATTCACTTTCCGAAAAAGCAATATATATTTTTGCTGCCTCCTCTTCCGGCACACCAACAGGAATGATTTTCTTAATCGTCGCAATACTTAAGCTCTGCTTTAAAGAGCAGACAATAAGAAGATACACAAGATGAATACGAAAATATTTTTTCTTCACAGGTGGCGGAACAATCCCCATTTTCACATAATTATTTATCATTGAAGGGGTTATGATTTTAGAATCATTTGCATTTTTTACATATATTTCAAGATAATCGTTCATCAAAAGAATAACCTGATCCATATAAAGACCAATATCAGGCACCTGCTCCCACGAAGGCAGCTTATGCTTCGATATCATCTCCTCCAGCTTCGGCAATTGCTGCTGAAATCTGTTTTTATCAAAATGCACCTTCACCACTTCCTTTCCAAAAATAAAATATTATATTTTGCTAAAGCGTTCTGCGAACTTCACCGCCATATAAAAATGCAAGCACATAGACCTGTGAAGCTCCGTTTTGCTTCAGTATTTTTGAACATTCAGAGGCAGTCGCCCCCGAAGTAATAACATCATCAATAAGTAAAACGGTTTTCCCCTGTATTACTTTTTTATACCTTTTATTAAAAGAAAACGCACCGTTTATATTTTCATAGCGCTCTTCAATTTTAAGTTTAGCTTGCTGTTTTGCATATTTCTTTTTCAGTATACTGTCGTACACCTTCAAAGAACATTCCTTCCCGATAAGATACGAAAGCTCGTTTGCAGAACAGTATTCGCGTTCAACATAGCTTCTGAAGCTTGTCGGAACGGGAATAATAAAATCACATTTTACACACAATTTTTCAAACTGCATTGCCATCAGCTTTGACGCTGGCTTTATTTTGTTGTATCTCTTGTGAAATTTCATTTCCGAAAAAGTCTTTGAAAACTCTTCCTTATAAGGATACAAAGCAATCGCACCGTCAAAGTGAGGCGAAAGCTTTTCGCAATAACCACACTTTATTTCTTCGCTCTGAATAAGCTTTCTGTTGCATACTGCACATTTTCTTTCTGAATTATAAAAAGAAACCTTTTCAGAACACTTTCGACAAAGTGCTTCGTTTTTTGGAATTTTTGCGTCACAAGCAAAGCATTTATCAGAAAAAATAAAATCAATCAGTTTCATTTATCAGAAATAAGCTCCATAACGCAGTCTATATTATCCTTGTTTTTTTCCTTAAGCTCTTTTAATCTGTATTTAAGCTCTTCACAATACACAGTTCTGTTTTCGACAATTCTGCTAACCTTCGCCATAAAGCTTCTCTTAGTATATTCCAAAATTCCAACACAGGTATCCTGACCGAAATAGCGCATAACACTTTCGACCTTAGGGTCATACGAAATCCCCAACGACGGAACTCCTGCAACAAACGCATAAATCAACATATGAAGTCTCATACCGACAACAAACTCACTTTTCGTTGCAAGAGCGATACACATCTCCGCACTTAATCGTCTTTCAATGCATATACTGCCTGTTTCTTTTGCCATTTTTTTATTAAATTCAATATCCTGCGGATACTGAAGAGGAATAAACATAACCTCATAGCCGTAATCCTTTTTAAGCTGTTTTACGGCTCGTTTGAATTCATCCTCAAAAAGTGCTGCATTTTTCCACTCACGAAGCGAAACCACAACATATTTTTTTGAGAAAAGGTCATATCTGAAAAGCAAATCCTCCGCTTCATCAAGCGGAATTTCGCAAAGCCCAATAGCAGGGTCACAGGTCACCTTTATTTTAGGATTTAAAACGCCAAGCTCCTCCAAAAATGCTTCCGAATCAGGCTCTCTTAAGGTAATAACATCTGTTTTGTTAAGAACATTTTTTGTTCTTTTTATATTAGCCCTTCCGTTTACAGGTCCTATTCCGTTTGCATAAAGCATAACCTTATTGTTATACCTTTTTGCAAGAAGAATAAGAGAAAGGTAATAAAGAAGCGATTTTGTTGAAGTTACATCCTGTATAACACTTCCGCCTCCCGAGATAAACAGCTTCGATTTTTTTAGTGCTTTCGCAATAGCAAAAAAATTCCATCTGTTCACGGCATTTACCTTATATATATTTTTAGCCTCCTGAGGTTTATTGGAAAGTATGGTTATACCGATATTAGATTTTCTTTCCTTTATATCTCTTATAATCATTTTCAAAATAGCGTCATCACCGCTGTTTGAAAAACCGTAGTAGCCTGATAAAATAATTTCTCCGCTTTTCTTTTCACTGCAAAGCTCGTTATAAACCGTAAGAGCGTCATTGCACATTTTTGAAGCTGAAAAATTTTCCTCTACAAGCGTCTTTATCGCCTGTATATTTCTCTGCTTTTGCTCTTTATCCATAAGATATGCTTCGCATACGCTGTCATAAACCTTTTCTGCCTTTATCTGAGGCAGCTTACGACAGGTGAAGTTTGTAAGCATATTTTTCTCAAAGTCCTTTTCCAGAAGAACACCATGATGACCGTAGCTTCCTGTAAGTACAACGATTTTGCCTGCCATCATAGCCTCAAGCGCCGCTCTTGAAATTCCGACAAAAACATCACATATTCTTATGATATTGTTGACATCCTGCCTTGCGCCTGTCATTATAACGGTTTTCTGTCCTGTTTTTCTGTTAACCTTATCAGCCATAGATTTAAGCTCATCATAAGCCTCTCCATCACCAACAAGAATAATCTGAACATTTTTAAGCTTTTTATTTATATTCTCTGCCTGCTTCACAAGAGCAAACATGCTTTCACAGTTAGCTCTTTCAAGCCTGCACACGCAGACAATTTTTTTAGAATCCTTTTTAAGTGGAAATTCTTTATAAAGATAACCAAAATCCGTATCCTGTAAAAACATATCAGGATTGATTCCGTTTACGGTTGTTACAACATCTTTAGCTTTAACACTGCTGTTTTTGATAAGATGACGCCTCAAATCGTCGGAAACAGCAAGATTTTTTTCACCCCATACAGAAAATTTCTCAACAACCTTTTTCTTTGTGAATGCAAAATGAAGTGTGGAAACAAAACCAAAATCATATCTTAAACGCAAAAGCTTTATAATAAAATTCGGGATTCTCGCATGAGAATGAACTATGTCAAATTTATCCTCTTTTATGCTTTTTGAAAGAGTATTGTACGACTCAATAAGAGCTTTTGGTTTTTTTGATGTAAGAGGTGCATAAATATGTTCTATCCCCTCTTTTTTCAATACATCAACATAGACACCGCCTTCAGACGCTATCTTAACAAAATGACCTCTCTTATTAAGTTCTCTGGCAAGCTCAAGAATATGCGTCTCTGCTCCGCCGATATCCATTCGCATGGAGACAAGTAATATCCTCATTTTAAAAAATCCACCGTTTTTCTTTTTTCTCTTTCTCTTATTATCTTCTGAAATCCTCACCGTTTTCATCGGTCACATCTGTTCTTACAGGCAAAAATCTGTACACATCAATTCCGCTTTCTTCAATCGCTTTTTTCATAAGCATAGGGTTGAGATTTTTCTGCTGACCGCACGCAAGCGTGCAATTCATAATCATAAATCCGTCTTTTTTGTCAAAAGACGCTTCATATATATAGTCCTTTAAGTTAATAATTTTAGTTTTCCCTTTTGATTTTTTCTCAACATTTATTTCAGAACGGTCCAAAAACGCTATAAAGCCTTCATTATCCGAAGAGCTGACTTCAATTTCATAAAAAGCCTTATATGATGAGTTGAAATCCTTTTTACAGTCAATATGTAATTTTTTCATAGCTATTCCGCTTGGGGAAGCATTTTCAAGCTTATTCATAATTTCTTCTTCTGACATAGGCTTTGTAAGCTCAAAATCTGCAAATTCACTTTTACCGCAGACTCCCACAGGTATAGGATTAGCGACAGAAAGCACAATATGCGGATTAAAGCCGTTTGAATATTTTACCGGCAGTTCTGCTCTTTTTAAAATTTTCCCCATAGCCTTCATAAGCTCAAGATGAGATATATATCTTATATTTTTTTCAAATTCAAGTCTGATTTTCATTTTCCGTTATCAACTGTTTTACAGTTCTTCCTTCTTAAGATTAAGAACATATGATTTTGCTTTAAGTCCTAAGCTGTCGTCAATAGGAGTAAGCTGTATATCCTCGTTATATTTTCTCTTTAACGCTTTTTTTATAAGCATATCTGCAAGCTCCGGATTTTTAGGCAAAAGAGGTCCGTGAAGATATGTTCCGAAAATGTTTTTATATACTATTCCTTCCTTTTTATCCTCACCGTTATTACCATGTCCCCTTATAACTGTTCCGAGCGATGTAGCATTTTCTCCTATATATGTCATCCCGCTGTGGTTTTCAAAGCCGGCAACAACACCGTAAGGTGTGTCTATGCATATATTTCCTATAAGTCTGGTATTTGATTTTTCTGTATACAAATCGCACAGACCAAGTCCCTCGATTTTTTCAATGCCGAGGTTATAATAATGTCCAAGAAGCTGATAACCTCCGCATACAGCCAGCATAACGCCGTCACTGTCTCTGTAATTGCAAAAATCCTCTTTGTACGAAAGAAGCTTCTCTCCGACCGTTTTTTGCTCACTGTCACTTCCGCCGCCTAAAAAAACTATATCAGCTTCATTTAAGTTTATTTCATCATTTATATTACATGATATTATATTTACATTTATACCGCGAAGAGCACATCTTTTCTTCAACACAAGGATATTTCCTATATCGCCGTAAAGATTCATAAAATCAGGAAAAAGATGAACTATATTAAGAGTTTTTTCCATTTTTCATCATTCCTTTCAATACATTTTATCGTCTGAGCCATGCTCTCTTTTATGCTGCTTAAGCTTCTTTTTCAGGCTTTTCTGTGCGTTGAATATCATAGTATAGTTAACAAGCACATACACAACCTCAGCTTCTGTACGAAGCATTTGAACAGCACCGTCGGCAGGGTTCTCAAACATAGCGGGCTCCTCACAGACATCTGCATAATAAAGTCTTAATGCGACATCATACTTTCTTCTTCCCGAAACACCATAGCCGCACAAATTTTTAAGCTTTTCAAAATCGACATCATAAAGCCAGGAAATATCTGTTCCGTCGCTTTCGTAATCATTCACACCGATAATAACTGCTTTTTTTCTTTTGTCACTTTCGATAGCTGAAATTGCCTGATTGAAGCCGGCAGGATTTTTTGCAAGATTCAGTATAACTGGCTTCGTAAAGGAAAATTCCTCCATTCTTCCGACCTGCGTTTCATATTCTCTGAAAATATTTGTATAATTCGGAATATAAAGTCCAATTGTTTCGCATACGCCGACCGCAGCAAGAATATTGTAAATATTATAAAATCCGTAAGTATTGGAATGAATTTCAAATTTATCGTTTAAAGTAAAGCTGACTTTACCGTCATAGTGAACCTTTGTTGCATAATAATCAGGATCATTACGGTGAAAATCGCACTCGGGACAGATATATTTCCCAAGCTGACTGTAATGATAATATTCATAAGAAAGCTCTGCTTTACACTTCCGGCAGAATCTTCCCTCTTTTGTTTCTTCGCACGATTCATGAACTTTTTCGTTTACTCCGTAACGAACAACCCTGTTTTCACATATATATGAAAAATAGTTTGACAACGGGTCATCTGCATTTAAAACAAGTGTTGCATCAGGTGCTTTATCAATTGCCGTCTTAATCTGCCCGACTGTAAGCTCAATTTCTCCGTATCTGTCAAGCTGATCTCTGAACAGATTTGTCACAACAATATAGTCAGGTGCAAAATGGTCAAAAACAATTTTTGCACTCGCCTCATCAATCTCAATAGCCGCCCAGTCCGCATTAAGATTACCTAAAATATTCGCTTTCTCCGCAAATGCCGTAACAACACCGTAAAGCATATTTGCGCCTACCTTATTGCAGACAATTTTTGCACCGGTGGATTCAATAACAGAGCATATCATATTATTTGTAGTAGTTTTTCCGTTGGTACCAAGTGTACAAATTATACCCTTATGTATTTTCGGAGCAAGGATTTTTAAGATGTCAGGACAGATTTTCATTGCAATCTGTCCCGGAGCCGATGACCCTTTTTTCCCAAAAAGCCTTCCTGCCAATATAAGAAGCTTACAGACAATTATACTAAAAACCAATTTAATATTCATATCAGAATCCGAAGCATTTATATGCTTTATCCTTTCAACTTACTTTTACTTATTCACTGTTTAATCAAAATCACACTTCCATAATTACAGGAAGTATCATCGGAGTACGCTTTGTTTCTTTGTTGAAATACATACCAAGTGCAGATTTTATCTCACTTTTTAATGTTGCCCAATCGGTAACATTTCTCTCGAGAAGCGTATCAAGAGTTTCCTTTGATATTCTCCTTGTCTCTTCCATGAGTTCTTCACTTTCTCTCATATATACAAATCCTCTTGAAATAACATCGGGACCTGCAATAACCTGATGTGTCTGCGCTGAAATTGAAACAACAACAACAATAAGACCATCCTGAGCAAGATGCTTTCTGTCACGAAGAACGATATTTCCGACATCGCCGACAGAAAGACCATCAACAAATACCTGACCGCTTGTCACGCTTCCTGCAATTTTGGCTTTTTCCTCATCAATTTCAAGCACATTACCGTTTTGCAGAATAAATATATTATTCTCTTCTATGCCCACCTTGAGCGCAAGCTCCTTGTGGTGAAGAAGGTGTTTATATTCTCCGTGGACCGGAATGAAATATTTTGGTTTGGTAAGCGCAAGAATAAGCTTAAGCTCTTCCTGACAGGCATGACCAGAAACATGAACATCCGCAACATTATCATAAAGAACAGTAGCACCGCGTTTAAAAAGCTCATTTATAACAGCAGCCACAAGCTTTTCGTTTCCCGGAATGGGATTTGCACTAAGAACAATAAGGTCGTTTCTATCTATTTCAACCTTTTTATGTCCCGAAAATGCCATTCGGTGAAGTCCGCTCATAGGCTCGCCCTGTGAGCCGGTTGTTATTATAGTAATATTTTCATCGTTATATTTTTTTATATCGTCAAGATTGATAAGCGTTCCATGAGGAACCTCCATATATCCAAGCTCTATTGCAACCTGAACTATATTTTCCATGCTTCTTCCCGAAACAGCAACCTTCCTGTTATGCATAACAGAAGCATTTATTATCTGCTGAACTCTGTGAACATTTGAAGCAAAGGTTGCAATGATAATTCTCTTATCAGGATTTGTAAGAAATATATTGTTAAGTGCCTTTCCAACAGTGCTTTCACTCTGCGTGTAGCCGGGTCTTTCAGCATTTGTAGACTCAGACAAAAGAAGCAGAACGCCTTTTTTTCCAAGCTCGCCGAATCTTGCAAGATCAATCATATCTCCCGATACAGGTGTAGTATCTATCTTGAAGTCACCTGTATGCAAAACAGTTCCCAAAGGTGTGTGAACAGCAATCGCAACAGCGTCCGCTATGGAATGGTTGGTATGAATAAATTCAACCTTCATCATTCCGAAATTAATAACATCACCAGCATGAATCTGATTAAGCTTCACGCTTGTAAGAAGATTATGCTCTCTTAATTTAAAACGAACCAGTCCTATCGTAAGCATAGTACCGTAAACAGGAAGCTCGGGAAATTCCTTGAGAAGATAAGGAATACTTCCGATATGGTCCTCATGCCCATGTGTGATAACAAGTCCTTTGATTTTATTTTTATTCTTAAGTACATAAGAAAAATCGGGTATAACCAAATCTACCCCCAAAAGCTCTTCATCGGGAAAAGCGATTCCGCAATCTATAATGATACTCGTATCCCCGTATTCAACCACAGTGAAGTTTTTTCCGATTTCATTAAGTCCGCCCAAAGGGATAACTCTCAATTTTTTATTTTTTGACACAAATAAACCTCCGTATTCTGATTATTTTTTTCCGTTCATACCATAATATAATATTATTTCAAATTTTCATCCGCATATATTATTTCCATATATCTGCAATTTTATAAACCTACACAAATCAGCTTTTCATCATTTTGATGTTGCGTATTACATAAAGCACAAAAGACATACACATAACAGCCGCGCAAACCGCAACCAGAATATCTGACGCAACAGGCGTTATATCATACCATAGCATATGTACAATCATCATGGTATACAAAGTACAGGTTGACAGCTTGCCGTGCCAGTCTGCACCTTCCACCTGCCCTGTGCGATTTATTCCCATTATTCCGGTAATCGCAGTTACAATTTCCTTAACGCTGAGTAACAAGAATAAATACATCATTTTTGTAAATCTCGAAAAAAGGCACAAGAGTATCGCTGCCTGAGTAAGCTTATCCATAATCGGATCTAAAATTTTCCCAAAATCCGATACCATATTGAATTTTCTGGCAATAAAACCGTCAAGAATATCAGTAATGCTTGAAATAAGTATAAGTATAACAGCTAAGCCGTAGTTATCGTATTTCCAATAGCATATCACTATTAAAGGGATGAGCACAAGTCTGAAAAAGCTCAGCATATTCGGAATTGTAAGCACATCCTCCCTGGTGAATTTCAGTTTCATTTTCGTTCCCGCTTTCCGTACATCAAATAATCAAATTAAAGCTCAATATTTTTTTGTGTAATTTCTTACATTTTAGTATAGCACAAATCTGAAATTATGTCAAGTAAATATACTTTTATTTTTAAATTCATACGGTGTAATTCCTGTTCTTTTTTTGAAAAAATTAGAGAAATAATGACAATCGTTAAAGCCCAGATAATCCGCAACCTCGGAAATACTCATGCCTGTATCTGAAAGAAGCCGCTTTGCAACAGAAATTTTTCTTTCCAAAAGATAATCATAAGGCGTTATTTTATATTTTTTCTTAAAAATTCTTATAAGGTGCGATTTTGTATAATAAAAATCTGAAATTATGTCATCAAACGAACAATTAAAATCGGTTATTCCGTCAAGCCTGTTTTTTAACTGCTTTTCGGGAGACATATTTTTTTTGCTGTTTTCTGAATGTATTTTTTCTGAAATCGCCTGTACTATTTTTACAAAATCAAGCGCACATGCATTAAAATCCGACTTATCGCCGTCTTTTTTTCTTATTTCTTCTGCATCCCTTATAAACGCCTCAAACAAAGGTGCAACATTTATATTTTCTATATGATGTATACTGAAAATCCCATATGAGCGAAGCGTATTTCCGATAAAATCTCCGTATATGTTAAACCATATTTTTTTCCAGGGTTTTTTTGAATCTGCATAGTAAAAGTGATTTCTTCCTGCCGGAAGAATATAAACATCGCCTTCCACAGCTTTAAAACCCTCGCCGTCAATATACACCGTGCCTTCCCCCTCATATATGTATTCAATACACCATATATCAGAATCATGCCTGTTTATTTTATAGTTTGGGTCAGGATATGTTATTCCGCAATGAGATATTCCGAATGGTTCTTTATCATTTTTGTTCGGAAACAAAATTATATACTCCCTCATATCAATATTTTACACCTCATAGTCGATATTTTGTATTTACATATGCATTATATCACGATATAATATAAATGTCAATATTTTAAAAAAGTGAGGTAGAAAAATTATGAACATACCAAGAAACGAATACCCGCGTCCGCAGCTTGTAAGAGATGAATGGCTGAACTTAAACGGCGAATGGGATTTTGAAATCGACTACGCAAAAAGCGGAGAACAAAGAGATTTTTACAAAAGAGAAAAGCTCGACGGAAAGATAATTGTTCCTTTTTGTCCCGAAAGCAAGCTGTCAGGGATAGGAAACACAGATTTTATGGAATGTGTATGGTACAGAAAGAATTTTGAAATTCCGAAGAATTGGGAAAGCAAAAATATAATCCTTCACTTCGGCGCGGTTGATTATCATGCTGTTGTATATGTAAACGGAGAAAAAGTCGGAGAGCACAAAGGCGGCTATACAGCTTTTTCATTTGACATCACAGAATATATAAAAGAAAGCGGAAACTATATAACCGTTTGTGCTTATGATAACAACAGAAGCCACAATCAGCCTGCAGGAAAGCAGTCAACAGCGTTAAGGTCGGCAGTCTGCAGCTACACCAGAATAACAGGAATATGGCAGACAGTATGGCTTGAAGCAGTTGACAAATGTTACATAAAGAATATAAAAATAGATACAAATACAGAAGCTCCTTCCGTACAGATTACAACAATGCTTTCAGGTGATTTTGTAGGTTGCAGAATAAAAATGGAAGCTTTCTGGGACAAAAAAAGCGTAGGTACTTTTTGTTCAGATGTATTTTCCGATAATGTTTTCTCAGAAATAAAGCTTACAGAAAAGCATTTGTGGGAAATAGGCAAAGGAAACTTGTATGACCTTAAAATAACAGTTGAAAAAGACGGTCAGATTGTTGATAGTGTTGAAAGCTATTTTGGATTGAGAAGTGTTTCCTTACACGGAAGAAAATTCTTGTTAAACGGAAAATCAGTATTCGGAAGATGGGTGCTTGACCAGGGCTATTATCCGGACGGTCTTTACACAGCGCCAACAGATGAAGACTTAAAAAACGACATTATCTATTCAATGCAGCTCGGCTTTAACGGTGCAAGACTTCATGAAAAAATATTTGAGCCAAGATTCTTATACTGGGCTGACAAGCTCGGATATTTATGTTGGGGAGAACACGCAAACTGGGAGCTTAACATAACAGAAGCAGGACAGATTCAATATTTTCTCCCTGAATGGATAGAATCTGTCGAAAGAGATTATAACCATCCTTCTATTATCGGCTGGTGTCCCTTCAACGAAACATGGGACTTTAAGGGTAAAAAACAAGACGATGAGTTTTTAAGAATGGTTTACAGAGTAACAAAAGCAATAGATAAAACCAGACCTGTAATAGACACAAGCGGAAATTTCCATGTTGAAACTGATATTTTCGATGTACACGACTATGAACAGAACACTGAACTTTTTAAAGAACATTATGTAGGCTTTACAGAATACAGCCATGACGATTTGCCACTCAGAACACCGTTCAACAAATATAAAGAAAGACATACATATGACAGGAAATTGCCTGTATTTGTAAGTGAATACGGCGGAATAAAATGGTCAGAAGAAGACGGCTGGGGTTACGGAGAAGCACCGAAAACCGCAGAAGAGTTTATAGAACGCTACCGCAAGCTTACAGAAGTTCTTTTACAAAACGAAAATCTTTTCGGCTTCTGCTACACTCAGCTTTACGATATTGAACAAGAACAAAACGGCCTCATGACCTATGACAGAAAATTCAAATTTGATCCTGAAATATTTTATAAAATAAACACACAGCCTGCCGCAATTGAAAAATAAGAAAAACAAAAAAACTGCTGAACATCAAAAAAATGTTCAGCAGTTTTTTTGTTATTCAGATATAATTTTTTCTATATTCTTCAAAGCTTCCGGAAGTCTCTTTTTCAAAAGAAGCTTCTCTCCTTTTCCGTTTACAGAAAGCACATAGTTTCTGTCATCATAGGAAACATATTCATACTTCACGGTTTTTCCGTCGGTATACTTGAATGTAACGGTATATTCACCATTTTTAACCTCAACAGGCTTCGGAAGCATTGTATCAACCGTAATTCCTATAATTTCACGGTATGCCGATTTAAAGACATCTTCTTCAATAGCTTTTCCGTTAATTTTATAAGAATACTCATCATCTTTGCCCGAAATATCAAAAGTGAACTTCTTGTCTTCTCCTTCAATCACAACCTGATTGATTTTTGTTATCAAAACAAGGTGGGCGGATTTTTCCATAAGAAGATCAGGAGTAAAGGTATCAAGCAAGTCAAAAAGCGTAGGTTCCATAGCAAAAATATAATTTCCGTTATTAAAAACAGTATATACATAACCGTTTTTATCCTTATTACCGCAATCAAACACATAATTGCCTGTGCTGTCCTCTATTATGAAGGTTTTCTTCCCGATACCGTACTTTGATTTATTCTGAATATTGTTATCAACAAAGTATCCTATATTAACTGCATAACCGCTTTCACCCAGCGTTTCATAAAACGGAGTAAGTCTATCCTCGCTTACGGCCATTGTTCTCGGATAAGTCATAACAAAGCTTGTTGCTACATCAAGAATATTCGCTTCTTCCTCGGTTTCAGCCTTTTTAAAGCCTACATAATCAGCACCGTCTTTTTTAATCATAACGGATTTTACATCAGGCGCAATTGTTCCAAGACTTGTTTGTCTGAAATTATCCGTATGGGTATTGAAATATGAAGCTATATAAGAGAGTACAGCATAAGTTTTTCCTTCATACTGCAAAAAATGCTGATTCTGACCAATTACCTCATTTCCGAGTATAACAACCTTTTCAGTACCGTCCTTAAGGTATATAGTTGCTCTTGCAGTTTCTGTAAAACCAACCTCCTCACCTGTCAACTCCTTTTGCGCTCTTATTGACAAAAGCGAGTTGAAGCTTCCTGATAAAAGTGAAGATGAATACGGTATTCCACCGTTATTTTCAAGCTCGTATTCTCCCTCACCCTTATTTACAATAGTATAAGTCTGCTCTGAATTTTCAACTGTAATTCTATCTGCGTCCTTATTTTCTATATCGATAACCGTGATGTTTTCTTCGATATTGGAAGAAGTGTCGTTTGTCGGTGTTTCTTCTGTCTGCTCAGGCATTTTCATTGCCAAGACAAGCCCTGCAACAAGAACACCGAGTACCAGTACGGCAATAATAATATTTCTTATCAGTTTTTTGTTATTCATTACAGATATCTCCTCTTGAGCCAGATAATTATTCCTGCAAGAAGCAATCCGCCCGGAATTAACCATACAAGCGCATAATAAAGAACAGTTGTAACAACATCATTAGGGCGTGTAAACAAGCCTGTCGTGATAATCTTTGAAGAAATTTGTAATGAATCTGTTGAATTTGTAAGATATGTTACTGTATTTTCAGTAAATTCACTATTTGCGCTGTTACCTGTATGTTTTTCTGTAAGTTCAACTGCAAGCGCATTTCCCAAAACGAAAATTGAAGCTGTTTTTTCTTCTCCATCTTCTGTTGTAACCTGCTTTTCGCTTAAAACGCACAAATCAACAGGACCCTGGAAATCACCGTCGTTAAACTCAGGAGACTGAGAAGTAAGATCGGTTTCAACAAACGAATTGCTTGAAGATTTTGCAATAGATGTAACTGTCGCCTTCTGCGGATTGTTTTCTGATATATCAAAGCCCATTGAGCCGCCTACAAACATTACAGGAAGCTTCATAGCAATAAGATTTTCTGTTATTTCATGCTGCTGAAGCTCAGGGAAAAATTCTATCGGCGAGCCTGCTGATTTTGTGGAATCATTTTCAACAACCGCACCGTGAACAGGAGTGATTCCCCATTCTGCAAGATAGCTTTCAAATCTCGGACACGCATTAAGACCGGGTGAATATAAAACGATAAGCTTTCCGCCGTTATCCAAAAATGCGTCTATTTTTTCACATTCCTCAGCAGTAAAATCGCTTGAAGGCATAACAGTTGCCAAAACATCTGCGTCTTCCGGAATATCTGCGTTTATAATAGAAATTGTCTGAATTTCGTTATCCTTAGATTCAATTACGCTGTCAAAGGTAGAGGTTTTCGCTTCTCCGTGCCCCTCCAAGAAATAGAAGTTATTTTCCGTAACCTTTCCTGTTACATACAAAATACCGTTTGTAAGCTTCGCTTCAAGGTCAAAGCTCGACATACTTGAATCTCCCGTTGAAGAAAGATTTTTTACGATATTTGAAAGAGAAATAACCTTATAGCTTTCACCGTATTCCAATATTATATCGCCCTCTGAGATTGCTTCTCCCATCTGCTGATATTTTGTGAGCATTGTCTGATTTTTGTATATATCTATATACTGAAAATCAATTTTATTTGTAAGCTGCTTGTATCTGTCTATATATTCTTTAATAAGTACAGAAACATTTTCTTCAGGAGCTAAAACATATGCTTTTACCTCAACATCAAGTCCCTTTAAAATGTCTTTTGTTTCATCTGATATTTCGTAAATTTTATCCTCTGTCAAGTCAAGCTTAAGAGGTACTTTTGATGAAATCATTGTAACTATCAGATTAACGAGAATAACTGCAATAACAACGACTGCTGTTATAACCCAGGAATTAACCTTATATTTTGTATTTTTCATCCTGTTTCCCTCCTTATTTATATCTTCTTGTCTCGATATTTCTCTTTGTTAAGAAAAGAAATACACCGATAAAGCTCAAGTAATATACTATATTTGGCAGATTAAGAAGTCCGCTTTGGAAATCAGTATATCTGCTCATAACCGAAAACCAGCCTACGATTTCTTTTACTGTCGCATTTGAAATGCTTGCTGTCCAGCTGTCAAGCTGATACAAAAAGAAAAGTGCAACAAATGTGAGAATAGCTGAAACAACCTGACTTTCAGTACATGACGAAACAAAAAGTCCCACAGCGATAAACACACCCCATATAAGCATAAAGCCTATATACTGTCCTACAACCTCGCTCATAATCGGAGAGCCGATTGCGGAGAATATTGCAGGATAAACAAATGTTATCACACAGCCTATTCCGAATACAGCATACGCCGCCAAAAATTTACCGATAACCACATCCCATATACTTACAGGCGATGTCAGAAGAAGCTGGTCTGTCTTTTTTGCTTTTTCTTCAGAAAGAAGCTGCATTGTAAGGACAGGGACTATAAAAAGACAAAGCACATTTACATAATTTAATATGTAATCAACCGAAGCTTCGGTTGTAAACATCAGTATCGCATAAAACTGCATTGAAGCAAGAAATATAAACGGTGCTAAAAATACATATGCGATAGGAGTTTTAAAATAATTTTTAAATTCTTTTTTCAGTATAGCAAGCATTATTCCTTATCCTCGCTTTCCGTTTTTATTTCTTCAATTTCTTCATTTTCCTCAGCTTCTTCAATTTCCACGGTTTCTTCCTCATCTTCTGAAGCAACCGATTCTTCATTTATATCGGAAGCAGCTTCCTCATCATCTTCTTTTTTCACAAAAATACCTTTTATTCTGTCAATTAAAGAAGCATTTTTTTCTTCTTCAGCCTCTTCAACTGCGATTTCTTCGTTTGTAACTCTTACAAACACATCCTCTAAAGTTGATTTTCTTCTTTCAAATGCCAGGATAACCATTCCCTCATCAGCAAACAAATGGAAAAGCTTTTCTCTTATATCCTCGTCGCTGTTTAACGATGAAATTTCAATTTCAACAACACCCTGCTCTTTTGGAGAAGAAATAATATGCGTACCAATAAAATCAGTATTGCTTACCATTTCATTAACTTTGTTTCTGTCGCCCTTTATTTTAAGAGAATATGTATTTGTTTCTCCGCCCGACAAGTTATCTATTGTATCCTCCGCAACGATTCTTCCTCGGTTTATGATAATAACTCTGTCACAAAGCGCAGTAACCTCCTGCAAAATGTGTGTGCTTAAAATAACTGTTCTTTCTTTGCCGAGCTGTTTTATAACATTTCTTATTTCAATAATCTGTGTAGGGTCAAGTCCTACTGTCGGCTCGTCCAGTATAAGTACCTCAGGATTTCCGATAAGCGCGCCCGCCAAGCCTACTCTCTGCTTATATCCTTTTGATAAGTTTCTGATAAGGCGGGATTTCATGTGCGTTATGCCAACCTGAGACATAACAACCTCGATATGCTCCTTTTTAAATTCATCAACACCCTTCAAATCGCAAACAAAATCAAGATACTCCATAGGTGTCATTTCATTGTAAATCGGTGGCTGTTCAGGCAAATAGCCTATTTTTCTTTTTGCCTCTTTAGGATTGTCCAATATATCAAAGCCGCAGATACTAACCTTACCGCTCGTCTTTGACAGATAGCCTGTCAGGATATTCATCGTTGTACTCTTACCTGCACCATTAGGTCCCAAAAAACCTAAAATTTCGCCCTTTGAGACAGAAAACGAGATATCATTGACAGCTTTATTACTTCCGTATTTTTTTGTAAGACCGGAAATTTCTATAACTGTACTCACTGTTTTTTCCTCCCGAAAAAATTATTCACTTTTCTATTATATATTATATTTATGTTTTTTTCAAGAACTTTTTATAAAAAAGTTCTGTGCATTAAGACTTAATGCACTACTCAATACTAATCTTTAAATACGGCGGCACTAAATTAACAAATGTAAGCCCCGGATTTAATTTGAGTTCATTGCCGTTTGAATCTCTGTAAACTGTTTTTGCTCTTCTTGAATCCTTCTGCCATGTTATATCAATCATCTTCCCCGCTGTGATATATTTTCCTTTTCCGCTTCCAACCGTTTTAAAATCCTGTCTGCCCGCAGAATCACCTGAAATTGTGTAGTTTGATACCTCCTGCAAAATTATATTTACAGGCGCATACAACACTCCGTCAGGACTCTTATGAACAGTTGAAGAATTCATTGTTCTTTTGTAGTTTTTTGTCTCATTATCGTATTCATAAGTAACCTTATATATGGAATTATACGGAATAACAATTTTATTTGCGACATTTTCGGAAGAAAGCTCTGTTATTTCATCGTTATATTCCAAAAACTTCACTTCGCTTTTTTCTTCTATGCCTTTATTTTGCATAGCTTTTTTTACATTTGCTATACTTGTATATACGCTGTGATAATCATATCTGTATTTTTCTTCTCTCCAGAAGTATCTGTCATCTCCTAAAATTCCGTTCATCATTCTTAAACCCAAGCTTTTTAAATCAGAGTTTGCCCTCGGACTTACGCCATAGCCTACAAAAAAAGCGTCATGCTCGAATACATAATCGTAAAAATAATGTCTCACCGAGCGTATAGGTCCGATTTTAGCAGTATCCGTCCCCCGAAAGAACGCAAGAAGCCTTGTAACTCCACCCTCAACATACATTTCGTAAATCATATATGCGTCTGAAAGTCCGCTGTGAGGCCACGAATCACTCCCGTCATTATCAATAACAATCGCAATCGGCTTTTCATCGCTGTCGTTATATTTTTTTATTTCTTCGGGCTCTTCCTGCTTTTCTTCTGTCTTTACAGGCTGTTTTTCCACCGGCTGTTCTTCTTTCTTCCTACCGCAACCCGAAAAAACTCCAAACAAAATAACAAACGCTGTTATAAGTGTAATTATCCGTAAACTTCTTTTCATAAGCATTCTCCTTAAAATATGATAATTTTATTATAATATATTTTGAAATATTTTTCAACAATTTTTTTGTTTTTTAACCATACTGTAACAAACAAAAAAGCCCTTTGTTAACAAAATATCTGTTTTGTTAACTAAAAAAGACCAAATTTGTATAAAAAAATTAAAATAAAAAACGCCTCAAAAAGAGGCATAGAAAGGAAGAAAAACCTATGAAAAAGCTTATTGCTTTGATTTCAACTGTTGCTGTTGTAGCATCAATGTCATTAACATCAATGGCTGCTGTTACTACAACTGTTACAGGTGATATCACAAATGCTGACGGTACATTCACAACAGCTACATCTGCTACTGAATCAAATACTCAGACAACAATTATAGCTGTTGAAGGTGATACAATCAGCACAAACTCAATTCAGTACATCAATCAGGGTACTGATCAAAACTATAGCTTCCAGTTGAAAAACGATTATTCAGCTGTTACAGAAGCTACAACAATCAATGTTTATGTTGGCGGTGACGCTATCGACAAAACAGCTGTTGGTACAATCGTATTTGCACCTGAAGCTGCTGCAGAGCCAGAGTATATGCTCGGTGATGTTTATGTAGATGAAACAGTAGATGATTTGGATATCATGTTACTTGATTACTACTTTGCAGATATGCATGATGAAATTGATGCTGACTTTGGTGAAGGTCACAGATTCTGGGAAGATGAAAATGATCCAAGACTTTTAGCTGCTGATGTTTATACAGATGGTACAGTAGATGACTTGGATATCATGTTACTCGATTACTACTTTGCAGATATGCATGATGAAATCGATGCTGACTTTGGTGAAGGTCACAGATTCTGGGAATAATATTTTTATAAGGAGATAATTACAATGAAAAAACTTTGTATTTTACTTAGCGTACTTTTAATGATTTGTATGTTAGGTTCTGTATCTGTTTATGCTGCAGGGGATGTAATCACTCTTTCAGCAGATAAAACAGAGGTCAATGTTGGTGATACAGTGACAATAACTGTTGGTATTACAAACGAAGTTCCACTTTATGGAACTGCCAAAGTAGTTCCTGAATGGGATGGTACAGCTTTTGAATTTGTATCAGGTGAAGCTGATTCTACAACCTATGCACTTACAAATGCAACAACATTCGCTTCTAACTATGCTACAACAAAATATCAGGTAACTTTCTCACAAAAGGTTCTTAATACAGAGGAACGTCCAACTGGTGAAAATGTTTTAGGTACATTTACTTTAAAAGCACTTAAAGCAGGTACTACGAATATTTCCCTTAATAGTTCAACTTCTGTATATGTAAATGCGGCTACAACAACTAATACTCGTACTGCATTAAGCAAAGACATAACTTTATCTATTACTGCTGCAGAAGCAGGCGGAAACGAAGAAGTATTCGAAGCTTATGTTGAAGGAACACCAACAGTAAACTTAGTATCAATTTATGCTAAGAACCCATCAAAAGCAGTTCTTGCAGCTGGTACATACGGCGTTAAATTCGGTGGAAAAACATATCCTGCCGGTTTAGGTACAGATCCTACAACAGGTGAAAAAGTTTCAATTGACTGTCCTGCTGATGGATCTTGGGTAGTTCAGTTCGTTGATGAAAATGGTACAGTATTGTCAGGAACATATAACTGGCAGGCATACTATACATTAGATGGCAACGAAGTTACAACAGATATTGCTACAGTACCTGTACAGTAATACAACAATTTTAAGGAGGAATTTTATAATGAAAAAATATACAAGACCAACAGTTGAAATTGTTGAATTATGCTCAATGCAGAATATGGC
>CAZHZL010000033.1:0-11915 GCA_964537245.1 uncultured Oscillospiraceae bacterium
GATAAAAATATCCGTTTATTTGTTAATTTCATCTTGACATATTACCGCCGGACTTATATAATTTACTTAATATATATGCTTGTCCTTAAATATAATGATTATAAATTTACTTTCCGACACAAAAACTGTGGAAAATTTTATCTACCACTTCTTCACTGACAGTAAGACCCACAATTTCACCAAGTGCAGAAATTGCATCCTCTATGTCTATAAATGTGGTATCAACGCTTATACCGCTCTCTATGGCTGATATGGCGGAATCCAGCGCAAGTTTCGCTCTGAAAAGAGCATCCTTATGGCGTGCATTGGTTATAATGTCCGAGCCATTCTCGATTTCGCCGATTTCAAACATTTCCTTAATGGCCGATTCAAGCTCATTTAAACCGTCTTTATTTTTAACAGAAAAATTAATCACGCGGTCAAAGTGTTCTTTAATCAGAGTTTCATCTGCCAGGGCGGCAGCATCTGATTTATTTATAAGAGCTATTGACGGCTTATTGGTCAATGCTTCTATGATTTCAACATCATTTTTATCAATTCCGGATATTGCATCTGCCATAAAAATGATAAGCTTTGATTTTTCAATATATTTTTTCGAAAGCTCAACACCTATGGCTTCAATCCTATCATTGGTTTCTCTTATGCCTGCGGTATCTGCAAGATTAAGTGTAATACCGCCAATGGAAACACTCTGCTCAATTGCATCGCGGGTGGTGCCTTCAATATCTGTAACTATGGCTTTTTCTTCACCTGACAGGAGGTTAAGAAGAGACGATTTACCCACATTTGGCTTGCCCACAATGGCGGTGTCTATGCCGCTTTTTATAAGTGAGCCGGCTTCGGATGTGGCAAGAAGTCGATCGGCACTTTGACGGATGGATTTTAATTCATTTAAGAATTCATCTTCAGAAAGAGGTTCAAGCTCCTCATC
The DNA here is from genome assembly GCA_964537245.1 of uncultured Oscillospiraceae bacterium. Taxonomy (GTDB): domain Bacteria; phylum Bacillota; class Clostridia; order UMGS1840; family UMGS1840; genus UMGS1840. Next base: position 932 of record CAZHZL010000033.1, read on the forward strand.
GGGATAGTCAATAAGCACCTGAACATGAGCGATAAGTGTAAGAAGCGAGTCTCTTAAAGAATTTATTTTTTCGGAAAGTGCTCCGCCAAGGTGATTGACGGATATACTCTGTTCCAGATTTGTCTTGGAATTTATAAGGTCAATTACCGCCTCGGCACGGCAAAGATCGGTTTTGCCGTTTAAAAACGCACGTTTGGTAAATTCACCTCTTGATGCATTTTGAGCACCGGATTTTAAAACCTCTTCCAGAACCCTTTTGGTGGCAAAAAGTCCACCGTGGCAATTTAACTCAACTGTATCCTCGCCGGTATAGGTGCGCGGCGCTTTCATCACGGATACCAAAACTTCATCAAGACGAGAGCCGTCGGATGCATAAATATGACCATGGTGGATTGTGTGAGACTCTGCATCGCAAAGAGGTTTTCCTGATGACGCTTTAAACACCTTATCTGCGATAGCTATGGCTTCACTGCCGCTTATTCTTATGATAGAAATTCCGCCTGTACCATATGGGGTAGATATGGCGGCAATAGTAGAAAATAGATTCATAATTCCTCCGGAAAAAACAATTAAGGCACAAGTATATATTTATAAATGAACCAGTCTGTACGCCCATCAGGCGCATACGCCAAATCCACGGTGCAAATATATACTTGTGCCTTAATTAAAATACAATTATTTCTTAAGAGCAATAACAACCTTGCGGTTTACACCCTGACCAACACTGTAGGTGGTAACTGTTTCGTGATCCTGAAGAGCTGAGTGAATGATTCTTCTTTCATAAGCATTCATTGGCTCAAGGGTCTGATTTCTGCCTGTGTGCATAGCTTTGCTGGCAAGCTTCTGTGCAAGAGATTCAAGTGCAACATTTCTCTTGTCACGGTAGTTTTCGGCATCAAGAGAAATCTTTAAAAATGACTTGTCACCCTTATTAACTGCAAGACTTGTAAGATGCTGAAGTGCATCGAGAGTTTCGCCTCTTTTGCCGATTACAATGCCCATATCGGGACCTGAAAGATTGATTCTTAAAACATCGCCGTCAACCTTGGAATCAACGGTTACATCTTCTTTTGTGATTTCAAAAATTTTATTAAGAAAATCTACTGCTCTTTTTTCGCAGTCAGGATTGTAGGTAACTTTTACAACAGCATCCTTACTGCCAAGACCCAGAAATCCTTTTGAACCTTCTTCGATAACTTCTATTTCTACCTCAGCCTCGGATACGCCAAGCTCTGAAAGAGCCAGAGCAATAGCTTCGTCCTTGGTTTTAGCTGTTTTTTCTATAGTCATTTATTTTTTCCCCTTTCGTTTTCTGTTAGCAAATTTTGCTTCTTTCTTTGCGTTGATTTCAGCTTCCTGCAAAGATATCTCTTTGTCCATCTTTTTGAAATAATAACCATTTAAAAGCATGGTTTGACCGATTGAGAACACATTGGATGCAACCCAGTATATACCAAGTGCGGACGGAAATGTTGCTGTAATCCACAGTGTGAATATAGGCATCATCCATGTCATTGTCTTTGTCATCTCGGCACCGTTTGGAGCAGATGTATCTTTTTGTTCGGGTGAAAGAATTCTCTTTGGTTTTTCAGCTTCTTTTTCATCTTTGGTTTTGTTCTTATTCATCATGGTTGTAATTTTGGATGAAAAATATGTGGTAACAGCCGCCAGCACGGGGATAATCATAGCAATGCTTATCCAGCCTTCGGCATTGGGGTTGGCTGAAAGATCAAGTCCGAAGAAGTTAAAATTAATTGCTGCTTCACTGATTCCTGCATCGAAAGCTTCTTTGGCAATCTGAATCTGAGCCATGGGATTTTTTGAGGACATATCAATAACAAACTGATTGCCCAAAGCACCGATAGCTTCATCTGCCATATGAAGCATATAAGTAAGAGGTCTGTACAATACTCTGTAAAGAGCAAAAAGTATGGGAAGCTGAATAAGCATAGGCAGACATCCACCCATGGGGCTTATGCCATATTCTTTATAGAGCTTCATTGTTTCCTGACTCAGCTTTTGCTGATCGTTTTTGTACTTATCCTGCAAAGCTGCAAGCTTTGGCTGAATAGCCTGCATCTTTGTCATTGATTTTTGCTGCTTGAGGCCAAGAGGCAAAAGCAGGAGCTTTACAACAAGTGTAAAGACTATAAGTGCCCATCCGTAGTTTGGAATTATATCATAAATCCAACCGAGAAGGTAGCCTATAGGTATTTTAATAATATCAAAAAAATCCATAAATCCTCCTATTTCAGCGGGTCATAACCGCCCTTATGGAAAGGATGACATTTTAAAATCCTTTTGACACCAAGATATGTGCCCTTTGCCGCGCCGTATTTTGTGACAGCCTGGAGAGTATACTCCGAACATGTGGGATAAAAACGGCAACACGGCTTTTTCAAGGGTGATATGCGCTTTTTATAAAAATTTATAAGCAAAATAAGTATCTTTTTCATCACAGACCCGACTTCCTTATGCAATAATCCATTGTTTTTTTTACATCAGCAAAGCTTGCATCAGTACATTTTCCGCGGGCAACTACGATGATGTTGTGTCCGGATTTAAGCTCATCCTTACGTGCACTGTAGGCCGCACGTATCAGCCTTTTGATCCGGTTACGGCAAACTGCTTTTCCAAGTGATGCAGATACCGTTATACCAAGCTTATTAAAGGACTGACGGTTATTATACCAATAAAAAACAAGATATTCCGTCACAATTTTGGCGCCTTTACGATAAGCGAATCGAAATTCCCGGTTGAGCTTGACTGTATTTTTCATTTAAAGCACCTCCGGTTTTGTTTTTTGCCAAAATTCAGATAAGTGGCAAAAAAGACCACCTGAAAGTGGTCTTAAAAATCAAGAAAATCAAGATTTAAGCGGAAAGAACTTTTCTGCCTTTTAATCTTCTGCGTGCTAAAACCTTTCTGCCATTAGCTGTGCTCATTCTTGCTCTGAAGCCGTGAACTTTGCTTCTGTGTCTTACGTTTGGCTGGTATGTTCTCTTCATAGTGCTTACACCTCCCTTAGAATTAAATGACTTTATGTCATTTCAGCTCTGATACAGTATCACCCAAATCAAAGCTGTCAAAATACTTATAATATTCAGCCACAGGACATAAAACCACCTGTAGACTAAAAACCATTTAAGATTATATACTAACAAATGCCTTTTGTCAACAATAATTTTAAAATGTTTGTGAAAAATCAACATTTTTGCTATATGAAGGCAGTTTTTTTACTGAATCCTATATAATTTTTAGCCTTAACGACTAACAACAAAGGCGGCCGTTAAGGCTACCTTTTATACAAAGAGTTAAGCCTTCTGTATTTGGATTGGTCAATTGCACCAAGCTGCTCTTTTGTAACACGATACATCCAGTTTCCTTCGGCTCTGCCGGGAACATTCAGCCTTGTGTCGGAGCCGTAGCCAAGAATATCCTGTATCGGCAGAACAAGCATGCCAGCACAGGATGCAAACATAGTACGAATAATATGATCATAGCCCGCATCCCAGTCAGGCGAGGTATATCCGCAATATTCAAGCATACGTCTGCGGTTTTCATCACCGATTTCCCACACATAACCCAGAAGCGTGTTATTATCGTGAGTTCCCGTATAAGCAATAACATTATTTTTGTAATTATGGGGAAGATGCGTAGAATCACTGTCATCAAGAAATGCAAACTGCAAAACCCTCATACCCGGAAACCCGCTCTCTTCCACAAGATCCGCAACTTCCTTTGTTATAAGCCCCAGATCTTCGGCAACAATAAGCTTATCACCCTTAATAGAATTTATCTTATTTACAAAATCCATGCCGGGTCCCTTTATCCACTTACCGTCACGGGCAGTTCGGGCATCGGCATCCACACTCCAATAGCTCTCTATGGCTCTGAAATGGTCGATACGCACTCCGTCAAACATCTCAAACATAGCATTCAGACGATCAGTCCACCATGCATAGCCATCCTGCTTCATCCTGTCCCAGTCATAAAGAGGATTTCCCCAAAGCTGCCCGTCAGAGCTGAAATAATCCGGAGGAACTCCTGCCACCTTTTTCATCGAACCGTCGTCATTGAGCTGAAAAAGCTCTTTATTTGCCCACACATCTGCACTGTCGTACGACACATATATGGGAATGTCACCCAGAATTTTTATTCCTCTGGAATTTGCATATTTTTTTATATCTGCCCATTGACTGAAAAATTCATACTGAATAAACTGCCATGCAAAAAGTTCGTCACTATCTATTGTATTTACTGTCCATTCGCTCCAGCACTTTTCTTCGTTGGCAGCTTTTAGCACCATAAACCTGCAAAATTCAGCCACATGTCCGTGATTGTGTATAAATTCCCTGACCCTGTCTGCTTCATCTGTATGCACAGCTCTTGCAGCAGCCTTTTTTAAAAGTCCGATTCTTTCTTTAAACAGTCGGTCATACTCACAGCTGTAAGGAGTATTCTGAACCGCCGATCTGAGTTCATCATCGGTAAGCAAATTTTTTTCATGTAAAATCCGGATATCTATAAAATAAGGATTACCCCCGAATGCAGAATATGATTTATACGGTGAATTACATTCATCAACCATACAAAAAGGAAGTACCTGCCACCAGGTGAAACCGCATTCACATAGAAAATCCACAAATTCTTTTGCTTCTGCTCCGAATGTTCCACATGAATAATCACCGTAAAGTGATGATATATGCATCAGAACTCCACTTGTTCTTTTCATCTGTATTTTCCTTTCATTTTATTATTTAACACTCCACAAAAATTTTTCAAAATACTTTAAAATAGCATAAAATGGGGCTTTGCGGGCTGTTTTTTTCTACTTTTCCACAGACTAATTAACTTTATCCACATTTTTGTGTAATTTTATTTTAATTTTTCCAAGAGTTTTCCACACCAAATTTATCAAAAATTATGTGTCAAAACTAATTATTCAAAGAGTTTTTTATTTCGTTTATTGCCGCAGCAAGCTGAGTATCATCTGCCTCATTTACATCAATGTATGAATACACCATACCCTCAGGAAGATCAACCTCTATATCGGGATGTATGCCTGTTCCCTGTATACACTCACCCGACGGGGTGTAATATTTGGCAGTTGTAAGACGCAGACCCGAGCCATCGCCAAATCCGTATACACTTTGAACCACGCCCTTACCGAAGGACTTTTTACCTACAAGCACAGCTTTGTCATAATCTCTGAGTGCTCCCGCAACAACCTCTGATGCACTGGCACTTTCCTCATTGATCAAAACATATATAGGCATATCAAGCTGCCCTTCGTCGGATGTATATATATCTTCATTTCCTGATTTATCGCGGACAGTCAGTATCGTTCCTTCACCAATCAGAAGATCCGCCACATCTACAGCGGATTCGAGCGCACCGCCGGGATTTGAACGCAAATCCAGAATAAGAGCCTGCATTCCGTCAGATGTAAGCATCTGAATACTCTCACTGAAATCCTGAACAATATTTTGACCAAAGCTTTCCAGACGAATATATCCGATTGACGGCTCAAGCATCTTTTGCCTTACATATACCATTTCTATTTTCTCTATATTTACTGAAATATCAATAGGGGTTTCATTTCTTGATACTGTAAGATTTATACTTTCTCCCTGTTTGACACTCTTGATTGCATCAACAGCCTGTGAAAGTGTTTGAGCATTATATGAAGTACCGTTGACTGCAATAAGAATATCACCAACCATAATTCCGGCATTCATTGCCGGAGAATCATCTTTGACATCTTTTATAAGAATTTCTCCGTCACTTGCCGAAACTGTTATCCCTATACCATTATATTCACCTTTCAAGTGAGAATTAAGGTACTCATATTCATTGCTGTTCAGATAGTCTGTATATGGATCTCCCAGTGTTTCCACATAGGTATGAAGTGCCCTGTCCATAAGATGACGCGAATTGTAGTTGCCTGTATAATTGTTTTTTATCAGGTTCTCAATCTTTATAAGCTTGATAAAATCTGAAGCACTGTCAGAAAACCTACCGATAAAAAGGCTTCCCAAAGGCGAGAAATAGAACAGGGTGCTTAAAATAAACACGGCTACTGCAGTTATTAAGCTTGTTAAAACAATGACTTTTTTATTCATATTACTACTCCAATGATCTCTGGCCTGTTTTGGATGATAGTCCAATGGCTAAACTAAGATTTCTAAAAAAGGGGGTGAAAAAATCGTAAGACTTTTTCACGTCCCCTTATAATATATGCTGCTTATTTTTAAATTTTAACGGAAATATTGCATCGGATTTGTTGTTTTACCGTTGAGCTGAACTTCAAAATGAATATGCGGACCTGTGGACATACCTGTTGAACCGCAGGCAGCTATTACCTGACCTTTTGATACAGTCTGCCCTGCAGATACTTTAAGAGATGAACAATGAGCGTAAAGTGTTGAATATCCGCCGCCATGGCTTATAACAACATAGTTACCGTAACCTCCGGAATTATAACCGGATACAATAACAGTACCTGAATTTGCCGCGTAAATGCTGGAACCATATGGTGCACCTATATCAACACCCGAATGGAATCGCTTTGTTCCCAAAACCGGATGCACACGATAACCGTAAGGTGAAGTTACAAGTGTTGTATTTGATGGCCACGAAAATTGTCCACCCACAAAGTTTGCCGGAACATTATATGACTCTGCAGCACTGTTTGCCGCTGCTCTTGCCTGTTCTTCAGCTTTCTTGGCAGCTTCATACTGTGCCGCAAAATTGTTGATATCTTTCTGAAGATCATCAATAATAGCCTGACTTTCTGCCCTGTATCCATCCAAAACTGCTTTCTTTTCGTCCTGTTCGGATTTCAGTGCAACAACTTCGGCTTTTTCCTCAAGAAGTACATTTTTGAGCTCTTCAACTTCTGTCATAGAATCCTTGATTTCCTGAAGTTTTTTTGAATCATATTTTGCTACATGCTTCAGAACCGATACTCTCGTAAGAAGATCCTCGGTTGATTTCGCTCTGAGAACTACCTCGAGATACGAAACATCACCGCGTTTTATCATTGACTTTGCTCTGTCATTGTAAGACTTATTCTGATTCTGAAGATCAATGGTAAGCTTCTCAATTTCAGCTTGTCTTTCGGAAATCTGGGCAACCTTTTCATCTATCTGTGCCTGAAAAGAATCGATTTCCTTCTGAACTGCGCTTATCTGCGCATCCAACTGATTACGTTTTTCAATTTCTTTATTCTGCTGAGCCTGCGCTGCATCTTTCTTTTTCTTAGCTTCTTGAGAACTTATAGCCCCGGCATTCATGGGAAGAACCGTTAATATAGAAACGCCGATAAATGCAACAAGCGCAACTATTGCAAAAATTCTGATAAAATATTTGTTTCTGAGCATAGTATCAGCTCCTTTCAAAAATATGGTAGGTTTTTCCGGATAAATCTGTGATATTAGCCTTAACGACCGACACTAAAGGCGGTTGGTTGTTAAAGTTACACTTTAAGATATCTGCGAACCGAAAGTGAACTTCCGAATGCTCCGATAAGACAACCAAGTCCTATATATGAAACCAGCAGATTCACCCAAATGTCCCAAAATTCCAGAAGACCTATGGATGAAGCGAGAAATGTGGTTTTAACTGTGGTCATTATTCCGAGATAACTCCACTGCGAAATAAAGAATGCAACCACAGCAGACATCACACCCACAAGCATACCTTCCATAATAAAGGGACCCTTTATATATGAATCGGTAGCACCAACATATTTCATAATATTAATTTCTTTACGTCTGTTATGAACTGTAAGCTTTATGGTGTTGGATATAATAAACAAGCTTATAAGAGCAAATATAACTATAATCCACACCGAAACATTTTTTACAACATTCTTTATACCGTTTATAACTTCAACAAGGTCACTGCTGTTTTCCACATCTTCAACGCCTTCAATTTTTGAAAGCTGTTCACAGGTAGCATCAACCTTTGAAATGTCTATAAGTCTCACGGCATATGCATCGGGAATAAGATCCTCAGGCAATCCCTCAAATGACTTCAGATCCTCCTGATCAAGACTTTCTTTATAGTCACGGAATTTTTGTTTTCCGTCAACAAAGCTGATATTTGACGAATCTACATTTTCTGTTTTCAGAATATCGGCTTTAACCTTTTCTTTTACGCTGTTATATGCCGTCTCATCTCCGTCGGCAGGCTTGGCAACATATACATCCACCTGATAATCGTTTGCCATCTGACTTGTCATATTATTTATATTAAATGTTATCATAAGAAAAACACCGAATATAAATATACATGATGTCACAACAAAAATTGACGTAACAGTCATAAGTCCATTTTTAACCATACCTCGGATACCCTCGGTAAAAGATCTTTTAATCGCTCTAAGCATTTGCGTAACCACCTTCATTCTCATCACGGGTAATGATACCGCGTTCTACCATTATTACCCTTTTTTTCATGTCGTTAACTATTTTTTCGGCATGGGTTGCCATAACAACCGTGGTACCGCGCTTATTGATTTCCTCAATTATCGCCATTATTTCAAGAGCTGTGTCAGGGTCAAGGTTACCGGTGGGCTCGTCCGCAATAAGAACAACCGGATTATTTACTATAGCTCTGGCAATAGCTACTCTTTGCTGTTCACCACCGGAAAGCTGGTGAGGATACATCTTTGCTTTGTTGGAAAGTCCCACCTGACTAAGAACCAAAGGAACATTACGGCGTATTTCCTTTGATGAAGCTCCTACTATTTCCATAGCAAAGGATACATTTTCCTGAACATTTTTATTCGGCAGAAGACGGAAATCCTGAAAGACAACACCGAGAGTACGTCTGAAATACGGAATTTCCTTATGTCTCAAATCATTTACGTCAATATCATTGATGATAATATTTCCGCCGGTGGCGCTTTCTTCTTTCATCATAAGTTTGATAATGGTAGATTTGCCGGCTGCACTGGAGCCTACAAAAAACACAAATTCACCCTTGTTTATATGAAAAGAAACACCTTTGAGCGCACCATAGCCGTTATCATATATCTTTGACACGTTTTCAAATGTAATCACTTTAAAATCTCCTTTTAAAACCACACGGGAGCAACCGCAGTCGGAAAACCCGACAACGTTTGCCCCCTATTGAATTAAAGTTTTATTGCATTGGATACAAGGTATTTATTAACCATCATGGCAACCTTAAAGATAATTGCCTGATCGAAAATTCTGAGATCCAATCCTGTAATTTTCTGAATTTTATCAAGTCTGTAAACAAGTGTATTTCTGTGAACATAAAGCTGACGTGAAGTTTCGGAAACATTGAGGTTATTTTCAAAGAACTTCTGAATAGTAAAGATTATTTCCTGATCAAGTTCTTCTATAGAGCCTTTTTTGAATACTTCCGTAAGGAAAAGTTCACAAAGGGTTGTAGGAAGCTGATATATAAGACGTCCGATACCGAGATCTTCATAGCTTAAGATTTTCTTTTCGTCGTCAAACACCTTGCCTACTTCCAGAGCAACCCTTGCCTCTTTGTATGAGCGGGCAATCTCTTTGATATTATTTACAACTGTACCAATACCAACCGATGCAGAAGCCATGATTTCGGTATTGATATTGTTGCAGATATTTTTTGCCAATGTCTGAAGTTCGCCAAGTGAAGGTTCATTTTCAAGTTCCTTTACAAGAGCGATATTGTTTTCATCTATGCTGACTATAAAGTCTGTCTGTTTATTTGGAAACATTCCCTCAACAAGTTCAAGAACAGAAAAATCAGAAACTTTTTCTGTCTGAATAAGATAAACTACCCTTCTGGATTCAATTGCCAGATGCAATTCTGCTGCTTTAGCAAGTACGTCACCGGGAAGAACATTATCAAGAAGAAAATTCTTAATAAAATTAAGACGGTCATGCTTATCATCATAAAGTGATTTTACCGACGAAAAGCTCACTTGCAAAATATCAGCATAATTTCTTGCGAGGGAGTCATCACCCTTCACAAAGATTATATAATCAATCTTGCCCATAGATACTATAGGCTTATAGGTAAAGCCGTTATAAGTGAAGGTATCTGTGTTATCTTCGGTAAAACTAAGTACACATTCCAAGTCATTATTGCTTATACAATTATCATTTGACGCAATAACAAATCCTCCGTCTGTAATAAGACCCAGGTCTCTGTTCATAACATCTTTCATCTGGTGAGTAATTTGCTGAAAATATCTAACATTCATATACGGCACCCCATTTTAAGTTATATACCACTATTTTAATGTTTTTTGATAAATTTTGCAAGATTTACTCCAACATTTGTTGATATTTAACAAATAGACACAAATTTTAAAGTTTTTTTTGTTTAATTATTACATTAAAAATTTGACATTTTTTGTAATTTTTTGAATTAAAATCATAATTTGCTGCTGAGAGTTGTATCATTTATATATAAAGAGTTTTGGCGGTGAACCGATAATATGGAATTTTTCACTACTGTAGTAGGATACTTACTTGGAATAATCATTATTTTTTGCACAGCACTTGTATGCAGTGCAAGGGTTAATTACATATTGAGATTTTTAATTAACAGTATAATTGGCTGTGTAGGACTTTCAATTGCTAATTTTCTTTTGGCATCCACAGGATTTCACATAGGTATAAGTCCGGTTACCTCCGTATGCGTGGGAGTATTGGGAATACCCGGAGCTGTGGCGGTGGTGATACTCAGTTTGATATTATAAAAATTATCTTAAGAAAAATGCTATTAGGAATAAATTTAATAAATATAAGCAAAAGGCCGGTAGCCTCTGCGTTTCTTCGGGTATAAGTTTTAATTTTTTTCCACTTTGGGCTTCGGGGTACGTGCCAACCGGGCACACACCCCTACAGAACCGTTCCAAAAAATTAAAACTTATACCCTCGTGATTGGACGATATTTTTTCTTTAGCCTTTTGCTTATTGCCCGTGGCAGCATAGAGATTAAATCATAAAAA
>CAZHZL010000033.1:12015-28824 GCA_964537245.1 uncultured Oscillospiraceae bacterium
ACCCATACCCTTGTATATGCAACAAATCATCTGCTGCTGTGGGCAATTTTATTAAATTTACCTTTCACAGAATACATCTTAGCCTGACCGTAGTTATCCGATTCGGATAGCTTCCGTCAGGCTAAGACAAAAGCTGGACGATTAAATTTCGTTCAGCTTTTTTAAATTACTGTTTTTCAATTTTTGTTTTTCCGCCCATGTAAGGAACAAGAACATCTGGAATTGTAACCGTTCCGTCTGCGTTCTGATAGTTTTCTAAAATTGCAGCAACTGTACGTCCGATTGCAACACCGCTACCGTTTAATGTGTGTACAAACTGAGCCTTATCCTTGGGAGAGTTTTTAAATTTGATGTTTGCTCTGCGAGCCTGGAAATCTTCGAAGTTAGAACATGAAGAAATTTCAACATAACGGTTATAGCTTGGCATCCATACTTCTATATCATATTTTTTTGCAGCAGTAAATCCAAGGTCACCAACACAGATTTTAACAACTCTGTAGGGGAGATTTAAAAGTTTAAGTACTTTTTCTGCATCCTGTGTAAGCTTTTCAAGTTCTTCATATGAATTTTCAGGTGATGCAAATTTAACAAGCTCAACCTTGTTAAACTGATGCTGTCTTATGAGACCTCTTGTATCCTTACCTGCAGAACCGGCTTCTGCTCTGAAGCAAGCAGAGTATGCAACGTGTTTTATAGGAAGCTTTGTTCCATCGAGAATTTCGTCTCTGTACATATTTGTAACAGGAACCTCTGCTGTAGGAATAAGGAAGTAATCTGTATTCATTACCTTGAATGCATCTTCTTCAAACTTAGGTAACTGTCCTGTACCCATCATGCTTCTTCTATGAACCATATATGGTGGGAATATTTCTGTATAACCACTATCTGTAGTATGTGTATCAAGATAGAAGTTAATAATTGCTCTCTCCAATCTTGCACCGAGACCCTTATAGAAAGTAAAACGTGTGCCTGTAACCTTACCGGCTGTAGGAGCATCGAGAATATCAAGATCTGCACCGATATCCCAGTGAGCTTTTGGTTCGAAATCAAATTTTGTAGGTTCAGAAAACTTTCTGATTTCTACATTATCTTCATCTGTATCGCCATCAGGAACTTCCGGATTTGGAATATTTGGAATTGTATACATTATTGTGTTGATTTTTTCGTCATATTCCCTTACTTTTTCATCAATATCCTTGATTTCATCGGAAAGTTTTTTCATTTCTTCAAAAATAGGACTAACATCCTTGCCCTCTTTTTTAAGTGCAGGTATGCTTTTGCTCACTTCATTCTGCTTTTGTTTAAGCTGTTCAACATTAAAAAGCAGTTCTCTTTTTTCGCTGTCAAGCTTTAAGAGTCCGTCAATATCAACAACTTCTTTTCTTCTTGCAAGAGCAGCCTTGACTTTTTCGGTTTCTGTTCTTATTAATTTAATATCTAACATAATTTGTGCACTTCCTTTTTAAAATTGGGTAAATTTATCAGATTTTGTTATTTTATTTGGAAACTAATTCATTATAAATGTAAAGCTGTGCCTCTGTCAAGCTCTGCGGGTCAATTGTAGAGAGTATTTCTTCAAATTTTTTCTTTTCACCCTTCTTTTTTGCCTGAACTGCATTCATAAGTGCCTGATCTGTGGTTTCTTTTAATTCCTGTGATTCTTTAAGTCCGTCAGCATCGGATTTGATTAAGTTGTTTTCAGCTACAAGAGCATCAATCTGTGTCTGAAGTTCTTTATTGATATTTGTTAACTCAGTATTTTTTTGTGAAAGTTCTGTTATGTCGGCTTTTAATCCCTGTGTTTGCTCAGAATCTGTACTTTGACTGAGTCCGGCAAAAATTATGAGGATAAGAGCAAAAGAAAATAAGATTCCAACATACATCCACAAAAATTTTGTATTTTCTTTCATTTTGTGTGTCACCTTTCTTTTTTGTTCCACGTGGAACACGTAATTCGTCCAAAATTAAATTCTGATGAGTTTTTTATTTCTAATGTATAATCACCTTGGTGCATTTTGATTCATTCAAAATAAAGGTGTTTTTAAAGGTCGTTTTTTTCTGACCCTGAGATAATTTTTAATATTCTTTCCAGATCTCCGGCAGAATAATACTCAATTTGAATTTTCCCCTTGTTATTTTTATTAAGAATTTTAACTTTGGTTCCGAGAACTCCTGAAATTTCTTTTTCAGCATTTTCAAATGCAAGCTTCACATTAAGATCAACTTTCTTTTCGGGCTTTGGTTCTTTTTGAAGCTTTTTAACTTCATTTTCAAGTTCTCTTACACTTAAATTATTTTCACATATCAAATCACAAAGCACTTCCTGCTTTTTTACATCATCAACAGACAAAAGAACTTTTGCATGTCCGACAGATATTTTTCCTTCTTCCAAAGCATTTAATACTTTTTCGGGTAAATTCAAAAGTCTCAGCGAATTTGCTACCGAACTGCGGCTCTTGCTTACCTTGATTGACACTTCTTCCTGGGTAAGATTATGGTCATCCATAAGCTTTTTATATCCCATAGCCTCTTCAACAGGGCTTAAATCCTGTCTTTGAAGATTTTCTATAAGTGAAATTTCATATAATTTAAGTTCATCATAATTTTTTACAATGGCAGGTATTGTTTTTAATCCGGCTTTTTTCGCCGCACGCCATCTTCTTTCACCCGCAATTATAGAATAGTAACCATTTTCAGATTCCTGCACAAGTATAGGTGTTATTACACCGTTTTGTTTTATTGAATCTGCAAGTTCTATCAGACTTTCGTCGTCGAAGTTTTTTCTTGGCTGTTCCCGATTAGGTTCAATATCCATTATTTTGAGTTCAGTTATCGAATCGGAATCAATGGATGAATTTTCATCTGTCAAAAGAGCTCCCAATCCCTTGCCGAGACCTTTTTTCTTCATTGCCATATATATCACCTCTTATTTACTTTCCCCATTTTTTATTGTTTTTTATTAATTCCTTAGCAAGTTTTGTGTACATTTCGCTTCCTTTTGAAGATTTATCATAATAATTGATTGGTTCTCCGTAACTTGGAGCTTCACTAAGTCTTACATTACGGGGAATAACCGTTTTATAAAGCTTATCAGCATAGTATTTTTTCACTTCATCAGCAACAAGCATTGATAAATTGGTGCGTACATCATACATCGTAAGGAGTACACCTTCTATTTCAATGGAAGGATTGAGCTGTTTTTTTACTTTTCTGATAGTGGCAGTAAGCTGACTGAGACCTTCAAGAGCATAATATTCACATTGAATAGGCATAATAATACTGTTTGAAGCTGTAAAAGCATTAAGAGTAAGAAGTCCTAATGATGGGGGACAGTCTATTATTATATAATCAAATTCCTCTTTTAAAACAGATAATGCATTTTTTAAAAGATATTCTCTGTTTTCTATTCCAACCATTTCTATTTCCGCACCGGCAAGATCAATGCCCGATGACAGGAGTGAAAGATTAGAAAATTCTGTTTTTATAATAGCATCTTTAACAGATGTACCGTTTATCAGAACATCATACACGGAAAGTTCAGTTTCTTCTTTATCAACACCTACACCACTTGTAGCATTACCCTGAGGATCAAGGTCAACAAGAAGGACTTTTTTCTTTTGTTCAGCAAGACAAGATGCAAGATTAACAGATGTTGTTGTTTTACCTACTCCGCCTTTCTGATTAGCAACAGAAATGCATTTAACCATTTTCCTTCTCCTTTCTTTTTATATTACTGTGTCATAGAATTGTTCCACGTGGAACAATTTATTTAAAATTCGATTTTATACATATAAGTATACCTCAATTATATTTTTTTTGCAATATATATATTAATTTTTTATGTAAAAATGTTCCACGTGGAACAAGAAAAAGACAAAGAGTACCTGAAAAGGGGAAAAAGTACTCAATGTCTTTTATAAGGGAAAAATTATTTAGATTGTTGGTCGCTGCTATCAAACTGCTTTCATATCAAGTCTTATTTTATCCGCAATAAGTGCTATAAACTCACTGTTGGTGGGCTTACCTTTACTGCCCAAGATAGTATATCCGAATAAATCGTTTAATACATCAGGATTACCTCTGTCCCATGCAACCTCAATTGCATGACGAATTGCTCTTTCTACTCTTGACGCAGTTGTATTGTAGTGTTTGGCAACGGTGGGATACAAAAGTTTTGTTATAGAATTAATAGTATCCATATCGTCAATTACCATTGCAATAGCGTCTCTTATATATTGATATCCTTTTATATGTGCAGGTACACCCATCTGCTGAATGTACATTGTAATATTAGTTTCAAGATCATTATTTTTAGTAGTGGATTTACCACTATTTTTTTCAACCGGCTCACGGCATATGTCACTTATCCTGTCAATAAGGCAGGAAGGCTCAAAAGGCTTTGCCAGATAATATGAAGCTCCGAGATTCATAGCCTTGGTTATTATGTTTTCATATCCCATTGATGAAAATACAACTGTCTTTGGTTTTTTAGTAAGCATAGAATTAGAGTTGATTTTACCGAGAAGTGCCAGGCCGTCCATATATGGCATAATGATATCTGTCAGTAAAATATCAGGTCTGGTTTCCAGAACCATTTCATATGCTTCTTTTCCATCATAAGCAACACCTGCTATTTCTATAAATTCTGCTGTTTCGAGTGATGATTTCAATGAATGACAAAACTCCTTATTATCGTCTGCAATTAGTACTCTTACTTTGTTTTTCAACTTATACAGCTCCTTTGTTTTAAAATTTTATTATTTCTTACAAATAAAATTATAGCTCTGCAAAAATATACATTCAATAAATTTTTACTTTTATGCCAAATATTGACAAATTATTACCTTAATCACATAATCCGACTTAATATCTACAAATTATATTAGTTAAAAATTTATAAGAATGAACAAATACACATAAATGTTCAAGTATTTTGGACTTCATTGGCGATAATGGATCATTTTACATAATTGTTGAACTTTTTACACAAATATTCAAAATATCTGAACATTCGACATACATAATGTCGAAAAAAATTATTATAATACTTTTATAATTATTAAAAATAATAATTAATATTGACAAAAAAATCTCAAGGTGATATACTGATACAAATTGATACTAATAACTATCAGGGTGATTTTATGGATATAATGCTTTTTACAAAAATACTTAAAGACAGTCATTTTCCGGATTACGGTAAATTACAATATAAATATAAAGAGGATTTTAATGAATTTTTAAGTATTTTTAATGAATTATATTTTGAATCTTTGCCATTAAAAGATTTTGACGGAAATGATATTGTTTTCAGTGAAAATTATGCTCTTATTAATCAGCTTTCATTAAAACAATTATTACGAAATCAAAATTGCAATTATGGAACAAAAGCTGCAGAAAATGAAATTATTGCCACATCTTCAATAGAGAGTATTGATTTTTCCAGAGAAAGTGTAAGAAAAATATTAAAAGGTCTTGCACCAAAAAATAATGAAGAAAGCAGAATACTTGGAATAAAGAACGGTCTTGAATATATAAGTGATATTTCCAATAAAATTACCGAAGAGAATCTTTATAAATTATATATGATGACCGTAGGAGATTTTGTTTCTGACGAGGATAAGTTAAAAGATTTTAATTTTTACAGACACGACAGTGTATTTGTAGTCAGTGACCGTGTGGAGCATTGCGGATTACCACACAACAAACTTCCGGAATATATGAAAAATCTTATTTTATTTATTAACCGGGATGATAATATAAATGATCTTGTTAAAGCATGTATTATTCATTTTTATATTTCCTATATTCATCCTTATTTTGACGGAAACGGAAGAATAGCAAGGCTTGTACACCTGTGGTTTTTGGTGCAGAAAGGTTACAAATCTGCACTGTTTGTTCCTTTTTCAAGTGAAATTGAAAAAAGCAGAAAAGAATATTATAATTCTTTTACTCTAATTGAAAACAATAAAAAATTTAGTGGAAAAATTGATGTTACACCGTTTATAATTTATTTTATAAATAATGTGTATAATAAAATAAAAGAGAAGAAAAACGATATTGATATTATATCTTCTTATGACAAAGCATTTCAGGCAGGTAAGATAACCGAAAAAGAAGCTAAACTCTGGCAATTTGTGCTTTCATTTTACGGGACAGATGAGTTTTCTACAAAACAGCTTGAAAAAGATTTTGGAGATGCGGCATATGCTACTATAAGAAGTTTTGTAATGAAATTTGAAAATCTGGAACTTTTAACTTCTGTAAAATATGGTGTAAGAACAAAATATACAATAAAAGGCCGCAGTTAAATTCACTGCGACCTTTTACTATATTAAATATTAAATTTTTAATTTTCTTCTACTGGCTGGGATTGATTTTCTTTTGATTCCTCTGATATTTCTTCTTCCTCTTTGTCTGCCTTGGCAATAGATACAACCTGTACATCGTCTGATGTTCTCATTACCTTGACACCCTGAGTAACTCTGCCGAACTGGCTTATTTCATCAGTACTCATTCTGATGATTATACCATCAGAAGTAATAACCATAAGATCATCGCCTTCATTTATTACTGCAATACCTGCAACAAGACCTGTCTTATCGGTAATCTTATAGCCTGTAACACCGCGGCCGGCTCTGTTCTGACATTTAAATTCATTAATATCAGTCTTTTTGCCGTATCCTTTTTCGGTAACAGTAAGAAGCTTAACATCATCGGCGGCACATACACTGCCTCCAATTACATAGTCACCTTCCGAAAGCTTAATACCCGTAACACCGCTGGCACCCCTGCCCATAGGACGTACATCTGTTTCCTTAAACTTTATGCACATACCGTTTTTAGTACAAAGAATAATATTGTTTTCGCCATTTGTGAGGTCAACTCCCATAAGCTCGTCGCCCTCTCTTAAGGAAATAGCAATAAGCCCGCCCTTACGGTTGGTATCATATTCACTAAGATTTGTCTTTTTAACAAATCCCTGTTTTGTAATCATGGTAAGATAACTTTCATCATTAAATTCCTTAACAGGAATCATGGCAGTTACCTTTTCATCTTTTTCAAGACCGATGAGATTAACAACTGCAGTACCCTTTGCAGTTCTTCCGGCTTCGGGAATGCGATAAACCTTGGTTTTAAACATTCTGCCTGTATTAGTAAAGAACAGAATAAAATCATGGCTTGATGCAGTAAAGATTTTTTCAACAAAATCTTCTTCCCTTGTAGAAAGTCCCGCAATTCCTCTGCCGCCTCTGTGCTGACTCTTGTAAGTATCAAGAGGCAGACGTTTTATATAACCGAAATGTGTCATGGTAAGAACACATTCTTCTCTCTCTATAAGGTCTTCATCTTCGATGATGTCGATAGCAGGCTCAATTGTTGTAAGTCTTTCATCGCCGTATTTATCTCTGATTTCTATGATTTCCTTTTTAATCTGATTAAGAAGTTCTGTTTCATCAGAAAGAAGCTTTTTATATTCATTTACCTTTGCGGTAAGTTCGTCATATTCTTCTTCTATTTTTTCACCGTTTAATTTCTGCAGCTGGCCAAGTCTCATATCAAGAACGCTTTGTGCCTGAATATCGGAAAGACCAAAGGTTTCCATAAGTCTTTCTTTGGCATCATCATAAGAATTTCTGATAATACTTATTATCTCATCAATATTATTAAGAGCTATTCTTAAGCCTTCTAAAATATGCATTCTGGCTTCTGCTTTGTTTAAATCATACTGTGTACGGCGGGTAACTATTTTCTTCTGGAAAATAATATACTGATCAAGGATTTCTTTTAATCCCATGGTTTTTGGTCTGCCGTCTTTTATAGCAAGCATATTTATTGAAAGGCTGTCCTGGAGTTTTGTATATTTAAAGAGCTGATTGAGTACCACCTGAGGGTTGGCATCTCTTTTTAAGAATATTTCAAGTCTTATACCAACACGGTCTGATGAATGGTCGTCAATATCGGAAAGACCTTCAATCTTTTTATCCTTAACAAGAGCCGCAATAGATTCAACAAGCATTTTCTTGTTAACCTGATAGGGAAGCTCTGTTACTATGATAGAAGATGAACCGTCTCTGCGTTCTTCTATCTGTGTTTTCGCTCTTACAATTATTCTTCCCTTACCTGTGGCATAGGCAGCACGTATACCGCTTTTACCCATGATGGAAGCTTTGGTCGGAAAATCAGGACCCTTTATATATTCCATAAGATCTTCAACACTTATTTCGGGGTCATCAATCTGTGCAATAGCACCGTTTAAAACCTCTGTTAAATTGTGAGGAGGAATATATGTAGCCATACCTACGGCAATACCGGAGCTTCCGTTTATAAGAAGTGTAGGTATTCTTGTAGGAAGAACAAGTGGCTCTTTTCTTTTTTCATCAAAGTTCGGAGCAAAATCAACAGTATCCTTATCAATATTTTCAAGTAAAATATTTGATATTTTGCTCATTCTGGCTTCTGTATAACGGTATGCAGCCGGGGGGTCACCGTCAACTGAACCAAAGTTACCGTGACCGTCAATGAGAGGATATCTCATTGAAAAGTCCTGAGCAAGTCTTACCATGGCATCATAAACGGAAGCATCACCATGAGGATGATAACGACCGATAACATTACCAACGGTTGTAGCTGATTTAAAGAAGGGTTTGTCCACTGTCAGATGTTCTTCATACATAGCATAAAGTATACGTCTGTGAACAGGCTTCAGACCATCTCTTACATCAGGGAGAGCACGACTTACGATTACGCTCATGGCGTAATCTATAAAAGCTTCTCTCATTCTTTGTTCTATATCTACATCTACGATAGTCTGGGTGTCAAAATATTCTTCAAAATGCGAATCTTCATATTTTTTGTTTTTCGCCAAATTTATCATTCCTTCCAGTTAAAGGTTAAGGCTCTTATTTGCGGACCGCCGGCTATGGCGGTCCGTTTTTTCTTTTATACATCAAGATTTGTTACATACTGAGCATTTTCTTCTATAAATATTCTTCTGGGTTCTACCTCATCACCCATAAGAACAGTGAATATGTTGTCTGCTTTTTCTGCATCTTCAAGTGTAACTTTCAAAAGTATACGATTTTTAGGATCCATGGTTGTCTCCCAGAGTTCTTCGGGATTCATTTCACCAAGACCTTTGTAACGGCTTATATCAACCTTTGCATTTGGATCACCGTCTTTTAAAATTTCACTTATACGGTCTCTTTCTTCATCACTGAAAGCTACCTCTGCTTTTTTTCCTCTTGAAAGCTTATACAGAGGAGGTTTAGCAAGATAAATGTGTCCTGTTTCTATAAGAGGACGCATAAATCTGAAGAAAAATGTTAAAAGAAGTGTCTGTATGTGAGCACCGTCGACATCGGCATCCGCCATTATAATTATTTTGTCATATCTTAATTTTTCAATATTAAATTCTCCAGCAATACCTGTACCCAACGCCTGAATAACAGGAGTAAGCTTATCATTTCCGTAAACTTTATCTGCTCTTGCTTTTTCTACATTAAGCATTTTACCCCAGAGAGGCAATATCGCCTGATATTTACTATCTCTTCCGTTTTTGGCACTGCCACCTGCCGAATCTCCCTCGACAATATATATTTCTGTTTTTGTGGGATCTTTAACAATACAGTCGGTAAGTTTTCCCGGAAGTGTGCTGGAACCGAGAGGAGTTTTTCTTGTTGCTTCTCTTGCCTTACGTGCTGCTATTCTTGCTCTTGAAGCCATAAGGGCTTTTTCTATGATAGATTTACCAACCTGAGGATTTTCCTCAAGAAAATCTGCAAGTTTTTCTTTTACTATTGTTTCAACAAGACCTCTCATTTCGGAATTACCGAGTTTTGTTTTGGTCTGACCTTCAAACTGAGGTTCTTCCAATTTTACGGATATTACCGCTATAAGACCTTCTCTTGCATCTTCACCCGTTAATTCTTCATCATCTTTCATAAGCTTATGATTGCGGGCATAATCTATCAATACTCTTGTAAGCGCTGATTTAAATCCTGTCTCATGAGTACCGCCTTCAGTGGTTGATATATTATTTGCAAAGGATTCTATTACTTCATCATATCCGTTATTCCATCCAATAGCAACTTCTGCCATAGAACCTTCTCTTTCACCGCTTACATAAATTACTTCTTCATGAATATGTTCAAGACTATCTTTTCTTTTTTTCTTATCATCAAAAAGATAAGATACGAAGTTTTTTATACCTCCGTCATAGTGAAGATTTTCACTTACCGGCTCTTCTCCTCTTAAATCAGAAAAGTTTATTTTTATTCCACCGTTTAAAAATGCCTGCTCTCTTAATCTTTTTAAAAGAGTATCATATTCATAAACAGTTTCTTCGAATATTTCACCGTCTGCCCAGAAAGTAACCTCTGTTCCTGTTTTATCTGTGGTTCCTATAATTTCTACTTCGCCCTGAGGTACTCCTCTTTCAAATACACGGTGGTGTATTTTTTCACCGTCCCATACTTTAACTTCAAGTCTGGTAGAAAGAGCATTAACAACAGACGCACCAACACCGTGAAGACCGCCGGAAACTTTGTATCCTCCACCACCAAATTTACCACCGGCGTGAAGAACCGTAAAAATTACATCGAGAGTACATATTCCCATTTTTGGATGAATACCTGTGGGCATACCACGACCATTATCTCTTACAGTAACGGAATTATCCTTATTTAAAATAACATCAATCTGTGTACAATAACCTGCCAATGCTTCATCAATACTGTTATCTACTATTTCATATACAAGATGATGAAGACCTCTTATTGAAGTGGAACCAATATACATACCCGGTCTTTTTCTTACAGCCTCCAGTCCTTCGAGGACCTGAATCTGACTTTCATCATAATTATTATTAATTTCCGGCATTTATTTTCATTCCTTTCAGTAGAAATTAAAAATCAAAAATATTTTTGCTTTCTGCTCTTTTATTTAAAGTTCTTGATGAAATCGGTGATACATAAACCTTTTTTTCACCGTTTTCATCTGTTATTACATATGATTTGGGCAAATCTTCAGTATTTATATTTATTACATTATTTTTTAATGTTATTTTTTTTAGATATTCTTTTGTAATTTTTGACACTGATGTTGTTTCAAGATCCATTATGGCAACTATATTTTTCATTTTAACAACAACGTCGCCGCCCAAATGTAAAAACATTTATTTCACCTATTTATTCTTTATATATTTTTCCGCTGTGAACTTTGAAATAATATCCATCCTTATCTTTTAAAAATTCTTTATCGGTACAGGTTATTATTACCTGTCTGTCATTTATATTTTCTATAAATGCTTTTCTTCTGTTTTCATCCAGTTCACTTAATATATCATCCAAAAGTATGGGAGGCATTTCCCCTGTTTTTTCTTTTATTATTTCACATTCACTAAGCTTTAATTTCAAAATACTTGACCTTTGCTGTCCCTGAGAACCATATTTTTTTATATTTTTATCATCCATAAATATATCAAAATCATCTCTGTGAGGTCCTGTCATTGTCATACCGTATTCAATGTCCCTGTCTATTCCTTTATTAAGCTGATTTATTATATTTTCTTTTGATAAAAAATCTCCTTTTATACCTGGAACATATATAAGTTTTATAATTTCGGTATCAAAAGCGGAATTTATATTATTTATATTTTCATTAATTTTATCAATGGCACTCCGTCTCATATCACATATATTTACAGAAAGTTCTGCAAATTTTTCATCCCACACCGAAATTGTATCCATCATATTTTTATTGCGGGATTTTAAAATGTTGTTGCGCTGTTTTAAAATCTTATATAAACTCATAAGATTTTTAAAATATCCGGGCTTTAACTGACTTATGAAAGAATCAAGGAATCCCCTTCTTACAGAAGGACCTTCTTTAATAAGATTAAGATGATCGGGGGTAAATATAACAAGATTTATATTTCCTATAAGCTCGGATAGCCTGTCAATGGCTATCCCGTTTAGCTTAATATTTTTTTTCTCCGAAAGAAAAAACAGGACATTGTTTTTTCTTTCGTCTTTTTCAAATTCTGCCTCTATCCTGGCATAGTCGCAACCAAATTTTATTGTTTCTTTTTCCTTATTGCAACGATAAGACTTGCCGCTTTGTAAAAAATAAAGTGCTTCTATTATATTTGTTTTACCCTGACCGTTAAGTCCGTAAAATATGTTTTTTTCCGGACTGAATTCTATATATTCTTCATCATAGTTTCTAAAATTTTGTAATTTTAAACTTTTTATATACATTAGTCTACCAAAAGTTCAAATACATCTTCTCCAAGATCTATTTTTACCCTGTCTCCTTTATAAAGCTTTCTGCCTCTTCTTATTTCCAATTCTTCATTGACGGTAACTCTTTCATCTTTTATAATCTCTTTAGCTTCAGCACCGTCAAAAGAAATTCCGGCAAACTTTATAAGTTGATTCAATTTTATAAAAGGTGTGTTTATAGAAATTGTGGTCATTGAATTTGCCCCTTTAAATTAATTTTTTAATATCATCGGAAGAACCATATAAATAAAACTGTCACCTTCTACAGGTTTTATAACAAAAGGTCCCTGTTCATTTGTAAATTCAAATTCAGCATATTCATCTGATATACATTTGAGTGCATTAAGAATAAGTTTAGAATCAACACCTATTCTTAAATCTTCACCATATTTATCAATATCAATACTTTCACAGAAATTACCGAATTTAGAAATACATTCAACTATAATCTCAGAATTTTTAAGTTTTAAAACTACCGGAATTTTAGGGTCATCATAATTTATAATTATGGCAGCTCTTTCTATCATTTCGGTAAATGATTTTACATTAATTTTTGCTTTTATAAGTGACTGAGAAGGAATAAATTTGTTATAATCTAAAAATTCTCCTTCTAAAAGTCTTGAAATAATTGTGAATGTATCAAATTTAAACATTACACTGTTATTTTTAATGGTTATATCAACAATTGCATTATCGTCTTTTAAAATCTTCTGAATTTCATTAAGAACTTTACCGGAAACTACAAATTTTAAATTTTCAAATTCTGTTTCGGGAATAATCTGATTTCTTAATGCCAGACGGAATCTGTCTATTGATACAGCTTTCATATTAGATTTTGAAATTTCAAAAAGTGTACCTGTAAGGATAGGTCTGGATTCATCATCGGAAACTGCAAATATTGTATTTTTTATTATTTGTTTTAAATTTTTAGAATAAATTCTTATATTATCTCCTTCTTCTATTTTCTGAATTTCAGGAAATCCTTCAGAAGATAAATATAAAATATTAAAGTTGGTATTAGAACATATTATTTTAAGCTCATTTTTTTCGGATGTAAATATTTTAACTTTACCATCGGGAAGATTTTTAATAATATCATAGAATATTCTGGAATCTACTATGAGGCTTCCTTCTTCCTGAACTTCTGCTTCAAGTGTACTTTCTATGGAAAGATCACTGTCACTTCCTGTAAATTTAATAATATTTGTAGCATCAATTTTAATACCTTTTAAAATTTCTACAGGGTTATTTGGATTAATAGCTTTTGAAACAATATCTATAGATTTCAAAAGTTCATCTTTTTCACATATGAATTTCATTAGAAGGCCTCCTTAATTATATATAATAAATATAATATATTATTTAGTATAAGTAGTAGTAGTGTATGTGGAATGTTTGGAAAAGGGGAAGAATGTCAGTAAATATAAGGAAAATTTGTATGTATAAGTGTTTGGAAAAGTGGGTATACTACCCCGCATGCCATGTTGATAAAAATTTATTTTCAAAATTTTTTCAACATGGTGTGCATAGATTAAAATGGATAAATTGGATAAGTCTTATTTTCCTTAATATTATTGGGTTTAGGATGTTTATAATTTATTCTTTTATATCTTTTATTATATCATTTATAACATTTTCAACCGTTGGGTCATTATCTTTATTGGATTTTACCTTATTGATGCCATGAAGAACTGTGGAATGGTCAAGTCCGCCGAAGGCTGTCCCGATTTGTTTAAGTGAAAGATCAGTATATTCTTTTAATATATACATGGCAATTTGACGGGGAAATGCTATATTTTGAGATCTTGATTTACTCTTCAAATCATTTTCCTTAAGATTAAAGAATTTTTCAACCGTGCTTATTACAAGGTTTGGAGTGATTTTCTTTTTCTTTTCATTAATAATATCTTTTAATGCCTCTTCAGCAAGCTCAATATTAATTTCTTTTTTTATAAGCATGTGGTGAAGAAGAATTTTTTTTATAGCTCCTTCAAGTTCACGGATATTTGATTTGATTTTTGATGCTATAAATTCGTAAACTTCATTCGGAATTTCAATTTTCAACTGATAAGCTTTCTTTTTTAGTATTGCCACTCTGGTTTCATAATCCGGTGGATTAATATCCACAACCGGACCTTGTTCAAATCTGGTGACAAGTCTCTCCATAAAGGTGGGAAGCTCTTTTGGCTTACGATCGGATGAAATAATTATGTGTTTATTATTTTGATAGAGCTCGTTGAAAGTGTGGAAAAATTCTTCCTGTGTTGCTTCTTTATCCCATATAAATTGAATATCATCCACAAGGAGATAATCAACAGTTCTGTATTTTTTTCTGAATTCTTCGTTTTTATCATTACGAATAGCGTTGATATAATCATTTGTAAACTGTTCACTGGAAACATAGAGAACTTTTTTTGAAGAGTCTTTTTTTAATACATAATTTCCTATAGCATGCATAAGGTGAGTTTTTCCAAGACCAACACCACCATACATAAAGAAAGGATTGTATGTTTCGCCTCTGCCCTCTGCAATGGCGAGAGCTGTAGCATGCGCCAGCTGATTGGATTTTCCAATTACAAAATTTTCAAACAGATAAGTAGGGTTAAGATTTGTAACAGCTGCGGGAGTTTCTTTTTTTACTCCTTCTCCATGGAGTATAATATTTAATTCAAGTTCTTTGTTTGTAATAAATTTAAGAGCATTTTTTATAAGTCCTGTATATCTTGAAGATATGATATCTCTGTTATATTCATAAGGAACGCTGAGTGTAATTTTATCATCTTCTATTTCAACGGGAATAATGGTTTCAATCCATGTATCATAACTAACCATCATCTGGGCAAATTCGGGTTTTATGATTTCAAGAACTTTTTTCCAAATTTCTACTAAAGAATCCATGTTTTTTCCTCCGTAAATACATAGTGGCAAAAATACCCGATTTAATTATAACACAAAAAAAATAACTTTTCAAGCTTTTTTATTAAAACTTGAAAAGTTATAAATAAAATTTTAAAATCCCTTAAAATAGCGTATTTTAGGCTTAATTTTCAAATGATGTCAAAATTTCTTGCAATTTTTCTATTGATTTGTGTGCAATATAGGTATTTTTTTCTCTTTTCTTTCTGAATCTTTTATCAGGAGGCGCAATTATGCCGAAAGTTACATTCATAGGCTGAAAATTTTCCACACTTTCATCGCTTATATAATGACATAATCCGCCTGTAGCTGTTTCTTTAGGAAAAATAATTTGTTCTTCATTTAAAATATATCGTGCCATATTTATTCCGGCGACCATACCCGAAGATGCAGATTCAACATAACCTTCAACACCTGTTATCTGACCTGCAAAAAATAATTTTTCATTTTTTATGGTTTGATAAGTTGGTTTTAAAAGCTTTGGAGAATTGATAAAGGTGTTGCGGTGCATAACACCGTAGCGTACGAATTCGGCATTTTCAAGACCCGGAATCATTGAAAATACTCTTTTTTGTTCTCCGAATTTTAAATGTGTCTGAAAACCTACTATATTATATAGGCTGCCTTCGCTGTTATCCTGGCGCAGTTGAACAGCTGCATAAGGAATTTTACCTGTATCGGGAAGTTCAAGTCCAACAGGTTTCAGAGGACCGAAAAGAAGGGTATCTTTTCCGCGTTTTGCCATGGTTTCAACAGGCATACATCCTTCAAATACAACTTCTTTATCTGTGCCGTGAACGGGAGCAAGTTCAGCATTTGTAAGTTCTGTCCAGAATGCCTCGTATTCTTCTTTTGTCATGGGGCAGTTAATATAGTCGGGTGTGCCTTTATCATAGCGGGCTTTTTTATATGCTTTAGACATATCTATGCTGTCGAAGGTAACAATGGGAGCTGCTGCGTCGAAAAAATGAAGATATCCTTCGCCGAAGAAATTTCTTATTTCTTCATATAAATCATCAGAAGTAAGGGGACCGGAAGCAATAATTGTGTATTCATCGGGATTAATATGAGTAAATTCTTCATTTACAACGGTTATATGTGGATTATTTTTTATTTTTTCTGTAACAAGTGAGGAAAATTTTTCACGATCAACAGCCAGTGCGCCGCCCGCCGGCACCTTGGTGGCATCTGCACATTCCATAATAAGGGAGCCATACATACGCATTTCTTCTTTTAAAAGTCCTACAGCGTTTTCAATAGATGCTGCTCTCAATGAATTGGAGCATACAAGTTCGGCAAAACCTTCTGTTTTGTGAGCCGGAGAAAACTTTTTAGGTTTCATTTCATAAAGAAGAACATCTATATTTCTTTTAGCAAGCTGCCATGCCGCTTCGCATCCGGCAAGACCTGCACCAATTACTTTAACTGTCATTTTTTATCACCTTAATATATTTGTTTTATATATTTTAACATATATTTAAAATTAGAGCAAGAGATAATTTTAAATTAGTGCTTATCGCTTTGAAAAAGCGATGGAAACTGACACGTTAGTTTCGTTGGTGTTAATAGTTTTATTAAATGAGATAATATCTTCTCTATTACTCTTCCA
>CAZHZL010000034.1:0-28556 GCA_964537245.1 uncultured Oscillospiraceae bacterium
TTTTCAATGAATTGCCTTGCGGCACGAATTTTCTATTGTATATTGTATCTAAAACAAAAAATAAAAATGCTGTCTTTTTTTGTTATAATTGCTATTTATTAAAAAAAGATGAAAAAAAACAAAAAAAGGTTTGATTTTTTTATAAATATGTAGTATAATAATAGAAGCTAAATAATCATATTAAAAATATAATAATTTTTGGAGGAAAATAATATGTTAGTATCTGCAAAAGAAATGTTGGATAAGGCGAAAGCCGGAAAATACGCTGTAGGTCAGTTCAACATCAACAATCTCGAATGGACAAAAAATATTCTTTTAACTGCTCAGGAATGTAACTCACCTGTAATTTTGGGCGTTTCTGAAGGTGCAGGAAAGTATATGGCAGGTTATAAAACAATTGTTGGTATGGTAGAAGGTATGCTCGAAAGCCTTAATATCACAGTTCCTGTTGCTCTTCATCTTGACCACGGCAGCTTCCAGGGTGCTTTGGATTGTATCGAAGCGGGCTTTTCTTCAGTAATGTTTGACGGCTCACACTATTCAATCGAAGAAAATGTTGAAAAAACAAAAGAAATTATCAGAATTGCAAACGAAAAAGGTATTTCTGTTGAAGCAGAGGTTGGTGCAATCGGCGGCGAAGAAGACGGCGTTGTTGGTAACGGAGAATTTGCAGATCCTAATGAATGTAAGATGATTGCTGATTTAGGCGTAGATATGCTCGCAGCAGGTATCGGAAATATTCACGGTAAATATCCTGAAAACTGGAATGGTCTTAACTTCGAAGTTTTGGCAGAAGTACAGAAGCTTACAGGAAAAATGCCACTCGTTTTACACGGCGGTACAGGTATTCCTGATGAAATGATTAAAGAAGCTATTTCTCTTGGTGTTTCAAAAATCAATGTTAATACAGAATGTCAGCTTGTTTTTGCTGAAGCTACAAGAAAATACATTGAAGAAGGAAAAGATTTGCAGGGTAAAGGCTTTGACCCAAGAAAGCTTCTTGCTCCGGGTTGTGACGCTATAAGAGCTAAAGTTAAAGAGAAAATGGAAATCTTTGGTTCAGTAAACAAAGCTTAATATTTTTGTATATAAATTGTATCAAAGGGAATCCGTATTATTACGAATTCCCTTTGTGTATTTTTTGGAATAAAAGAGGGAGATTTAAAATGGTAAAAGCAGTAGTAAGCGTTATGGGTAAGGACAAAACAGGTATTATCTATAATGTAACAAAAGTTCTTTATGAAAATAATATAAATATTCTTGATATTTCTCAGACAATTATGCAGGATGTATTTACAATGGTAATGCTTGTTGATGTAAACGAATCAAAAATCGAGTTTAAAGACTTAGTTGAAAAATTAAGAATTACAGGCGAAGAAATCGGAGTGGACATAAAAGTATGCCACGAAGAAATTTTCAACTCAATGCATAGAATATAGTATACATAAAATTTTAAAAAGGAGAACATTGATTTTTTTAAATCAATCTATTAAAGTTATGCTTAGTAATTATGAAATTTTAGAAACTCTCGATATGATAAATAAAGACAACCTTGATGTAAGAACAGTTACTATGGGAATTTCTCTTCGTGACTGTTGCGATAGTGATCCTAAGGTTGCATGTCAGAAGATTTATGATAAAATCACTAAAAAAGCTGAAAAATTAGTATCGACAGCCTCTGATATTGAAAATGAATTCGGTATACCGATTGTAAATAAAAGAATATCTGTAACACCAATTTCAATTATTGCTGAAAGCTCACATACAGATAATTATACTTGTTTTGCACAAGCTCTTCAGAAGGCGGCAGACGAGGTTGGTGTTAATTTCTTAGGCGGTTTTTCTGCGCTTGTACATAAAGGCTGTACAAAAGGTGATGAAATACTTATCAAATCAATCCCTGAAGCACTCAGCACTACAAGAAATATATGTTCAAGTGTAAATGTAGCGTCTACCAAAACAGGTCTTAATATGAATGCTGTAAAACAAATGGGCGAAACAATAAAAACACTTTCAGAGCTAACAAAAGATGAAGACGGTATCGGATGTGCAAAGCTTGTTGTTTTTGCAAATGCTGTTGAAGATAATCCGTTTATGGCAGGTGCTTTTCACGGTATCGGTGAACCTGAATGTGTTATAAATGTAGGCGTTTCGGGTCCGGGTGTTGTACATGCTGCTTTAAAAAAGGTTAAAGGTGCAGATTTCGAAACAGTTGCAGAAACTATCAAAAAAACTGCATTCAAAATTACAAGAACAGGTTTTCTTGTTGCAAATGAAGCTGCAAAAAGACTTAATGTTCCTTTCGGTATAGTTGATTTAAGCTTGGCACCGACTCCTGCAATTGGTGACAGCGTAGCGAGAATTTTAGAAGAAATGGGCTTGGAGCATTGCGGTATTCATGGAACAACTGCGGCACTTGCACTGCTTAATGATGCTGTAAAAAAAGGAGGACTTTTTGCAAGCTCATATGTTGGTGGATTGTCAGGCGCATTTATTCCTGTTTCAGAAGATGAAGGTATGATTGAAGCTGCTTCAATAGGCGCATTGTCGTTAGATAAATTGGAAGCGATGACCTGTGTATGCTCTGTTGGTCTTGATATGATAGCTGTTCCGGGAGATACTCCTGCGTCAACAATTTCCGCAATTATTGCAGATGAAGCTGCAATCGGCGTTGTAAATCAAAAAACAACTGCTGTTCGTGTTATTCCTGCTGTTGGTAAAAAAGAAGGAGAATTTGTTGAATTTGGTGGACTTCTCGGCAGAGCGCCGGTTATGAAAGTAAGCAAATATTCAAGCGAAGAATTTATAAACAGAGGCGGCAGAATACCTGCTCCGATGCAGTCACTGAAAAACTAATTAATCTATTTTTAAAAAACGGTATGATTTTTTCATACTGTTTTTTAAATTTTGTCTCTTGATTTTTATATCTTTATATGTTATTATATATTTACAGAATTTTTTTACTTTAAGGAGGACATTGCTATGAAAGATTTTTACGAATTTAAAATGGAAGAATTTTTGTTTGAGGGGAGAACTGCAATTATTGTTTTTCCAAAAGAACCTGACAAAAATAAAAACTGGACATTAAAGACTGAGTATTGGGGAGCTTTTGCAGATACAGAGCTGGAGCTTGTAAAAAAAGGCTTTCATATGGTATATCTGCAGAATAACAACAGATTTGCCACACAGGAAGATTGCGATGCAAAAAAGAGATTTGTAAATTATCTGAATAAAGAATATGGTTTGAGAGATAAGTGTGTCCCTGTCGGAATGAGCTTAGGCGGAGCGCATGCTGTTAACTTTGCAGGCTTTTATCCCGAATGTATAGCCTGTGTATTTCTTGATGCACCTGTTCTTAATTTTTTAAGCTGTCCTGGAAGAAAATACGATACTGATATATGGAATAAAGAATTTATATATGCATACCCCGGAATTACAAGAGCAAAGCTTCTTGATAATTTTAAATATCATCCAATTAATCAGGCAACAGAAATGGTGAAAAATAACATTCCTGTTATTATGCTGTATGGAACTGAAGATGAAACTGTTATATATGAAGAAAACGGAAAACTTTTAGAAGAAGTATATTCTGAAAAAAAGGACTTACTAAAAATAATTCCGAGAAATATGCAAGGTCATCATCCTCACGGATATCTTTTTGATAAAACACCTGTGTTTGATTTCATATTAAAGTATACACAAAAGTAGTCCGAAAGGAATATATTTATGAATAAATTTGTAATTGGAATACTTGCACATGTTGACTCGGGTAAGACTACATTATCCGAAGCGCTTTTGTACAAAACAGGTGAAATAAGAAAAATTGGAAGAGTAGACCATAAGGACGCTTTTTTAGATACGCATAAAATTGAAAAAGAACGCGGTATTACTATATTTTCAAAGCAAGCGACTATGAATTTAAAAAATTCTTATGTAACCTTGCTTGATACACCTGGTCATGTTGATTTTTCTGCAGAAATGGAGAGAACTCTTGGTGTTCTTGATTATGCTGTTCTTGTTATAAGCGGTCTTGACGGAGTGCAGAATCACACTGAAACCTTGTGGAAGCTTCTTAAGCATTATAATATTCCTACATTTATTTTTGTAAATAAAATGGATATTACAGCAAAAACAAAGGACGAGCTTATAGCTGATATAAAAAGAAAACTAAGTAGTAATTGTATTGATTTTACTGATAATACTTCCGATGAAGCATTTTATGAAAATGTTGCTGTATGTAATGATGATATGATGGAAGAATTTCTTGAAAAGACTACGGTATCGGAAGAAAAAATCAAAGAAGCGATTTTATCATGTGATATTTTTCCGTGTATTTTCGGATCTGCTTTAAAGCTGGAAAATGTTGATAGATTACTTGATATTCTTGATTGTTATATGATAAACAAGCATAAAAACAGTGTATTTGGTGCGAGAGTGTTTAAAATAACAGAGGACGAACAAGGCGGAAGACTTACTCACTTAAAAATAACAGGCGGAAGCCTTAAAGTTAAAACAACTCTTGAGGGCTTTGACAGAAATAATGAAACATGGTGCGAAAAAGTTAATCAGATACGAATTTATTCAGGTGCAAAGTTTATTACAGAGGAAGAAGTATCGGAAGGAACTGTCTGCGCGGTTACAGGTTTAACAAAAACATTTCCAGGACAGGGCTTAGGTTTTGAAAAAACATCGGAAGCTTTTATTTCTGAGCCTGTTCTTACTTATAAGGTTGAAATTTCAGATAATACAGATGTTCATACTGTACTTATGAAATTAAGAGAGCTTGAGGAAGAAGAAACAAAACTTAATATTGTATGGAATGAATACCTTCAGGAAATCCATGTTTGCCTGATGGGAGAAATTCAACTTGAGGTTTTAAAACAGATTTTTTCCGACAGATTTAAAATACAGATAGATTTCAGGCAGGGGAATATAGTTTACCGAGAGACGATAGAAGAAGCTGTTGAGGGCATAGGACATTATGAGCCTTTAAGACATTATGCTGAAGTTCATTTACTTTTAGAGCCTTTAAAAAGGGGGATGGGACTTCAGTTTCAGGCAGATTGCAGTGAAGATATGCTTGAAAGAAACTGGCAAAGGCTTATACTTACTCATCTTACGGAAAAAAACCACATAGGAGTGCTTACAGGCTCACCTATAACTGATATGAAAATAACACTTGTTGCAGGCAAAGCTCATCTTAAGCATACGGAAGGCGGAGATTTCAGACAGGCAACATACAGAGCAGTAAGACATGGACTCAGATGTGCAAAAAGCATACTTTTAGAGCCATATTATAATTTTGTTATTGAAGTACCGATTGATATGACAGGAAGAGCAATGACTGATATTAACAATATGGGAGGAAAATTTGAGCCTCCCGAAACGACAGGGGCGTATACGGTAATTAAGGGAAGCGCTCCTGTTGCAAAAATGCGCGATTATCATAAAGAAATTATCGGATATACTCATGGGAAAGGAAGGATAAGCTGTACGCTTAAAGGATATTTTAAATGTCATAATGGAGATGAGGTAATTAAAAATATTGGTTACGACTGTGACAGAGATACTGATAATACAGCTGATTCTGTATTTTGTTCGCATGGGTCGGGATTTGTTGTAAAATGGGATGAAGTGCAAAATTATATGCACATAGAAAGCGGACTTAAGCTTGGAGCAGAAGAAGATTTTCAACTTAAGCTCACTGAAAACAATGTACGGCAGTATGTCGATTCGTTGGAAGAAGATAAAGAACTCATGAAAATTTTTGAACGAACATACGGACCTATAAAACGCGATTTGCATTCTGCAATGCATACAAAAAAAGAAGTTAAAAATAATCCTGTAAAATATAAAGCCTCACCGATAAAAAAAGGTCCGGGATACCTTCTTGTTGACGGATATAATATAGTTTTTGCCGTTACAGAATTAAAAGAACTTGCAAACAAAAATCTTGATCTCGCAAGAAACAGGCTTATAACACTTTTGTGTAATTACAGAGCCTTTATACAAAGCGAAATAATTGTTGTTTTTGACGCTTACAAGGTAAAAAACAATCCCGGTGAGGTTGAAAAGGTCGGAAATATAAGTGTTGTATATACAAAGGAAGCAGAAACTGCTGACAGATATATCGAAAAAGCAACTCATGAGCTTTCAAAAAATCACTTTGTAAGAGTAGCAACTTCCGACAGCCTGGAGCAGCTTATAATTTTCGGAAACGGAGCTTACAGAATATCGGCAGAGGCTTTTTATGAAGATATATCCGAAGTAGAAAAAACAATCTCTCAATATCTGAAAAACTAGTCTTTTTAATATAATACAAACATAAAATTAATAAGAAAATTATATTTAAAATTTCCGGAGGGATTTTATGTTTGTTGTTGTTAAGAAAAAAATGGTTATTGCTATACTGTTGTTGCTTATATTTTTGTTTGGAATTTCTGCTGTTTTTAAAAATCAAGGAACATATGTGAACAGCTCAGAAAGT
Source organism: uncultured Oscillospiraceae bacterium (assembly GCA_964537245.1). Taxonomy (GTDB): domain Bacteria; phylum Bacillota; class Clostridia; order UMGS1840; family UMGS1840; genus UMGS1840. The sequence goes on from CAZHZL010000034.1 coordinate 6,488, forward strand.
AATATTGTAGTAATTGACGCAGGGCATGGCGGCTTTGACGGCGGATGCGTCGGAGTTGACGATGTTTTAGAAAAAGACCTTAATCTGAAGGTAGCGAAAAAGCTTGAAAAAATTTTTAAGGATAACGGATATAAGGTTGTTATGACAAGAAGCGATGATGTTTCTCTTTCAACTGATGAGTCAAAAAAAATCAGAAATCAGAAAAATGAAGATTTAAAAAAGCGTGCTGAAATAGCCAACAATTCAAACGCAGCTATTTTTATAAGTATTCATATGAATGAATTTACTTCTCCTGATATCAGCGGGGCGCAGGTGTTTTACAGTAAAAACGACGAAAAAGGGAAGCTATATTCTGAAAATGTAATGCAATATCTGAAAAAAGTTGACGCAAAAAACAAAAGGGTTGCAAAAGAAATTCCAAATAAAAATCTTTTGTTTTCCAAGCTTGCTATACCGGGGATTTTAGTTGAATGCGGATTTTTATCAAATCCCAATGAGTGTAAAAAGCTGCAGGAAGAGCTTTACCAAACAGATATTGCAAATGCAATATATAACGGAATAGTAAATTGCAACTAAAAAATACAAAAAATAGAAAAAACTATTGATAAATATTTTATTTTGTTGTATAATGATAGTATAAAACTTTATAAGGACGGTTTTTTATCCATGATAAATGAATTGGACATATACAAAAATAATAAAATATTTTTCTCCGGTATTGGCGGCGTAAGTATGAGTTCGCTTGCAATTATTCTTCATAATAACGGATTTGATGTTTGCGGAAGTGATATGAAGAGTTCATCAAACACTCTGAAGCTGCAAGAAACGGGAATTGATGTAATAATCGGTCAGGATGCGTCAAATATAAAAGATGATATCGGTCTTGTTGTAAGAACTGCTGCTGTTTCTGTTGACAGTCCTGAAATTGTGGCTGCTTCTGAATATAATATTCCTGTTATGGAAAGAAGTACACTTCTAGGTCTTGTTATGAAAGCATACAAGAACAGAATAAATATATGCGGAACACACGGAAAAACTACAACCACCTCTATGGTTTCACTTGCACTTATGCATGCCGGTGTTGAGCCTACTATTACTGTCGGCGGAGATTTTGACAAAATAGGCGGCAATTTGAAAATCGGGAAGAAGGATTTTTTTGTATGCGAAGCATGTGAATATGTTGAAAGCTTCCTGGAGTTTTATCCGAGTATCAGCATAATATTAAATATAGAAGAAGACCATCTTGATTACTACAAAGATTTGGAACATATAAAATCTGCTTTTCGTAAATTTGCTGATAAAACCGAGGATATGATTTTTGCAAATGCTGATGATGAAAATGTTGTTGATGTGGTTTCTTCTTCAAAGCAAAAGAATGTTGTTCTTTTTGGTATCGAAAATGGTAAATACAGAGCTAAGAATATTAAATTTGACAGACTTACAACTCAATACGATTTATATAAGGACGATGTATTTGTTGCTAAAATTACTTTAAAGGTAGCAGGGAAGCACAATGTAATTGATTCTCTTTCTGTATGTGCTTTATGTATGGAACTGGGAATAGATATTTCCTGTGCAAAAAGTGCTTTGTTTGATTTTTGCGGTGCAAACAGAAGAATGCAGCTTAAAGGTGAAAAAAACGGAGTGACTGTATACGATGATTATGCACATCATCCTACCGAAATAAAAACGACTATCGAAAGCGTTATGCAGAAAAAACCGCGTAGATTTGTTGCACTTTTTCAACCTCATACCTATACAAGAACAAAAGCATTAAAATCTGATTTTATTTCTGTTTTATCGAATATTGGAAAAATTTATATAACCGATATATATGCTGCAAGAGAAAAGGACCCCGGCGATATTCATTCAAAAGACCTTGCTGAGAAAATCCCCAATGCAGTATATTCAGGTGATTTGGAAAATTCATATAAGCTTATTTTGAAAGAACTTCAGGACGGAGATATTTTTGTCACAATCGGTGCAGGCAATGTGTATGAAGTCGGAGAAAAAATATTAAATAACTGATAATAAAAAATGTGTCTTTTTATAAAAAGGCACATTTTTTGTTTTTATTGTGTATTTTGTTGACATAAAATAATATTAATGGTAGAATAAAATCAAATAAAAATTATTAATAATATGGTGAATAAAATGAGTGATAATACAGCTTTAAACACACAGTTTAAAAAAGCTTTTTCAGACAGCGATACATACAAAATATTTATAGAAAATATGCAAAACGGTCAGAAATTAATGTCATACTACCGTTGCGCTATGCTTGAAATTGAAACAAAATTCAAGGTTTTAAATGAACAGTTTTCTTTGCAGCACGAAAGAAATCCTATTGACAGTATAAAAACAAGACTTAAATCATTTGAAAGTATATACGGAAAGCTGATAAGAAAAAACTTTCCTATAAGTTTAAAATCTGTTGAAGAAAATCTTAACGATATAGCAGGAATAAAAGTTATATGCGGATTTATGGATGATATTTATATGCTTGCAGATTGTCTTATAAAGCAGGACGATATAACGCTCTTAGAAACTAAAGATTATATAAAAAATCCGAAGCCAAACGGTTATAGAAGTCTTCATCTTATAGTTGAGGTTCCTATTTTTCTTTGTGATGAAAAGAAGTTTATGAAGGTTGAAGTTCAGTTGAGGACAATAGCAATGGAAACATGGGCAAATTTAGAACACAGATTAAGGTATAAAAAAGATTTAAACGAAGAGATACTTATGCAAACGGAAGAAGAGCTTACCGAATGTGCGCGTATAAGTAATCTGCTTGATCAGAAAATGCAGGAAATCCGTAATGTAATTGAAAAATAAGAACCTCGCGAAATACTAACGCAATTAAAATTGCGAGTATTTCGGAGAACCTTGTTGTATTTACAATAAAAAAAACGGCTACAACCTTAAAAAAAGCTGCAGCCATCTTTAATACGGATTTTATACCATAAATCTTTCAAGCTCTTTCATAAGCTGATCGCAATCATCTGAGAAAATCTCTACTTTAATCGGCTTTGATAAGTCAAGACTGAAAATGCCCATGATAGACTTTGCATCTACAACATATCTACCTGATGTGAGATCTATGTCACAGCTGTAATTACTTACAGTATTTACAAATAATTTTACATCGTTGATTGAATTGAGCTGAATGTTAAATGTTTTCATAATAAAAACCTCCTAATATATATTGTAATCATATTATATAATATTTTTCATAAAAAATCAATAGTATATATCAAAAAAAATTGCAGAAAAAAAATCATTTTTCTTAGTTACTATTTACAAAAAAGAAAGTTTATGTTATAATTAATAATAAATAACCATTCAAAAAGGAGAAAAAAATAAAATGGAAAGTATATATTTCGATGAAATTCATAAAAAGGCTCTTACGCCAAAAACAATTCTATGCAATATAGGTCTTGTTTTTGCAGCTTTCTTATTATCATTTATTTTTATGCTGTTTTCAAACTATCTCATGTCGCTTACACTGCTTTTAATTGCAGGTGCTTTTTTCGGAGCATTCTATCTCATAAAAACATCAAGCAAGGAATATGAATATATTTATACCGACGGTGAGATAGATGTTGATATGATAAGCGGAAGAACAAGAAGAAAAAGAATTGTTACAATAAAAACAGAAAATGTCAACATACTTGAAAAATATACAGCAGATTCTTACAAGAGACTTTCAACACCGGATATTAAGAAAAATCTTGACCTTTCAACCGGTAATCCGCATGAATCTTATATTATCATAGCAACAATAAATTCCACAAAAACGCTTATAGTGCTTTCTCCGTCTCAGAGACTTATGGAAGCGTGGGAACCGCATTTAAGAAAAAGAAGAATTATGCTTTAATTATAATTATGTAAAATAACAATGTTGGCGATTTATGTCAACATTGTTTTTATGGTATAAACAGGGAGAATATAAAATGAACAATCAGGGTATTTATGAAGAATTAGGAATTTGTAAGGAAATATATGAATACGGAGAAAAGATTCTCAGTGAGCTTGAAGAAAGATTTAAGGAAATTGATAAAACAGCCGAATACAATCAACTTAAGGTTGTAAAAGCTTTGCAAAAAAACAAAGTGAATACAACTCATTTTATGGCTTCAACAGGTTACGGATATAACGATGAAGGCAGAGATAATTTAGAAAGAGTATATGCGGACTGTTTTCACACCGAAGCAGCTCTTGTAAGAGCGCAAATAACCTGCGGCACACATGCACTTGCAGTCGCCTTAAGCGCAAATCTTCGTCCCGGTGATGAGTTGTTATCTCCGGCAGGGAAACCGTATGACACACTTGAAGAGGTTATTGGCATAAGAGAATCAATCGGCTCTCTTAAGGAATACGGAATTATATACAGACAGGTTGATTTATTGAGCGACGATTCGTTTGACTACGATAAAATAAGAGAAGCTATAAATGAAAAAACAAAGCTTGTTACAATTCAGCGTTCAAAAGGTTATCAGACAAGAGAAACCTTCAGCGTAAAAAAAATAGGTGAATTAATCAGCTTTGTAAAAAGTATAAAGCCCGATGTGATATGTATGGTTGATAATTGCTACGGTGAATTTGTTGAAACAATAGAGCCTTCCGATGTAGGTGCTGATATGATTGTAGGCTCACTTATAAAAAATCCCGGAGGTGGACTTGCTCCAATCGGCGGATATATCTGCGGAAAAAAAGAATATATCGAACAATGTGCATACAGATTAAGCGCTCCCGGACTAGGTCAGGAGGTTGGTGCAAACTTAGGCGTAATTCAATCCTTTTATCAAGGCTTTTTTCTTGCACCGACTGTTGTTGCAGGCGCATTAAAAGGTGCAATTTTTGCAGCTAACATTTATGAAAAATTAGGCTTCAAGGTTGTTCCGAACAGCAAAGAAACCCGTCATGATATCATACAGGCTGTCGAGCTTGGCTCACCTGAAAGAATAATTGCGTTTTGTAAGGGAATACAGGCGGCGGCACCGGTTGACAGCTATCTGACACCTGAGCCATGGGCAATGCCCGGTTACGATTCAGAAGTAATTATGGCAGCAGGAGCATTCATACAAGGCTCTTCAATAGAATTAAGTGCAGACGGTCCAATCAGAGAGCCTTATGCTGTATATTTTCAAGGCGGTCTTACTTGGAATCATGCAAAGCTCGGAATACTCATGTCCCTTCAGAAGCTTTATGAAGAAAAGTTAGTTGAATTGAAGTAACAAAAAAACACCCCTAGGGGTGTTTTTTTGTCTGAAATGTCTGTGATATAAAGATTTATTTTTATGATATTTACTTTGTTTCTTTTGAAACAGGCTTTACAAATACAAGACTTAGAATTAATGCAACGATGTATAACGCTATTGTAACATAAAGCACTGTCTGATAACCAACAGGATTTACCATATTTCCGTTTACTTCTGTAAGCTCTCCGAAATGATTTACAATCCATGTTGCAAGCTGGTTTCCTGTGAGCCCTGCAAACGCCCATGCTGATAATGTTATACCGTGAATTGCACTGATATTACTCATTCCGTAGTGGTCTGATAAAAGTGTAGGAACATTTGAAAATCCACCGCCGTATCCTGAATTTACAGCCATTATCAGTATAAGAACGAGTGCTGTAAGAAGTGTATTTCCGTTTCCGTTAGCAATACCGCCTGTGATGATAACAAGTGCGGTAAGAACAATTGACATAATAAATATCAATTTATAAATTGTATTTCTGTCTTTCATCTTATCAGCCCATGCAGAAAATCCTAATCTGCCACCTGCATTGAAAATAGCAGAAACAGTAGAAATAATACCTACAAAACCTGCAAGACCTATACATTTCACAATTGCCTTTTCCTGTGATAAAAGTGCAAGTCCGCATGTTATATTGATATAAAACATCAACCAAATACCAATATAATTTGTAATAGGTTTTGTTTTAAGAACTGAAATAATACTTTTTGATTCTGCAGCGCTCTGCGGTTCGTGCCAGCCATCAGGTTTTTTAAGAAGAAGATGACCTACAAACATCATTACAAAATATACAACTGCAAGAATTAAAAACATTTTATATATTCCGCCGTCTCCTAAGCCTTCAAGCATTCCCTGCATAATCGGACTTGCAATAGCTTTTGCAGCACCAAAGCCTGCAACAGCAAGACCGGTTGCAAGACCTTTTTTATCGTTAAACCATAGCATAAGTGTTTTTACCGGAGATAAGTAGCCTGTTCCCAGACCTATACCCATTATTAAACCATAGCAAAGATATATACCGATAAGCGCAACGGCGCTTCCTTTATGTAAACCACCGTAGTATATAAATCCACCCGTACCTGCCATTCCGGCAGCAAAGCATATCGCTGCAATAAGAGATGATTTGTGAATATCTTTTTCAACAACATTACCTAAAAATGCCGCAGACATACCTAAAAAGAAAATAGCAAAGCTGAATGCCCATTCAGTTGCACCTTTTGAAAAACCAATGTAATCGGCAATTTCCTGACTAAAAATTGACCAGCAGTAAACTGTACCGATACTGCAATGAAGTAAAAGTGCAGGAATAGCAGCTCTTATCCACTTGTTTGTACGCCAACCGCTGTTTGTTTTTGCGTTGATCATTATTTATTCCTTCTTTCTTTTTGTTTTTAAACAACCTTATATATTCTATCACAAAAAAATACAAAATGCAAGTTAAATTTTATTTTATCTGAAAAATATTAATTTATCCCACAATTTTAAGGATATATGCCGCTATTGTTTTAGTAAATTCTACAAATTTATCACATTCAATATATTCGTTCGGCTGATGAGCACCGCCGATTTCGCTGAAATCACGCCCCATTCCAAAGCCGTAAGCATTACTGCTTCCGTATTTTGATATAACAGAAAGGTCAGAAAGACATGAACCGCAAACAAGTGGCTCTTTTCCTGTTGCTTCTCTTGAAGCTTCAAGCATAATTTTTATATCATCGCTGTCCGGCTCGCAGTGTACATAGTGGAAAAAGCGTGTGTTTGGTTTTATACCGTCTCCGATTATCCCCATAGGCTCAAGGCGCTCTTTTAATGTTTTTTCAAGCTCTGCAAATTCAGCATAAATTTCTTCTTTTGATTTATCTGTATAATATGTAAAATATATTTTTCCTACACCGAGGTCATTACAGTGATTACCTGCATGAACATCCATATATCTTAAAGATGTTTCGGGGATAATTGTACCTGCGTAAAAACGGTTTTCTGAAAGCTCTTTACGGCGTCTTTCAGCAAATTTTTCAATTTCCTCAATAACAACTGGGATAACACTTGCGGTAAGCTTAGCGCTGTCGACAGTTTCTTTGGTATGATATTCGTATGTAACCTCCTGACCGCCTGACCCGCAATGCCATATCTGGTCTGCACGACCGTCTAAATTCACAATATGCGGACACGGATATTTCAAAACCGAGGCAAGAGCGCCATGAGAGCCGCCGTGTTCTTCATCAGAATATGCTGAAAACAATAAATTAGATTCGGGTACAAAGCCTTCTTCTTTTAATAGCTTTACTACAAAAAGGACACTTGCTAAAGCGTATTTATCATCACCAGTACCGCGTCCCCATATTTTTCCGTCATCTATTTCACCTGAAAACGGATCCTTGTCCCAATTTGAAATATCTCCGATTTCTACAGTATCCGTGTGTCCCATAAGCATAAGCTTATCAACATTATCTCTACCTCTGAATCGGGCTGTTACATTATAACGATTTTCTAAATTTCTTCCCGGAAGATAATCAGGATGATTATCAAAGCCCTCAATATCAAGAGGAGAATACATATCACTCTCAAGTCCAAGCTCTTGGCACATAGTATGTATACATTCCGCTAATGCCTGTTCGTTACCGTAGCTTCTGAAATTTTCTGTGTTGATTTTTACAAATGAACTGAGAAGCGCAAACAGCTCATCTTTTCTATTATCGATTAACTCAAATAAATGTTTTGTTTCCATACTTACTTTCTCCTTTTTTATCTAAAAGAAAAATCCTGTCAAAACAGACAGGATTTTTTTGTTGGAGGCGCCACCCAGATTTGAACTGGGGATCAAGGTGTTGCAGACCGCTGCCTTACCACTTGGCTATGGCGCCACATTAATTTGTTTTCTGCTGTTTTTAACCAGCTTTGATATTATACAATATAATTTAAAAAAAGTCAATACTTTTTTAGAAATTTTTTCAATTTTTTTGTTTTTTGAGTTATTTATACATATTATATGTGTTTTATCACAAAATATTCTTAAGTTATAAATGTATAAAAAAATAATTTTCAGTAATTAATAAATGTAGAAAGGATGATATTTAAAATGAAAGATAAAGTTTTCGGAGTTCTTCAGCGTATCGGTAGATCTTTTATGCTTCCGATTGCGATACTCCCGATTGCCGGATTGTTTTTAGGTATCGGCGGTTCGTTTACAAATGAAACGATGCTGGAAACATACGGTCTTACAAACATAATGGGGAAGGGCACATTTATATATGATGTTCTTCTTGTGCTAAGTGCTGCAGGCTCAGTTGTTTTTGATAATCTACCTCTGATATTTGCAATCGGTGTTGCAATAGGTATGGCAAAAAGTGAAAAGGCAGTAGCAGCGCTTTCGGGTGCAATAGCATTTCTTATAATGCACGCCTCAATCGGTGCGCTTATCCAGGCAAATGGCGGGGTTGAAAATATGCTCAGTGGCTCAACAGCTTCAGTTCTTGGTATTACATCGCTTCAAATGGGTGTTTTCGGCGGTATAATTGTTGGTCTGGGTGTTGCTGCACTTCATAACAAATATTATAAAATACAGCTTCCACAGGTTCTTTCTTTCTTTGGAGGAACAAGATTTATTCCAATTATATCAGGAATAGTTTATCTTATTGTCGGAATTGTTATGTTTTTTATTTGGCCGACAATTCAGCTCGGAATAAACGCACTTGGTAATCTTGTATTAAATTCAGGATATATCGGAACATGGATTTATGGTATTTTAGAGCGTGCGCTTATACCTTTCGGACTTCATCATGTATTTTATCTTCCGTTCTGGCAAACCGCACTTGGTGGTGTTGCAGAGGTTGGAGGCAGACTTATTGAAGGTGCACAGAATATATTCTTTGCAGAGCTTGCAACTCCGGGAATAGAACACTTCAATGTCAATGCTACAAGATTTATGGCAGGTAAATTTCCTTTTATGATATTCGGACTTCCGGGTGCAGCATTGGCGATGTATAAATGTGCAAGAGATGAAAAAAAGAAGGTTGCAGGGGGACTTCTGCTTTCGGCTGCACTTACTGCAATGCTTACGGGTATTACGGAGCCTCTTGAATTCACTTTCTTATTTGTAGCACCGCTTCTTTATGTAATTCATTGTATTTTCGCTGGATTATCATTTATGCTTATGCATCTTTTAAATGTCGGAGTCGGAATGACATTTTCAGGCGGTATAATTGACTTATTCTTATTTGGTGTACTCCAGGGAAATGCAAAGACTGACTGGCTTAATGTTGTATGGGTAGGTATAATATACTTTGCAATATATTATTTTGTATTCAGCTTTTTAATTAAAAAATTCGATTATAAAACACCGGGTAGGGAAGAGGATACAGAAGAAACAAAACTCTATACAAGAAAAGATGTTGAAGCAAGAAAAAATGAAAAATCCGGAGGTTTATCAGAACTTATTCTTTCCGGACTTGGCGGAAAAGATAATATCTCAGACCTTGACTGCTGTGCAACAAGATTGAGAATAACCGTTCACAATCCTGAGCTTGTTAAAGACGCTTTATTAAAAGAAAGCGGAGCTGCCGGTATAATTAAAAAAGGAAACGGTATTCAGGTTATCTACGGTCCTAAAGTAACTGTAATAAAATCCGATTTGGAAGATTATATAAAATCTCACAAAAATGAAAAAACTGAAAGTAAAAGTATTAAGACAGAGATATTTGCACCGCTGGAAGGAAAAGTCATACCGCTTGGAGAAATAAACGATGAAGCTTTTTCATCAGGAGTTTTAGGAAATGGTGTCGGAATTATTCCATCAGACGGAAAAGTATATTCGCCTGTATCAGGAAAAATAGATAATATATCTGATTCAAAGCACGCAATAGGAATAAGCTCTGAAAACGGAGAGGATATTCTGATTCATATCGGGATAGACACTGTAAAATTAAACGGAGAACCTTTTAAGATTTTAGTAAAACAAAATGAAATTGTGAAAAAAGGTCAGCTTTTATGTGAAGTTGATTTAGAAAAAATATCAAAATCAGGCTTTGACACAACTACACCGATTCTGATATGCTCAGGAGAAAATATTACAGATATAAACTATGGAAAAGTAAGTAAAAATACTGTTATCTTCAAAACAGAAAAATAATTTTAAGAGGGCTTGCGTATATGCGCATAGCCCTCTTGACACATACAGAAAAATGTGATATAATAAACTTATTAAAGTAAATTTTGCGTCCTTTTTGACAAATACATTATAAGATTATGCTATTATAATAAAAGTGACTAAATTACATATTTCGGAGGTTTAAAAAATGAACAAAACTACATTGGTTGTTATGGCAGCAGGAATGGGAAGCAGATACGGCGGACTTAAGCAGATTGACCCTGTTGGTCCTAATAAAGAAATAATAATAGATTATTCAGTTTTTGACGCGGTTAAAGCAGGATTTTCAAAGGTTGTATTTATTATAAAAAAAGAAAATGAAGAAATTTTCCGTGAACTGATTGGAAAGAAAATTGAAAAAATTGTCGATGTTGATTATGCATTTCAGTCAACGGATGATATTCCTGGAGGAAATGTATATTCCCGTGAAAAGCCATGGGGAACAGGACACGCTGTAATGTGTGCAGAAAAATTTGTCAATACTCCGTTTGCGGTAATAAATTCTGATGATTTTTACGGCAAATCTGCTTTTACAGGACTTCACAGCTTTTTGTCAACTGTTGATGAAAATACTGAAAAATATAATTTCTGTATGATGGGCTTTATTTTGGAAAACACGCTTACAGATAACGGTACTGTTGCACGCGGTATTTGTGAGGTTGATGAAAATGGTTATTTAAAAGAAATCAACGAAAGAACAAAAATAAAAATGATTGATAACGCAACAAAATATGAGAACGATAACGGAGAATGGATAACAATACCGCAGGGAAGTCCTGTATCTATGAATACATGGGGATTTACTACTAAAATTTTTGACGAATTAAAAGCAGGTTTCCCAAAATTCTTAGTTGAAAGCAAGGATAATATCTTAAAAGCTGAATATTTCCTTCCTTCAGTTGTCGACAGCCTTATAAAAGAAGGGAAAGCAGATGTTAAAGTTCTTAAATGTGCTGAAAAATGGTATGGAGTAACATATAAAGAAGACAAACAATCTGTTATGAGTGCTATAAACGATATGATTGAGTTCGGAAAATATCCAAGAATGCTTTGGAAATAATTTATAATATGAATAATACTTTAAAAGGACATTCACTGGCGCTGTTTACAATAGTTATTTGGGGAAGCACATTTATTGCTTCAAAAACTTTACTTGTACATTTCACACCTACTTATATTATGTTCACAAGATTTGTTATTGCATACATTATGCTTTGGATAATAAAACCGGTTTATGTAAAATTTGATTATAAACAAGAGCTTAAGTATCTTGTGCTGGCGCTTTTTGGATGTACAATATATTTTTTAACAGAAAATACCGCACTTTCATATACACTTACCTCAAATGTAAGTATTGTAGTTGCTTCTGCACCCATTCTTACAGCGTTGATATCGGGAATATATCAGAAAAAGAATTTTTTTACAAAAAATATCATTGCCGGATTTATAATAGCAATGACAGGTGTTATATTAGTCGTTTTTAACGGAACTGTAATATTGAAATTAAATCCGTTTGGAGATTTTCTTTCGCTTTTGGCAGCACTTTCGTGGGCATTATATACTGTTTTTATTAATAAACACGCTAAAACCACAGATACAGTGCTCCTCACAAGAAAAATAACCTTCTACGGAATGATAACATCAATTCCACTTCTTTTTATACAGGAGATGGCATATGATTTTAATGCACTTTTAGAATTTGATGTAATTTTTTGTTATCTTTTTTTAGGGTTAATCGGAAGCGGAATATGCTATATAACCTGGAACAAAGCAATAGCGTATTTAGACGCAGTTACAACAAACAACTATATATATGTAAATCCTTTTGTAACAATAATAACAGGGGCTGTGTTTTTAAAAGAGCCAATTTCACTAATGGCAGTAATAGGTGCAACGCTTATTATTGCAGGAGTAATATGTTGTAATAAAAAAACTGTTATTCAACAATAATTGCACTACCGAAATCTTCTAAGGGGAAATCAAAGTCTTTAAATTTTATTTGATTTTCTTTCAGAAGATTTTTTATTTTTTCAAATTCATTTTCAAGCTTTCCGAAAAAAACTATTTCATCATCGAGCTTTATCGCACAGCCGCCTATAAAACCGTTTTTAAAATCTTTTAATTTAATATAATTGTTATCTATAATAATAACCTTATAACCGTATTTTAACAGTGCTTTTTTCATTCCATTATCGCTTGTTAAAACAATACTTTTTCCAATGTAAAGACAGCTGCAGTTTGTATATCCCTGATTAACATTGATAATTTCGTATTTCTTTTTAAGATTATTATAAAGTGTTTTATCAATATATTTTGTGTTACAAAATATCCTGTTATCAATTTTCAAACAGTTAAAAAGTGCATCAGAGGGATATTCATCTATAATATCTGAATCAGATAAACAGATGTTTTTAAAATAGTTTTTATAGTGTTGAGATAAGTTTTTTGCAGTATACAAAATTTCCGAATCATAATAGCATTGAATATCAGGATGTAAAAGGGAAGAGCTTACAGTATTTGAAAAAGGCATAGTATAAATAATATCTATGCCTTTTTTTAAAAAATATTCTGTTACTTCTTTTTTTATTATTGAAGATAAAATAATTTTCATTTTTATGATAATGCTATTTCATCAACAACCTCAATACCGCTGATTACTTTACCAAAAGCAGCATAATCACCGTCAAGATGTGGAGCGTCATCGTGCATAATAAAGAACTGACTTCCCGCTGAATCAGGCATCATAGCACGCGCCATTGATAAAACACCTCTTGTGTGCTTTAAATCATTTTTAACGCCGTTTGACGCAAATTCACCTTTGATTGTATAACCGGGTCCACCCATTCCATTACCGTTAGGGCATCCTCCCTGAATTACAAATCCTGGAATATTTCTGTGGAAAATAAGTCCGTCATAAAAATTCTTTTCTATTAAGCTAATAAAATTTTCAACTGTAATCGGTGCAATTTCAGGATAAAGCTCACATTTGATTTCTTTATCGTTTTGCATTAAAATAGTTACAATCGGTCTTTTTTCATCACTTAAGTCTACTGTTACTTTTTTCATTGTTATAATATCTTTGTTCATTGTGTTCATATTCCTTTCTTTCTATTTTCCTGTACTGCCGAATCCGCCTGTACGCTCATTTGTATTAACATCGTCGTCTGCTTTTAAAAATTTACCGAAAATACCCTGACCGATTTTATCGCCTTTAGAAATTTTTACTGTAAACGGCATAAAATTATAAAATGCAAACATAATATGTCCGTCGTTATCAGGATTATTATAATAATCGCTGTCAATAATTCCAACAGAATTTGCCAGAATTAAGCCTTTTTTAAAAGGATTTGAAGAACGGTTATAAATATAAAGCACTTCATCCTCATTCATATATGATTTTATTCCTGTTTTTATTAATACAGGCTTTACAGGCTCATTTTTTAATACTTTATCAAGAAGTTGCCTGTAATATGACGGAATTTCAATATCTTCAATTGCAAAAAAATCATAACCCGCGCTGTTTTTTGTAGAACGGACGGGGAGGGGAATACCCTGATTTTCAAAGCCTTTTGCAATTTCAAAACCTCTGTTTCTCATAATTCACCTCTGTAATTATAAATTTATATAAAACAGTATATCATAATTACAGAGAAAATGCAACAATTTTTTTAAAATTAAAAATCAGATAAGCTTTCTAAAATGTTTCCTGCAGTTTTTACAACCTTACCGGCTTTCTTTTTTAATTGATTTGTATCACGCTGACTTCTTGTAGGGTCAAAAATCATTCCCATAATCGCGCCTGCAACAGCACCTGTTAAAATTCCTTTAAAAAAATCATTGTTCATCATTTTTTAATTCCTCCTTAAAATTTTAATTATATAAATATGATAATATTAAATTATCCTGTGAATATTATCTGTTTTTTCATAAAATAATATATCAGATAATTAATTGAGAAATTGTTTTCTTATGGAAATTTAAAAAGAGAAGTGGATAAAATTATATACTTTACTTAACAAAATAAAAATTTTGTTAAGTAAAGGGGAGAGAAAACTCCTTAAAAACAGCGTATTTCGGAATTATACATAGTTTACATTGTAATTTTTAAAAATAAATAAAAACTTTTTTATAAATTATTGAATAATTAGTTTTTTTGTGTTATAATGTTTTAAAATAAGTTTTTTGAATAATCTGATTGGAGTTTTTTATTATGGAACATACTTATTTTCCTAAAGGCGTTTGCAGCCGTATGATTAAATTAGAAATTGAAAATGATACAGTTATCTCTGTAAATTTCACAGGAGGCTGTAACGGCAACACTCAAGGCATTTCAAAGCTTGTGGAAGGTATGAATATCGATGTCGCAATCGACAAGCTTTCAGGTATAGACTGTGGCGGTCGCGGAACTTCCTGTCCCGATCAGCTTTCAAAAGCTTTGATTGAAGCTAAAGGACAGCTTTAATTATGTTAATCTGGTCTGATATTACAACCACCTTCAAGCTTGCACAGTATGATGACAAATTTAAATTTGGTACAGATGCAGTTTTGTTGGCAGATTTTGCCAATTTAAAGAAAAATGACATTATAGCAGATTTATGCTCAGGCTCAGGCGCTGTCGGGTATCTGAGTTATTTGCGTTATAAACAGAAAAAAACATATTTTGTTGATTTTGATGAAGAAATGATATTTTTATCAAAGCTTACAGCAAAAGAAAATAATGTTGAAGAATATTTTGAACACTACAATATTAATATAGATGAAATAAATGATTCTGTAATTAAAAATCAAAGTATTACTCACATTACTGTTAATCCGCCGTATTTTAAAGAAAACAGTGGGAAAACAAACAATAAAGACGACATAAAAAACGCAAGGCATACTTTTGAATTTTCGCTTGATACACTTTTTAAAAAGAGCTTCGATATGCTGAAAGACGGCGGAAAAATAAGTATAGTTCACAGAAGCGAATATACAAACGAAATATTTTTATCAATGTCAAAAAATAAAATTGAACCGAAAAAAATCAGGTATGTACATTCATACATAGATTCAAATGCAAAGCTTGTTCTTATTGAAGGAGCAAAAAACGCAAAGCCGGGGCTTATAGTTCTCTCCCCTCTTATTTTATATAAAGAAAAGAATATATTATCTGATGAATTCAGAGAAATATCTGAATTTTATCAGAAATAACCGTTATAAAGGAAATAAAAAATGGAAAAAGGCAGCTTATACTTAATTGCAACGCCTATCGGAAATATGTCTGACATTTCACCAAGGGCGATAGAAATCTTAAACAGCGTTTCTCTTGTTGCGGCTGAAGATACAAGAGTAACCGGAAATTTATTAAAAAAACTTGATATAAAAAAACCGCTCATAAGCTATTATGAGCATAACAGTGCTATGCGAGAAGAAAAACTGATAAATGAACTTTTAGAAGGTAATGATATCGCAATTGTGTCAGACGCAGGAACACCTGCTATATCTGACCCCGGAGAATATATTGTAAAGGCTTGTATAGAAAATAACATTGACATCTTCCCTGTTCCCGGCCCGTGTGCTTTTGTCTGTGCGCTTATTGTATCAGGTTTTTCTACCAAAAACTTTACTTTTGTAGGTTTTTTACCAGCTAAAGAATCACAAAGAGAAAACGAACTTGAAAAATACAAATCAAGACAGGAAACGCTGATTTTTTACGAAGCACCACACAGACTTTTAAAAACACTTTGCTCAATGAGAAACATCTTTGGAGATAACAGAAATGTTTGCGTTTCAAGAGAGATAACAAAAAAATTTGAAGAGCATAAAAGATTTGATTTAAAGACCGCGTGTGAATATTATAATGAAAACAATATAAAGGGTGAATTTGTAATTGTAGTTGAAGGCTGTAATGAACAAAATAATGACGAAGAAATACAGTTTGATACACTTGAAGAACATCTTGAATATTATATAAACTTGGGAAATTCAAAAAATGACAGCATAAAATTAGTTGCAAAAGACAGAAAAGTAAGTAAGAGGGATATATATGACTATTTCAAAAAAGATTAAAAAAATTGTGTTTTTTCTTTTAATGGTTGGTTGGATATGTTTTATATTCAGTCTGTCTTTACAGCCGGCTGTACAATCGTCAGCAGTTTCAAGCGGTTTATTAAAAAGCATATTAGAAACATTTTATAATATTACAAAAATAAAAATAGAATTTGCTGCTGTTCATAATTTATTCAGAACATTTGCTCATTTTACCGAGTTTTTTCTATTGGGGATTTTTTCGCTTTTATATTTTTTTACTGCAATGAACAAAAAACCTATATATGCTGTTATTACAGGATTATGTGTTTCAATATGCGACGAGCTTATTCAATTTTATTTTGCGGAAGGACGAGCAATGCAATTCAAGGATATTGCCGTAGATAGTTTGGGTATTCTAATTTCAAGTATAGTGTTTTATTTAATTTATAAAACTGTTTTGTATAAAAAATCGTTAAAAGCTGTATAATATTTCATAAGAGAGGTCATCTTAAATATGAGGTGATCTTTTTTTATGATTGGAATAATTATGAGTATTGTTGCGGGCGCACTGATGAGCTTGCAGGGAGTTTTTAACACCAGATTAAGTGAAAAAATCGGACTTTTTCAGTCTAACGCATTTGTTCAGGGAACTGCATTTGTTTTAAGTCTTATTGTTATGTTTTTCTTCGGTAAAAACGGCAATTTCAAAGAAATTATGAATGTTGATAAAATTTATCTTCTTGGCGGTGCATTAGGACTCGGGATAACTATCAGCGTTATGCTTTCAATAAAAGGCTTAAGCCCGACATACGCAATAAGCATTATACTGATTTCTCAGCTTCTTTTAGCTGCTATAATAGATGCCTTCGGGCTTTTTGGAAGCGATAAAATACCTTTTACATGGAATAAATATGTAGGTATCGGTGTAATGATTGCCGGAGTCCTTCTTTTTAAATGGAACATAACCAAATAATAAAAATCTCCGATTGTGTTATAATTTGATTGAGACCTTCCGGTTACAATTAAAAAACACAATCGGAGTACATTAAAATGACACTTTATCCCCTGATTTTGCACTTTTATAAATTGCAAACATTGTATACATTGTATTTCTTATGTCATTTAAATTCAGTTCTTTTTTATTCAAATATAAATCGTATAATGTTTTTTCATGCCCAATACCCCAGTATGATTTTCCTAAAAATTCTTTTTCATCTTCACAGATAAGTTTTCCGTTTTTGTAAAGTATACCATCCGTATATCTGAATGACGCATTTTCAAATTCTAGTTCTAACAATACAGAAGAATTTACAGGGTAAGCATTTGTGGCATAAAAAATCCCTTTTGCGCCGTTTTCATATTCTAAAAAAGCGTCAACAGTGTCTTCAACCTCAATTATTCCCTTTAATGATTTATTTGACATTGAAGCGGTTACATTTTTTATATTCCCACCAAGATAAATCATTAAATCAAGAGTATGTACTGCTTGATTTATAAGAACTCCGCCACCTTCGTAAAGCTTTGTCCCGCGCCATTCTTCACTATTATAGTAGTTTTCATCCCTGTTCCATACTAATATGCCCTTTGAAGCTATAAATTTACCGATTGATATATCGTTATCAATTATATTTTTCAGATATTGTATACATGTGTTAGTTCTGTTTTGAATAATCGGAAAAACAGGTGCGTCAGAATATTTTTCATAAAGCTCGGAAAGTTCATTTTCATTCATTACACAAGGCTTTTCAACGACAACTTTTTTTCCTGCTGATAAGGCTTTTTTTATCATTTTAAAATGAAGAAAATGCGGTGTACAAATATGAATACAATCTATATTTTTGTCTGAGATACAATCTTCAAAGCTATAAAAAGCTTTACAGTTATATTTTTCTGCACCGTTATCTGCCCGTTCTTTTATTATATCACATATTCCATAAAGATTAATTCCGTTAATAAGGCTTATTGATTCTGCATGAACGGGACCGATAGCGCCATATCCTACGATACATATATTCATATTAACAAAATCCCTTCTCTTTCAAAAAGTCATAGCTGATTTTTAAACTCTCAAACGGATCTCCCTCACAGGTGTCCTGTTCAACAAGAGCAAACTCGGCTGTTGATTCTTCGCAAGCAGCGATCACATCATCCCAATCAATATTCCCTTGCCCTATTTCAGCATAACAAGGTTTATTCTCCTTGATTTTTAAATCTTTGAAATGTATACAAGCTATACGGTCTTTATATTCTTTTATAAATTTTGCCGGATTTATTCCTGCATATGAAAGCCAATATACATCTAAAATAAGTTTAAAATTATCTGATTTTATGCTTTTTAAAATTTCTTCAAATGCATATTTACCGTTTATCTTTTGAAATTCAAAAGCATGATTATGATATGCAAATGTAATCCCCTGTTCTTTTAATTTTTTACATACAGGAGTAAATTTTTCTCCAAAATCCATTATTGTTTCAATTTCTGCATTAAATCCCGGCATTGCACCTAAGCCTGCAATTTTACAATCTATTGCTTTATGAAATTCAATTTCTTTTTCGATATTTTCAAGATAATTCTGTGCCGGTCTGTGCGTGCATACCGCAATGAGCCCATATTTATCAAGTATCTTCTTTATATCCTTGCCTTCAAAGTCACCTACCCCAGAAAGCTGAACTGTTTTATAACCGATTTCCTTAACTTTTTTACATGAAGCATCAAAATCTTCAAGTGTTTTGCAAAATTCTCTTATTGTATAATACTGTGCGCCTATTCTTTTATCCATTTTTATTTTCATCCCTTAATATGTATTCGAAGTATCAGCAGTACGTTGATTTACCTCTTTTTTATCTGATTTTGAATTTTTGATTTTTTCTGTAAGCTTTTTATAAAAATCATCATGCGGAAATTCTTTTATTAAAACTTCTTTTCCTGTCCATGCAGAATAATGAATAGCATTTGATATTGTAAGTCCGTTTATTCCTTCCTCACCGGGTGCTAAAAGCTCTGTTTTGTTTAAAAGTGCATTTGTAAAATCTTTCAAAATTCCGACATGTTGTTCACCATAACCACTTACGGGAATTTCACATTTCCAACATTCAGGCTGACCAAAAACACCTGTAAAGCCTTTATTAAATTCACGCTCCGAAACAACATTTCTGTAAAAAATCATATTTCCGTTTTCAACAACGATTTTCCCCATATCGCAGGCAATTTCAAGTCTGTTTGTTCCGGGTGCTTCTCCTGTTGAAGTAATATATGTACCCGTTGTACCATTTTCATATTCAAAGTACGCTGTCACATCATCTTCAACTTCTATATCATAATATTTACCGAAAGAAACCTTTGCATAAATTTTATCCGGCATACCAAACATCCATTGCCACAAATCGAGCTGATGAGGATTCTGATTTATGAGTGTTCCGCCGCCTTCGCCCTTCCAGGTTGAGCGCCATGAGCCACTGTCGTGATACCCCTGCGGTCTGTACCAATCGGTAATTATCCACGAAATTCTTTTAATATGACCAAGCTCGCCGTTTTTCACCATCTGACGAATTTTTTGATACATAGGATTTGTTCTCTGATTATACATAATTCCGAAAAGCCTATCTGATTTTTCAGCAGCTTCATTCATTTCTATAACCTGCTTTGTATAAACCCCTGCAGGCTTTTCTGTAATTACATTAAGTCCGTATTCAAAAGCTTTTATAACAAGCTGTGGATGGTCGTAGTGTGGAACGGCAACAAGCACTAAATCACATATACCACTTTTATAAAGTTCTTCCGCATTTTCAAACACTTTAACATCATTATAAAGCTCTTTTGCAACTTTTCTTCTGTCCTCTGATATATCACAGATTGCCGTAAGCTCCATTTTTGGCACCATTCCATCACTTACATTTTTACAATGATTGGTTCCCATATTTCCAAATCCGATTACACCAAGTCTTATTTTATCCATTTTTTATTCCTCCAAGTTTTTTAAGATTTTAATGAGTGAATCATAAGCAATGATAAATTTTTGTTCGCTGCTTTTTTCCAGCTTTGTCATTTTATCATCTGTTTCCAAATCAGTTAAGCCTGTAAAACTTCCCAAATGAGGCTCCAGACTTAAAAAGCCGTTATAATTTTTCTCTTTTAAATTTTTAAGTATTTCCGCAACCTTTCCTACCCCCATTCCTGCAGGAACAACATTACCGTCCTTATCAGCGTCTTTTATGTGCATATACTCTATGTAAGGCTCCATAAGCTTATACGCTTCTTCGGTATCCTGTTTGCACTGTACAAAATTTGCAGGGTCAAATACAGCCTTGAAGTTATCACAGTAAAGCTCTTTCATCAAATCATAACAGCGTTCTGCATTGTCTCCGTAAATATCTTTTTCATTTTCGTGAAGAAGAACAACACCGTTTTTCTTTGCATAAGCAATCATTTTTTTAAGACGGCTCAGAATCTCGTCTCTTTCTTCCATAGTCCACATATCGCCTCCGTCATGATAAAAGCTGAAAATTCTTATGTATTTACTGTCTAATTTTTTTGCTGTTTCAACTACTCTTTTAAACAGCTCGAAATGCTCTGAAAAATCCTCTTCAAGCTTAATTTTACCGATAGGCGAGCCTATTGATGAAACTTTTATATTATTCATTTCCATTTTATTTTTTAATAGTATAATTTCATCTTCCGAAAGTGCTGAAATATTTTTTCCGTCAACGCCTCTTGGCTCAAAATAACTTATATTAAGTTTTTTTAAAGTTTCAAACTGAATATCAATTTTTTCTGAAATCTCGTCAGAAAAGCCGCTTATTTTTTCATAAATCATATTTTTTCTCCTATTTTAACAATTTTAATCTTGACAAGAATAATTTTTTATATTATTATATAGTAAACGCTTAATACATTCAATAAATTATATTATGTTTATTTATTGTTTTTTGCACTATTTTAATATTACGGAGAGTTGCTTATGAAACCGTATATCGTTAAGGAATTATTATATTATAGAAATGTTTCGGTTAAAAATTGTATAAGAATCCAAAGAGGAGAAATACCTTTTTATGATTTGACATTTGTTTTGAAAGGAAGTCTGACATATATTGTTGATAACAAACGATATATACTGAATGAAAATGACGCCGCTATTATGCCCCCGGGCTCAGTCAGAGAACGTCTGCAAGGAACAGAACCTGTTAATTACGTAAGCTTCAATTTTCAGGTTTTTGACGATTCAATTATACCACAAAAAATTTTTCTTAAAAAAACTATATCCCACGAAATAAGAAAAATACTTTCGGTTTTTCCTATGAATCACCTTATTCCTTCATACAAAAGTAAGGAAAAAATGACAAATATTTTAAATTATATTCTTTATGAAATTAATAATATTATTGATTTTGAAAGCAGTAACAGTCATATAATAAAAATTAAAAAATATATAAACTCAAATTTGTCCGAAAATATTTCCTTGAGCGATGTAAGCAATTATATATGCTTATCAAAAGAATATACAGCATATATTTTTAAAAAAGAAACGGGAAAAACAATAACAGAATATATAAACGAAAAAAAGCTTCTTCGTGCAAAAGAATTAATTCAAGCTTGCGAAAGGAGTTTAACCGATATAGCTGAAAGTCTGGGATATGAAAATTACAGCTATTTTT
>CAZHZL010000035.1:0-28287 GCA_964537245.1 uncultured Oscillospiraceae bacterium
ATACAACAACGCCGGAAATCACATGGATCAACGAAACAGAAAATTATGATGTAACATTTGAAACTAATCCCGTCACAAACTCAAGAGCCATGAAGATTGCAGGCACATCAACTGCCAAGTCAACAGATGTACCAAGCTTTTCTATAGATTTGCCTACGGAAGTAGCAACTCGTTATGCTATAGTAAAAATGAAAGCAACACCGACAGAAATGAATTCTAAAATACATGTGAGACGTGCACCAGGATTGTTGTCTGGTGACGGAAAGGAATCGGTAAAATTTCTGTATGAAAATTCCAATCCGAGAGTTGCGTACGGAAGCAGCAGCACAGCGGCTATTAACATTGCAAGTGCTGTCGATGCAAAAACAATTGCGGCAAAAAGAACTGACAACTACGAGGTGCTTTTGGACTTTATAGATAAAACAGTAACATGTATAAACAATAATGGGACTGAAGTAGAGCAAGGCTTAATCTCAAGTGATGCAAACGGAATAAAAACGCTTAAATTCGAAATAGACCAAACTTATACAACAACTCAGACAATTTATTATGATGATATTGAAGTAATCGGATTTAACAGCTATGCTTCCCTTATGCCGACAGCTGCTATTCCGTCAAACAACAGTACAGATGTCAGCGTTTTAGAGAAAGAAATCACAATTGAATATCCAATGAATTTGTATGCAGATTACTTGGAAACTCAAAGTGTATCTGTTATGAAAAATGACACTACTCTTACAGAAACTACAGACTATACCGTAACAACAAGCACAAATAAAATGATAATAACCTTGAGTGAGGAAATGGGTATTGGCGCTGAAATTGATGTTTTGGTGAACGATATAGCTGTTACAAGCTTTAAGACGGCAGGCAAGAATTATATAAAAAAATATGTATACGATTTTGATACAGAGGCAACTACGCCGGAAATTACATTGATTAACGAATCAAGTACCTTTGATGTGTCAATTGCAACTAATCCGAATACCGGCTCAAAAGCTATGAAGATTGCAGGCACAACAACTGCGGGTTCAACAGACACGCTGAAATTTTCAATAGATTTACCGGAGGAAGTAAAAACCCGTTATGCTTTGTTAAAAATGAAAGCAATGCCGACAGCAATGGTTAACAAAATAAACATTCCTTATGGACCGAGCGTACTGGACGGGAACGGTAAGGAAGCGGTAAGATTTTTGTATAACAATACCTGGCCGGCAGTTACGCACAAAAACGATAGTGGCGCAACTGTAAATACCTCTATTGCAGATGTTGTAAGTGCAGACACAATTACAGAAAAGAGAACAGATGAATTTGAGGTATTACTTGACTTAACAGCAAAAACCGTTACATTTACAGACAAAAATGCAAATGAAGTAACGGGAGCATTTATTTCAAGTGAAGCAGACGGAATAAAAACGCTAAAATTTGAAATAACAAATGCGTATGATACAACTCAGGAAATTTACTATGACGATATTGAAGTAATCGGCTTTAATGATATGTCAGCGCTTGAACCTGTTGCAGCTCCGTATACAATAACAGGTATAACAAGTGACAGCGGAGAGGTTACATCACTCGCACAGGCTGCAGGCAAGACGATGAGCATTGCAGTTGAGCAAACAGGTATATTTACAATGATGGCAGCTATATATGAAGGAAATACTTTAGTTGATGTGGCTATGTGTAATGAGGGTGTTATTGCTCTTGATGTTCCTGAAGATGCACAGACAAAAGCTTACACAACAAAGCTTTTTGCATGGAACAGCCTCACAGATATTACTCCGATAGTAGAGGCAAAACCGATTTTTGAATAATACAATTATATTTTTTGGTATGACAGATAACTAAAAAAGAATCATTCGGCTAAGCTTGCCGTGCAAATTAGCCGAATGATAATGTCATACAAATTAAAAGCGGAGATGTAAAAAACATTATGAAAAAATTTATCGTATTTTTATTGATTATATTTATGATATTTATAAATATAAACATTGTATCCGCAACAGAACATAATGTTGTGGTATATGTAAGCGATAGCGGTAATGACGCCGCAAACGGACTGACAATAGGAAATGCCGTTCAGACTATTGGAAGAGCGGTTGAGCTTATGCGTACACTAAAAACAAAAGATGAAACAGGAATAATATATATGTGCGGTGGTACTTACCGCATTTCAGATGCTGTTTATCTTACGGAAGAAGACAGCAATCTGACAATTACGAACTTTGAAAATAAGCAGGTTGAAATTTACGGTTCAGCATTACTGAACATGGAAAGTTTTACAACCGTTACAGATAGAAATGTTTTATGCCGTATACCAAGAGAGGCATGGGGAAGCGTAAAACAGACAGATATAACAGATTTTTTAGGAGAGCTTATCGAATATCCGGATGAAAATATGCCGTTTGACGGTGAAACGGGATATTATGAGCTTTACAGCAATGATATGAGACAAACTCTTGCAAGATGGCCTAATAATAAAAATGATATTGTGACAGATGTGCAGGATTATCGGATACTCACAGTAACTAACGCAGAAAGAGCAAAAAGGTGGATAAATGCTGAAAAACCGATATTACAGGGTTTTTTAGGGGTAGGGCTTTATCACAGATGTAATGTGTCGGCGGAATATATATATCCGGAATCAGGACAAATAAAGCTTTCAAGGTTGCCTTTTTATGCCGCTCAAAAAAACAAGGAGTATTTTATATACAATTTACTTGAAGAGCTTGATGCAAAAGGCGAATGGTTTTTAGAAAATACAGACGGAAAAACAATGCTTTATTATTATCCGACTGATGAAGAAAGCTTTGAATTTGCACTTAATACTGAAGGTGGAATTAAAATCAGCGGAGCATCGAATATAAAGCTTGAAAATATAGATTTTTCCTATTTTGCAGCGTCAGCAGTAGTGATAGAAAATTCTGATAGTATAACCGTGAAAAACTGCAATATTACACATATGTCAAGAAATGGGGCTGTGGTAAAGGATTCAAAAAATTGCAGTATTGAAGGATGTGAAATTGCGGACCTAGGTGGAAGCGGTATTCTTTTAAACGGTGGAGATAAGGTTAAGCTTGAGCGTGGTAATAACATAGTATCAAATTGTAAAATACATTCAGCAGGATATACCTACTGTGCTACTCAACCAAACGGTGTGTATGTGCAGGGTTGTGGAAACAGTGTACAAAACTGCGACTTCTTTGATTTACTGAACAGTGCAGTGGTGATAGACGGCTCTATGCACACGGTAAGGGAAAATGAAATATATAATGTAATTACCAATCAAAGTGACGCAGGAGCCATATATATTGGTTCAGGACTTCTGAATTTTGGAAATATTATCGAAAAAAATTATATACACGATGTAAGAGATAATAACAGTGCCTGCGTTGCAATTTATCTTGATGATTGCAGTCATGGAAGTACAGTTGCGGGAAATATTATCGAAAATGTTGGCATGGGTATGCTTTGCGGCGGAGGGAGAAATAATGCATTCCAAAACAATGTGATGATAGATGAAAGTATTTTTTATGATGTCAGAGGGACAACAAGCGGATGGGCAAACCATGTATGGAAGGTCGGAGGAAATTATGACAAAGAGCTTTCATCATTAGAGGAAAATCCGGAGTATGATGAAGAAAAAATCATAGCGGTATATCCGAAGTTTAAAGATATAACGGAAGATATAAAAAAACGCAGAGAAACACCGTCTTATGATTCGGGAATACCGAAAAATGTTATAATTACCGATAATGTGACTATAAATGATGATGAAAAAGCAATTTCGTTTTCTATTCCGTATATGTTAAACGGCGGAATTATCAAAAGATACGGCAATGCAGATGAATCAAATAATTTTGGTATAAGTCGTGAAAGAGCCGGCTTTGCAGATGAAGCAAAAAAGGATTATACAATAACGGATAATTCACCTATACTAAAAGCATTACCGAAATTCAAAAGAACAGCATTTAGTGAAATAGGTGCAGGAAACGGAGAATATAAGAAAATAATTCAGTCTGATATACTGCCCGATTCGGCAGAGGTTATCGGAAATATAGCATCAGTCAGTCCGTTATACGGAGAAAAGGATGTCAGCACCTCAAGGAAAATTGAAATAACACTTCAAAGTCCGCAGGAAAGTTATATACCGACTGTATATGCCGGAAATACAAAGCTTGACAGTAATTTGTATACAGTTATATCAGACGGTCTTAATATAACTATTGAATTTGAAGGGGATATGTTATCTGAGTGTACATATCAGGTAGAAATCGGAGACTCGTTTACATATTTTACAACCGGGAAATATTCTCTTAAGAAGGTTATTACTTATGATTTTGATAATACTGTGCCGGTTATAGACACAGTTACTGCACAGGCGGATTCGACAGCTGAGATTGTTACCGATGAGGTGAGTGGCTCAAAGGCGCTTAAAATTTACTTTCCCAAAGGGGCAGGAGAGTATGCTGTCAGGGCAGGCTTGGGAGAGACGGAATATGACAAGGTTGTTGTAAGATATAAGTTGAAAAGCGATGCATGTGACAGCGCGAGTGGTTGCAGAATGTTTTCTGAAAGAATGCCGCAGTTTATATCAGCTGATGGAAAATCAGCGGCAAGGATAAGCTATTCAAACGGTTACACAAAATTGTGTACATCGGATGGCTTGCTTGGAATAGAGCCAATGCTGAATGATATATATAAGGATACATATTTAGTCTATGAGGTAGTATTGAATTATGATGAAAAAACTGTTTCGACAGAAAAAAATGTATTTGATACTTCGCTTGGAAAAATCAGCGGAGGCTTCGAGGACATAGAGGCAGGAACGCTTCACAGCCTGAGGTTTAAAGGGCACGCTGCATATTCTGTCGGTATCTGGGTGGATGACATAATTATTGAATGCTATAGTTTAACGGAGAAAAAGTAAAGAAATGGGAGGAAAAGCAATGAAACGTATTATAACATTTTTACTTGCAGTAACAATGATTACTGGAATGATGGTGTATGCTTCGGCAGAGGAAACGGTTATACAGATATTTGTATCACCAAACGGAAGCGATACGGCAGCAGGAACTTTTGAAGAACCGTTGGCAACACTTGAAGGTGCAAAAAACAAGGTAACGGAAATTAAAAAAGGAAATGTGCCGGTCGAGGTAAATTTCCTTGAAGGAGATTACCGTATGGATACTGCCGTTAGCTTCACAAGAAAGGATTCGGGAACGGCAGAGGCTCTCATAACCTATAAGGCTTATGATGGAGCAAAGGTAAGATTTTTGGGAAGTGTTGTTGTTGATGAAACGCAAATTCATGTAATAAAGGATCAGAAAATTCTTAACAGAATGGTACCGGAGGCATACGGAAAGGTAGGAATAATAGACCTTGCCGCTCAGGGACTTAAAGATTTTAAAACTATGGAAGAAACTATCGGAAACGGACACTCACCTGACAGTATGTTTGATGCCGGTTCGAGAGTATATCTGAACGGTAAAGAGGAGATTATTGCAAGTTATCCGAATAACTTTGATGAAACTGCTGTAGGTACAAAAAAGGCTGACAATTTATACGGAGCACTGATGGAAAACAGCTGGGAAGTAAGTTCGGATGCGGCGTCAAGAATTGCACGCTGGGACGGAGTGGCAAATGCGTTTGTAAGGGGCAGATTTACACATGGTTACCGTCATGAAATAAACTCCGTAAAAGAAATAAACGGGAAGGCAAAAACCATAACCACAAATGCTACGAAAACAGGTGCGTCAACAAAAGATCCTTATCAGATTGTTAATCTATATGAGGAAATAGATATCCCGGGTGAATTTTATATTGATACTAAGAAAAGCACACTTTATTATTATCCATCACAAAGTCTGAAGGAGGCAGAGCTCAGCATTTCAAGAACGGCTGATGCTGTTAGTATAAACGGTGCGTCATATCTGAACTTTGAAGGTATTTCATTTGAAGAATTTACCCGTATGGCATTTGAGATTTCAAAGTCAGATAATATAAATATTTTAAGCTGTACAATGAAGAATATCGGTGGCTCGGCTGTTAAAATGACAAATACAACAAAAAGCTCTGTGCAGGGCTGTGACATTAGCTTTATAGGTCAGAATGCAGTTACTATGGCTGAATGTGGAGATTTTGAAACACTTGAACCTGCTGAAAATTTAATTTCAAATAACAATATATTTTTTACGGGAACATACCGATGGGTAGCACACGGTATAAGTGCATATAAAACGGTGGGATGTACAATAAAAAATAACCTGATAGGAAGATGTAACGGTACCGGAATCTACTTTATCGGAAATGATAATAAAATTTTATATAACGAGTTGTACGATGTAGGATATATGTGTGATGACGGCGGTGCGATATATACCGGACAAAATCCTACAATGAGAGGTAACGAGGTTGCATATAATTTTGTAAACGGTGCACTTTCAAAAGGTAATGCATACTATGCGATTTATGTAGATGATATGAACTGCGGAGTTGACGCTCATCACAATGTGGTCAAAGACAGTACAATGGGATTTTTGTACGGCGGAGGACGGAATAACAGTTTAACTGATAATATTGTAATAAATTGCGTTAACCCGATTAAGTACGATAACCGTGGTACTACATGGGGCGCAGGCGGTATGACGTCCTTTAAAGCTTTGGTTGCAGAAACATTGCAAAAATATCCGGTTTACGGCAAATATGAGAATTTTAAGGAATATCCTACGGATGATGCCGGTGTGCCGAAATATGTTACTATAAAGGATAATATGTTTTATAACTGCTCATCCTTATCAAATATAGCAAATGAGGTTAAAAATTACGGTATATATGAAAATAATGAGCATTTGAATGATGCTGAATTTGTTGACGCCCAAAGCAACAATTTTGAAATAAAGGAGGGCGGCAAAGCGGCAGAAAAGTTCCCCGGACTTCTGGAAATTGATTTTTCAAAAATTGGTCTTATGCGAGACGAATACAGACATAATATTACACCTGTTGAAATGAGTAAGTTTAGATTGTTAGAGCCGGCAAACGGAACAAGAGGTATAACAAATAAAGAGACAACATTCCGCTGGACACGTGCTGGGGGCGCAAGTATGTATACACTTGAGGTTGCTGAGGATAAGGAGTTTACAAATATTGTTTACAAACAGCAGACAAGAGAGGAACAGATTATCGCAAAGGGCTTACCTACGGGAATGAAAACCCTTTACTGGCGTGTAAAAGCGGTAAACAACAGCAGACAGCTGTTTAACGAAGCATATTCGCCTACATATGTTATGCAGTCGGCTCAGTATGATGCCCTTTCAACAGCTGATATAAAAAAGAGAATAAAGACGGCTAAAAATATGCTTGAGGGAATCGAGGAAGGAAATGAAAACGGAAAATTTGCACCAGGTTCAAAAAATCTTCTCACAGGTTATATCGAAGCTGCAGAAGCTGTTGCAAGCGATAAAACTACAACTCAAAATAATATCGACCTGGCAGACGGCAATTTGCGTGCTGCAATGGAAGGTATAATAAAGGCACAATCCTTTGCTTACAATGGCGTTGAAAATATGGTAGCATCGCCGGAAAACTGGACTTCGGAAGCGGGTGTGGTAGAACGAGACGGAACGGACGGTATTATAAACCGTATATCATATGCTACATTTAATGAAAAAGCTCCTGTAAATTCTGTTCAGTGTTTTAAATTCAGGATTAAAGGTTTTAACGGTTCTTGGATGGTTATGGGATTAAATCAGGCTGCAGTCGGTAAGCAATGGGGAACAGATCCGGCATACTTTATATGTATCACCGGTTCAGCAGTAGAATATCAAAAATCAAAAGCAGGTGTTCTTGAAACTATTCCGAACACATATTTCGGAGAAGAAAAATGGCATGAAATACAGGCAGGTGCTATAGAATGTGCTGGTGGAGTGCGTACTATCTTCTCGGTAGACGGTCAGCTTTTGTATGATGTACTTGATATGGATGATCCACAGCCGCTTGATGGATATTTCTCACTTGGCGCAAGAAGTGAAGATACTTATATGGCGATAGCGCCAACAGATGATGTGCCTGATGATTATGTCGGAACAATTGAAGCAGCTGAGGAGCAGATTGAACTCTTAAAGAGTGTGTATGCACCTACCGGTGGAGTTATTGCTTCGGCTAAGACAAAAGAATACAGACTTTCTGAATTATTAAATGACAGCGGAGATATTGATGAAGCTTATTCCTCAGAAAAGACAGAAAGCAATCTCACGCTTAACTTCAGTGCTGTTGTAAATCCTGACGGCGCAGAGCGTTGTGTTGCATTCAGAAAATCTGATGCGGATATAAGCTATCAGGACGGTGCAAGCGGATATGAATTTGTGATAAAAGATGATAAGCTGATGATTAAAAAATATAAAAATGGAATAGCTGAATATTTGAATATAACCAAAAAATCCATAGGAGAAGGTATTCATGATTTCAGCATTACAGCTTCCAATTCGGTATCATATACAAACATAAAGGTTACGATAGACGGTTCTGTTGTGATAGACCTGAATGATACGACCGGAATTAATTCAAAGGGATATGTCGGCGTATATGGAAGCGGAGGCAGTATGAGCATTGAATAGCTTAAAGGAGGAACAAAATGAAAAAGTATAAAATCTGTGCGGCAATTCTCAGCACTACCATATTATGTGCGGGATTACAGGTGAATGCAGTAGTGTATGATAAAACTGCGGTAGATGTATCGACAGGCGTAGTTGAGATAAGCGGTAAGCTCGATACATTTGATGAGAAGAATGCACTTTTGGCAACGGTAACGCTTGAAAATTCAAATTTCAGTAAAGACGGAATAATATACAATAATGAAGAAGTCGTTGGCGAGGACGGTTCATTTAAAATTAAATTCAAGGTCAATAATGATACTGTTACATCAGGAAACTACCTTCTGTATTTATCGGGCGAGGGGATGGAGCAGATTACTGAGCCACTTGAAATATTGTATTATACACCGAAGGTTTTGACAGAGCTTTTGAAAAATGAGAGTCAAATACAGCCGGAAAATGTAACAGGTACGGAGATAGAGAAGTTTTTGAGCAATAATGAGGATAAATTTCATTTAAATGCTTTTCCGCCATATTCGGCGATAACAAAAACGGAGCTGGCTCTGACAACGGCAGATGCAATTAAAGATAATTCCGATATAATAAGTAGTGCCGAAAAATTTATTGAATATATTCGTGAGACATCATTTGTAATTGCATTTAATCAAAACAAAGCAGATACGGCATTTAAAAGTGAAAAAGAATTTTATATTGACCTTTCAGAGCTCGACGCGGCAAAAAATATGAATTGCACAGAAATTTTTGCAAGCGAGCTGACAGATGCGGGAAGAGCAAATGTTATTGCCGCACTGAGTGGAAAATCGATCAAAAGTATAGAAGAGTGGTACGAAATATTTTCACTTGAGTGCTTTATCAATGTATTGTCAAATAACAGTGCTATGGGATATGAATATGTCAATAAATATCTTTTGGAAAACAAATTTGGCGTGGATACTTCTGAGTATTCAGCATTGGGATATAAAACCGATGCGGCAGACAGATATATTATTGCTAACAGATTAAGAATTGTTGATGTAGCAAGCTTAAAAACCGTTCTTGCAGAGGCTGTAGTGACAGCGAAGGGGAGCGGCAGCAACGGAGGCGGCATTGTCAGCAGCGGCGGTGGCACAAGCTCAAGTGTAAGCTATGGACAGTCAGCAATAGCACCTGAAATTCAGGCAGAAAGTATGTTCAGCGATTTAGATACTGTGCCATGGGCAAGGGAAGCAATACTGGAGCTTGCGAAGCGTAATATTTTAAGTGGTAAGGGAAACGGAAAGTTTGATCCTGACGGAAATGTTACGAGAGAGGAATTTGCAAAGCTTGTTGTAAATGCATTTAATATCGGAAATAAATCGGACTATAAGACTGATTTTTCAGATGTTGCAAAAGGTGCGTGGTATGAAAGCTATGTTAATGCGGCAGCATTAAGCGGTATTGTTAAAGGATATGGTGACGGAAGCTTCGGAACAGGCAACTGTATTACACGCCAGGACTGTGCAGTTATGCTTTTTAGAGCATTAGAATACATGGGTAAAGACACATCAGTGCAGCAGAAAGTTTCTTTTGATGACGAAGGTGAGATAAGCGATTATGCGAAAAATGCGGTGGATATTTTATCCGCTATGAATGTAATAAACGGCAAAGGAAATAATCTTTTTGTTCCGAAAGCATTCTGCAGTCGTGCAGAGGCAGCAGTAATGTTTTATAGATTGATAAAATAGGAGGGAAGCAGATGAAGGTAATAAGAAAAGCGTTAGCTGTCGTACTTATTGTTTTAACAAGCGGATTATTTACTATGGGTATCACAGCAGAAACAGATACTGAAAGCTATGAGAACGAGCTTGTAATTATGCAGTCGCTCGGAATTAT
Organism: uncultured Oscillospiraceae bacterium; assembly: GCA_964537245.1. GTDB lineage: Bacteria > Bacillota > Clostridia > UMGS1840 > UMGS1840 > UMGS1840. The sequence goes on from CAZHZL010000035.1 coordinate 10,464, forward strand.
GGATGAGTCTGTTCCGTCGGCAGGAAAAATGCAGAGAAAAGATTTTGCAAAGATATTGTATGAAATTTTAACCTATAAAACAGAAAAACCCAAAATTAAGATTATCGAAGAAGATGAAACAGGTTTAAAAGAGGTTTCTATTGATACATCAGGTTTTACGGATGAAATCTTTTTTATGGATGAAGTAATTGAAGATATTGATTTTAGCGCAGATGTAACCGGGTCAGAAAATACAATAAAAGAAGAAACAGTTGTACAGCTGTTTTCGGATGTAGATGAGGAGAATGAAGCATTTGACGCAATAATGCTGGCAAATTACACCAATCTTATGACAGGCTCGGGAAACGGAAAATTTGAACCGTCAAAAAATATAACAGCAAAAGAAATAGCAAAAATATTTGTGACTATGCTGGGCTATCGTGTTGAAGCGGAGTATAACGGCGGATATCCGAACGGATATTGGCATACTGCATTAAAGCTGAAGCTTTTTAATAATATCACTCTCTCTATGGACGATGAGGTTACAGCAGGTCAGATTGCGAAAATCATATATAATGCTTTTTCCGTAAAATTAATGAAAAGCACCAATCTGGTAAAAGAGGAGGACGGAACGTATACAACATCGTATCAGACCCAAGACAATGTCACATTTTTAAATGATTCGCTGGAAATTGCTAAAATAAAAGGGCAGGTTACAGCAAATGATGTCAGCAATTTGTCGGGAAAAAGCGGTCTTTTAAATGGGTATATGATGATAGACAATGTTATTTATAAGGTTTCAGATAAAATCAAAAATCCTCAGAATTATATTGGCGGATATATTGAAGCATATGTAACATGCAGTGATAGGACTGTAGAAGAAATCAGGTATATTAATTTTAGCGGAGAGGCAGAGGTAGAGCTTATTGAAGCTAAAGATATTGCAGGATTTTCAGGTAATACTTTGACATATTACAAAAACGACAAAAAAAGAACAGTAAATATAGATGCAAGTGTGCCGGTAATTTACAACGGTCTTGCAGTAAAAACACCGACTGCAGATATGTATGATATAGATGCAGGCAGTATACGGCTGACAAAAACAGACGGTTCTTTGAATACTGTTACAATATGGAAATTCCAATCCTTTTATATATATGGTGTCGATGAAATAAAAAAAGAGTTTTTCAACCGCGAAAGAACTCACGTTGTAAATACGGAAGATAAAAATGATAACAAAGTGTATTTATTTGATGAAGAAGGAAATTCTGTAGATTTTTCATATGTTAAGCGTGGGCAGACTGTTTCGTATGCAAAAAACGGAAATGTTGTGACGGCATATATAAGCAGAAAATTTTTAAGCGATACAATTGATACAATTTATTATGAGGCTAATAAGAAAAAAATTGGTATTAAAGAAAATGCTTATGAGCTTGCAACGGAATATGAAGAAAACAGCAATGCAATTGAGCTAGAAGCAGGAAAACCATATAAGCTTTATACAGATTATTTCGGAAGAATTGTATGGGCAGAAGCAGAAGTGAGCGAGGGTTATTATTCAGGAATTGTCCTTGATATAATATCGGGCGGACTTCATAACGGATCAATCAAATTAGTCGGTCTTGATGAGGATGAGCCGTGTGAAAAGGAATATGAACTTGCCGATGATGTCAGAGTTGAGGGCAGTGACGGTACTTCTAAAAAATATAGTGGAGACAGTATTGTAAAAGCGCTGTCGGATGCTAAATATATCAGATATACTGTTGACAGCGAAGAAAAGGTAAATTATATTCTTGTTCCTCTTAAAGAAAAGGGAGAAAACGGCAGGCTATATACTGTTGCGGAAAACAAGGTATACAATTACGAGTACAAGACATTTTTCGGCGGTAAAATTGCAATAGGCTCAAATACAAAAATTGTTGTAGAGCCTATGAATACACAAGACGGCGATGAATATCTTTTCTGGGAAGATATTGTGTATGATATGCCGTCAGCGCTTTATAATATATGGGCATATCAGATTGCAGGTGAGGAAACTCCCGAATGTATTTTTATCGGCAATACATTCACAGCTTCAGCGGATAATATATGGTATATGGACAGGTACGGTGCGAATAAGGTAAGAATCCTTTATGATGAAGAAAAAGGGGAAACTTATAAGGCAGTCGAGGTTAATGATATCAAAGGGTCAAAAATCTTAAGAGCGGATTTTGAGTATACTGATGCAGGCGGAAACAGCTGCACCGCCCTGGATATTGCAACAGGCTGTGTTGACAATAAGGTATATAGTATCGAGAAGGGTGACATATTTGCATGTACGTTTTATGATACGGAAAAGACTAAAATAAAGCAGGTTGTTCTGCTGTACAGACCAACGATGAAGTCACCATCGGGTGGAGACGGTTATATTCCTACGGGAGCAAAATCCGATATGTTTTTTATAAAAAATAGCTTTATTGATGATGTGAACGGAGAAATAGACCTTTCACTCAATATATATTCCGACGGTACATATCTGAAAGACGGAAATCCTGTTGGGACGGGATCGTATACTACAATAAATCCATATACCGGTAGCGGTGCACTGCTTACGCACGGGTTTTTGTATCACACAAATTTGGAGAAATATGATAACAACGACATAACGCAGCAGCGAAGACAGGTTATGTATTTTACTACCCAGGATTTATCCGTAGCTGATAAATATTACGAAATGGGACTTTCGGACGAGCGTGTATATGATGATACGGGAGAATATACCGGTGTTTATATTAACAGAGTATTCAATGGCTACGGTACGACAAAAGTATGGTTTGAATACAACGGCAGTGGAGAGAGCTTCACAGTATCGAGAGTAAATAACAGCACTTTAAAACCATATACAAGATACGGAAATAATTGTACAAGAATAATATTCCCACCGCAAGGCGGAGCCATATTTATTAATGACAACCGTACAGAATAGGAGAATTGCGATGAAAAATAGAATAATAATCTGTATAGCTTTGGCATGTGTTTTTTTTAGTACAAATGCATGGGCGGCTGAAAATATTTTCGATACAACCTCGAATGAGTGCAGTGTTACGGGTGAATTGAAAAAAAGTGAGTATGTAGGGTATAATGCATCACCGGCATTCGCACTTGATGCACAAAGCGGAAAGGTATCATGGAAAATCAAGCTTGCGGAAGCGGTATATTATAAGGTGTATGTATGGAAAACATTGAGTGAAACTGCTTGTGAAAACGCTGTCGTAGCATACACAAGTGAGACGCAGCAAAAAACTGAAATACCTTTTAATATGCAGGAGGGAAATTCAGGTTGGCAACAGATTGGCTGTTTTAATATGATGGGTGCCGGAAGCACGCTTGAAATATACGGCCAAAGCGGAGAAATGCTCATAAGTGCAATAAAATTTGAAGAAGCAGGTAAAGAATATCAAACGGTAGCTAAAATGAATACGGCAGATTCAAAAGCAGTAGCACTCAAGGTTAATTGCAGCCGGTCTCTTGTAGGAGGAATAGAAAGAACTGTACCCGATGCAGTACCGACTATAGTAAATGGAAGAACACTGGTGCCTGTAAGATTTATTACCGAGGCTATAGGTGCAGATGTTGCCTGGGATGATGCTTCTAAAAGCGCAACTGTAACATCAGAAGGAAAAACAATAGTGTTTACATTGGATAAGGCTGAGTATACAAGCAACAATGAGATAAAACAGCTTGACCAGCCGCCGATGATTATAAATAACCGTATGATGTTACCGCTCCGTGCGTTGTCGGAGGAAATCGGCAGAAAGGTTTTCTGGGATGAAAGTGGTCTTATCGTAATATCAAAAGAAGATGTTTCGGGTTTGCTTGATAAATCGGGTGTGGAAGATTTAAACAGTATTTTGAAATAACCACAATGTACAGGCAGGCATATATAAATTGCCTGCCTGTTAATAATTGAAGGGAGAATTATTCGTGAAAGACTTAATGTGCAGATATGAACAGTTAAACGGAGAGGCGACAGGGCTTAATCTTAAAATTAATCAGAACAGTGGAAATAAATATATAAATAAGCTTTTAGAGGAATCTGTGAAAACAGGTGAAATTACAGATATCAGATTTGTAAATGAATTTAAAGAAAATGAGATAGCGCTTGTAAATAATACCTTTGGAGATGTTTATAAAGAAAACAAAGAAGGTTATTTAATAGTGATTGATGAGAGTATCACAGTTTACTCAAAAAGTCTTAACGGATTTATTTATGCATCTGCAATGATAAAGAGAAAGAGTAAAAGCGGGCTCAGAAAAGGTGTTATATATAACTATCCGGTTTGCGAGGTTCGTGGTGTGAAGGTGTTTCTTCCTGCCGAAGAAGAGCTTGGATATCTTACGGAATATGCAGAATTTTGTGCATATTACGGACTTAACACAATAGTTATTGAAGTTGGCGGCGGTATGGAATATAAAAAACACCCAGAAATCAATAGTGGCTGGGAAGCGCTGTGCAAGGATGTGACAAGTTATTCAGGAAGATGTTTTGAACTTATGACATCAAGAGAATTTTATAAAAATGTATTTCATCCTGATGTAGGGGGACTTCATTATGTAAGTCAGGATAAGGTGCGTCAGCTTGTAGGAGAGCTTAAAGAGCTGGGAATGAATATTATCCCTGAAATACCGTCCATGAGCCATAGCGATTATCTTCTGTATAATCACAGAGAGCTTGCGGAAAGGCAGGACGATATTTATCCCGATACATACTGTCCGTCAAATGAAGATACGTATAAACTGCTGTTTGATGTGATAGACGAGGTAATAGATGTATTCGGACCGGAAACGGTTCATATAGCACATGATGAGCTTCAGTCGGTATGTGTGTGCGACAAATGTAAAGATAAAAATGCGGCAGAGCTTTATGCAGGAGATATCATAAAAATATATAATAAACTGAAAGAAAACGGTATAAAAACAATGATGTGGGGAGATAAGCTGCTTAATTGTTATACCAAAAAAGGCAATGCCGAGGGTGGTGCACTCCGCCCGATGAAGCATTATGTAACGGGGATATGGAGCGGACTTTTTATTCCGCCGACCTATACTGCAATTGATATGATACCGTCTGATATAGAGATTTTGCATTGGTATGCTATTATAGACAGAAAGCTGGAAAAAGAATTTTTAGATAGGGATATGAATGTAGTATTCGGGAATTTTGATCCGAATAAGCTGCCCGATTTCAGCGGAAGAATTGCAAATGGCATAAAAGGAGCAATAACTTCGAGCTGGGGAGCGGTTGACCATGTTCATATGCAGAGAAATGCAATGTATTATAACGCGGCATTTATAGGAGCACTTTCGTGGGACAGCGAAGTGGATACGGAGGAAAATTTTAAAGAAAACAGTCTTAAAATTATTAATGATATAAATGCTTACCGAAATGAAAAAATAACATCATATGTTGAAGTAACACATAGTTATAATGAATATATTAAGCATCAGTTCTTTGGTGACGGCGAAAGAATGAATTTTGAAAATGATTTAATCGGAAAATATATTATAACCTATGAAAATGGCGAAGTACTTGAAGAAAATATATATTTCGGACTTCACACAGGCTATTTGAAATCCTCATGGGAGAGAATTATATCCGATGAATACGACTGTATGACTGTAAAGGGACCGGGCCTTTTTGAAGCTACATATACATGTGAGTATATAACGGAGGGCGATAATATATATTACCGTTACCGTATTCCGATAGATAGGGATAAAAAGGTAAAATCTGTTGAATTTAAGGCTAAAGAAGGCAGGGCGGATAAATTTATCATAAGAAGTATAAGCGTGCAGGAGGTATAAAGTTATGCAAGAAAAAAATTTAACTACAATTTATGTTTCACAAACATCGAATAAAGGCTGTGTAAGCAGCATAGAAGAAGCACTTTGCTTGATTGCTGAGATAAGAAAAAACGGAGAAAAACAGCCTGTTGCCATAAAAATTAAGGATGAAGTTTATAATGTAACGAAGCCTGTGATTATTGAAAATAATGTAAGCTCTGTTACCATCGAGCCTGAAAAAAATACACTTATAAGCGGCGGTATTGAAATAAAAGGCTTTAAAAAAGATGTATTTAACGGTGCTGAATGTTTCTCAGTTGATTTATCGTGCTACGGTAATTTGGAATTTACTGATTTTTATGTAAATAAAAAGGCTGCATTCATGACAAAATACCCCGAAGAAGGAACATTAAGTGCAGAGAGTGTCGAAAACCCCAATATCGGACTTCACGAACATTCAAAATGGTTTATTGCAAAAAAAGATGATTTTGAGATTATAAATAAATTCTCAAATTTAGAGGATTCTATTATAAGCTTTAACCATTTGTGGATAGATGAACATACTCCTATAAAATCTGTTGACAGAGAAACAGGAAAAATTACTTTTAAGTATAAAACAAGGTTTTCGATATCTATGGAAGCTGAAAAGTATGCTCTTAATTATATTATTGAGAATGTCCCTGAAATGTTTGGAAAGCCTAATGAATGGTATTATGACAAAAAAATAAAAAAATTGTATTACATACCCGAAAGCCCTCGGACAAATGCAGATGAAATTGTCGGATTCATACCCGTCACAGATAAAATTTTTTGCATAACTGGTACTGATGAAGAAAAAGTATGTGATATAACAATCAGAAATTTTGATATAGGTTATACAAAAGGAGATTATGCATCATTTGACATAGCAAATGGTGACACTGATGCTGATGTGGGAGAAGGATATGCTTCTGATTCTCAGGGAGTATGCAATGCTCATGGAGGAATTGAGATACAAAATGCATATTCTTGTTCAGTTGAAAACTGCAAAATGTATTGCTTTGGCGTTCATTGTATTGTTATAAAAAACGGATCAAAAAACATAAGAATAACACACAACGATATTACTAATATCGGAGCAGGTGCAATTGTTATGAATGGAGGAAAATCCGGAAGTGACGAAAGTACACACACTTGCAGAAATATTATTTCGGATAATAGAATATACAATTTGGGAAAAAGGTATTTTTCTGCATGTGGAATACTTCTTATGCATACTTATGAAAATACAGTTTCACACAACGAAATAGCCTGGTTGTATTACACCGGAATTTCATGTGGCTGGGTTTGGGGTTATGCTGAGAGCATAGCGCATCACAATTTGATTGAAAAAAACCATATTCATCATTTGGGACTTGGCAAGCTTTCCGATATGGGAGGAGTATATCTTTTAGGCGAGCAAAAGGGTACAGTTGTACGAAACAATCTTATTCATGATATAAAGAGTAAATATTATGGCGGCTGGGCTCTTTATACAGATGAAGGCTCACGCTATGCACTTATTGAAAATAATATTTGCTATAATACAAGTGAAAGCCCATACCATCAGCATTTCGGAACAATGAATACCGTCAGAAACAATATCTTTGCATTTGGTGGGGAGTATGCTGTTATGTACACAAAAAGAGAACAACATACCGGAATAATAGTTGAAAACAATATTATGGTAACGAAAGGAAAACCAATATTCAATACAGGATTTTCGCCTGAAGATGAAAATCCTGAAATATGTGAAATTGTTTCTGAAAAAAATTTGATTTTTGATATAGAAAATAAAAATCCTGTTGTACTTAAAACATCAGACGAAAAAGAATATACGCTTTCTGAAATTCAGGAGAAATTTAGAATAGATACCGGATCAATTGTTGTAGATCCTGAATTTTTGAATATAGAAAAATTTGATTTCAGATTAAAAGAAAATTCTCCTGCTTACAAAATCGGATTTAAGGATATAGATATTTCCGATATTGGCTGCAGAAGATAAATGACTGAGGAGTGAAAAAAATGGAAATAAAAAATCCGTCAAAAGAAGAGCTGGGAATGCTTGATGAACTTATTACCGGAGTATTTATGATTAATACGCCCGATGAAAGTATGGCAAAGTGGTTCAGAGTGCTTTTAGGTGAAGATAATCTGAAGCACATCAACTGCGTATACAAGGAAGGAAAACCTGTTACTGCAGTGAATTGGTATTCTTCAAGTATAAAAAGCGAGGATTCAATAATCACAGTCGGAAGCATAGGTGCTGTTTGCTGTGATGAAAATGAAAGAGGAAATGGTTATGCGGATGCACTTCTGAAGCATTCGTTTGGGCAGATGAAGAACGAGGGGATAGCTGTATGTCTTATTTCGGGAAGAAGGGGACTTTATTTTAAAAATGATGCTTTTGTTACCGGGAAAGAGTATAAGTTCACATTTTCCAAAAAAGAAAAAAGCGATAAAGTGTGTCATATCACAGGTGACAAAACATACCAATATGCTGACATAGTATATAAATTTCAAAGCTTAAAGGAAAATAGATTTATACGCTCCTTTGAGCATACCGAAAAGCTTTTGAAGGGCTTCGGAAGTAGCCATCACAGATGTGTTTGTGAGCTTTTTTATACTGATGAAGGGTATGTTGTTGTGGAAATTAATAAGAATGAAAAAAGTGAAACTGATGTATTTTATGTTATTGAATATGGCGGTGAAGGTGTAAAAGAAATTTTAAAACATATATGCTTTGTAACAAATAAAAAGCTTATGGGAAAGATAGAATTTTTTGATAAAGCTATGCAAAGTCAGATAGAAGATAAAGAGGAGTGCAATCTCAACGGAACTGTAAAAATAATTAATCCTGAATTGTTGTTTAAGCAACTGAAATTTACATTTCAAAGAGCAGGTATAAATAATATAAGCATAAAGGAAAAAGACGGTAAATATATAATTTCGGCAGACGGTGAAAGCCGTTCTGTTGATTTAGCAGAGTTGCACAGCCTGGTATTTGAGGGGGTTAATGCACCTGAATTTCTGAAAAATGTATTTCCGATTCATATGCCACTGATAGACAGCATGGACTTCATATAAGGAAGGAGCGTAATCTGTGAAAATCATTGACACTCATATGCACTTCGGAGAATGTGACAATATTATGGATTCAGTACATCGGTACGACGATATAATTAAAAGATATAATTACGACAAAATAGTTGCGGTAAGTCTTCCGTACTGTTCGAAGAATAATTATCAGCTTGATGAGAGTTCGAATATATGTGCATTGTTTATTAAAGAGGTGCTAAAACCAAAGGCATATGCCTATGCGGGAATTATGCACTATGAAAACGAAACAGCAGAAAGTATACTTAAGCAGGCAAAAAAACTCATCTCTATGGGATTTGATGGTTTTAAAAGTTTAGAGGGAAAGCCGAATATCAGAAAAATTACCGGTATTCCTCTTGATGACGATATATATAATCTGTTTTTTGATTATATAGAGAAAAATCAAATACCGTATCTTATTCATGTGGGTGATATTGATAAATTATTCCATCCGGAGTCTCTTCCTCAGGAGTATATCGATGCCGGCTGTTATTACGATGAAACAAATAAAACAAACGGCGAGCTTTGGGCGGAAGCGGAAGGTATACTTAAAAAATTTCCCGCAATGAACCTTATATTTGCACATTTTATGTTTAAAGCAGATGATATTGATTATTGCACAAGGATAATGGAGACTTATCCGAATGTAAAATTTGATATTGTTCCGCATCCTGATATGTTTACCGAATTTTCGACCTCTATAGATGAATGGAGAGGATTTTTTATAAAATATGCAGACAGAATTATCTACGGGACAGACTTCTATGATTCATATCTTACCGAACATTCCGATACAATGGTGTATACCATAAGAAGATTCCTTGAGGAAGACGGAGAAATGCATATGTGGAACAGAGATATAAAGGCAATTTCCCTTGAAAAAAATGTTTTAGAAAAAATTTATTATAAAAATGCTGAAAAAATGCTCGGAGATACACCAAAACCCATAAATAAAAAAATGCTTGCCGAAGAATGTGAAAGAATAAAGGAAAACAGCAATGCGATGTATATAGCAAAGTATTTAAAAAAATAACTGAGAATTTTTGTGGAATGGAGTGATTTTTATGAATGATGTTTTTAGTGATATTGCGACAAAGGGAATCGGAGGAAGAGCAGAACTTTTAACTCAAAACAAGCCCCCGAAGATTGAGAAAAAAATCAGCAGACTTACGGAGAGTAAGTCTGCTGCCATAGAAACAAAAGAAAAAATTTCAACAAAGGAAGAACTTTCAAAAGAGCTTGCGAATATGAGAGAAAAATACAAAAAGTATTTAAAGGATTTTGCGCCTTCCTTTGAGAGTGTAAACAGCAGAATTTATTTAGAAGAATTTAACAGAGACGGCAGTAAAGTAAAAATTCCGGACTACGGCGGCCCAATAGGTTATGCTAAAAAGACATATGAAACCGAGTTTGTGCTTGACTCAAAAAATCCTGAAAAAGCTTATTATATCTGTTTTAAAGGAGCTGACTACATAGCTTATGTATATATAAATGATGTATGCGTAGGAAGTCATGAGGGATTTTTCTCACCGTTTGAGTTTAATATAGACAACAGTATTGTTGAGGGAACAAACAAGCTTAAAATTGATTTGTACAATGATTATCCTTACGGTTGGGGTGCAGATGGAGATAAGCTTTATGCGGCAACAGGTCTGGGATGGGATGATCCGCAGGAAGGATGGCATCACTGTCCTCCCGGTATGGGAATATATGACAGCGTGTATGTTGAAGAAAGAAACAGACTCAGTATTCACAATATTTTTGTGAGGGAAAATGAGGTATGGGTTGAGGTATTAAATGATGATTACATTGCGAAGAATGTTGAGTTTAATATTTCAATATACGGACAGAATTTCAGGGAAACAGTTATAGAGAATTTCAGATATACTCCGAGTACAATGCAGACAGTAGGCCTGGGAGACAGCCTGGGAGAAGCTGTATACGGTGATACTCTGGGGAAAGGAATACCAATACCTGCGAAAAAGGGGATAAATGTTTATAAAATTCCGTTTAAAATTGAAAAACCGAAAATCTGGACTCCTGACGAACCGAATCTGTATCAGATTCATATAGAGATATCTGAAAACAGTATTGTGACCGATAAAAAAGCAAGGCAGTTTGGAATACGTACATTTACTCAGGATGTTGAAAGCTCTCCAAAAGGTATGTTCTATCTTAATAATGAAAAAATACGCCTGAGAGGTGCAAATACTATGGGCTTTGAACAGCAGGATGTATTAAGGGGGGATACAGAGCAGCTTATAGATGATATATTGCTTGCAAAGCTTTGTAATATGAATTTCTTCAGACTTACACAGCGTCCTGTACAGGATAAGGTATATGAATATTGTGATAAGCTCGGATTCTTAACGCAGACGGATTTGCCGCTTTTTGGCTGTATGAGAAGAACAAAGCTTGCCGAGGGAATACGTCAGGCTGAGGAAATGGAAAAAATCGTAAGAAATCATCCGTGTAATATATTGGTGACATATATAAATGAGCCGTTCCCGAATGCATATAATATGCCGCACAGATTTTTTGAAAGAGCTGAACTGGAACGCTTTTTTGACTGCTGTGATATTGCTGTACATCTGCATAATCCTGACAGAGTTATAAGGCATGTCGACGGTGATTATGATCCGCCAAGCAAGACCATGCCGGATAATCATTGCTATCCTATGTGGTACAATGCTCACGGAATAGATATAGGTTTATTAAATAAAGGCTATTGGATTCATACAAGACCTGACTGGTATTACGGTTGCGGCGAATTTGGAGCAGAGGGACTTGATTTTTATGATGTTATGAAGAATGACTATCCGTCCGAGTGGATGAAAGAGCCTTTTCATCCGAATAATATAATCGGAGCACAGACAGGCAGATTCTATCATTTCTTTTTTGATAAGGGAGACAATGCTGAGGATTGGATTAAAAAAAGTCAGGCACATCAAGCGTTTGCAACCAAAATAATGACAGAAGCCTTCAGAAGAAACTCTGATATGATATCGCAGGCAATACATTTATATATAGACGCATGGCCTGCAGGCTGGATGAAAACAATAATGGATTGCAAAAGAAATCCGAAACCGGCATACTTTGCTTACAGAAATGCACTTGAGCCTGTTATGCTTTCACTAAGAACAGACAGATATACATATTTTGAAGGTGAAACGGTAAGTATTGAATGTTTTGTGTGCAACGACACCAATAAATCAGGCGATTATAAGGTTGTATATGAAATGAACAAGCTATCGGCAGAGGAAAATGTATTTGTAAAAGCCTGCGATACAGTGTATGTGTCAAACGCTGAGTTTGTCATTGATAAAGTAAATATAAGAGAGAAGTTTTTTGTAAAAGCTATTTTATTAAATGATAAAGATGAGGTAATTACATACAATACGGCAGAGATTGAGGTTTTTGAAAAACAAGCTGAAGTAAACAACACTGAAAATGAAATCATTTATAATCTTCTTCCGGGAGAATATGAAATTGCAGGAGAGACAGTAAAGGTAAAGCCATGTGGAATGTTACCGGTACATTTTGTGAGCAGAAAAACAAATCACAAAGCAGTAGAGCGATTTTACGAAAAGGATTTTTCGTATTGGTACGATAAAGAAACGGATATGATTAAGCCGATACTGTATAATACCTTTGAAGCGGAAGGGTTTACTCCGATTTTAATAAGCGGCAACAAAAATGAAAAAGGCGAATGGTCAGAAGTCCTCGCATGCGCTGAAAAAATCTATAACGGTAAAAGGTATATCATATGTAATGTTGATTTGCGTACAGAAAATCCGATTGCTTATATGTTCAAAAATGAACTTATGAAGCTGTAATACAAATTAAATATATAAAAAAGAACTGGTGATATAAATGAATTTTGGTAAACTTAAAAACTGTATGGATGACTTTGTACGAAAATATAATACCCTCGGAGTAGATTGTATTGTCTATCGGGACCATAAAATACTTTTCAGGTATTATACGGGAATGAGTGATATTGAGAATAATAAAAAATGGATGGTAATGAACTTTACCTGATTTTTTCAATGACAAAAATGCTTACATGAACTGCCGCACTGCAGCTTTTTGAGCAGGGGAAGTATATGTTAAAAGATCCTTTATCGAAATATATGCCTGAATTTGAAAAAATGAAAATTTTGTCTGATGAACCGAATGGAAAAACTGACTGCGTGATATATGCAAAAAATCAAATTACAATTAAAGATTTATTTACAATGAGCGCAGGTCTTGACTATGAGCTGAATGATGAGGCTATAAGAGGTGCACTCGATGAAGGTAAAAAAAGTACAAGAGAGCTTGTGGGAGCAATGTCTGAAAAAGTATTGGGCTTTGAGCCGGGGACAAGCTTCAGATACAGTCTTTGTCACGATGTTCTTGGTGCATTGATAGAAGTATGGTCAGGTGAAAAACTTGGGGAATATATGAAAAAAAATATTTTTGAACCTCTTAATATGAAAAACATATTTTTTGGAGTTCCAAAGGATGAAGACAAGCTTTCAAAAATGGCTGCAAGATATGTTTTTGACGAAAACGGAAAGCTGAAAAGATTACCGTTGGGATGTGTATATAATCTTACCGAGGATTATGAAAGCGGCGGTGCCGGTCTTACATCCTGCACGGAGGACTATGCTGTTTTTCTTGATGCTCTTGCTTGCGGGGGAGTTGGCAAAAACGGTAAAAGAATTTTAACTTCAGAAACAGTTGAGCTTATGGGAACAAACCATCTGAAAGGCAAACCGCTTGACGATTTTTATCAGTTAAGGCAAGGATACGGTTACGGATTGGGAGTTCGTACTCATGTTGATAAGGATGTAAGCGGTTCTTTAAGCCCTGTCGGAGAATTTGGATGGGACGGTTCTGCCGGTGCATTTTCAATGGTTGATACGAAAAATAAGATTTCACTTACATATTTTCAGCATAATCATAGTTGGGATATCAAAATTCAAAATGAAATGCGCAATGCTTTATATGAGTGCATTGATTTATAGAATCAGAATGAAGTAATTTTTATACTATTAAGGAGAATCAATGATGGAAAAAATGTTAGGAGTTATGATTGATTGTTCGAGAAATGCAGTCATGAATGTAAATTCCGTAAAAAAATACGCTTCAATTATAAGGAAAATGGGATATAATACCCTTATGTTATATACTGAAGATACATATGAGGTTAATAATCAGCCCTATTTTGGATATTTAAGAGGAAGATATACTAAGAGAGAAATAAAGGAGCTTGATGCTTATTGCAACGAAATTGGTATTGAGCTTATTCCCTGCATCCAGACTCTTGCACATCTTAATGCAATATTCAGATGGCAGGAATATATGGAAATAAGAGATTGCGACGATATCCTTCTTTGCGGAAATGATGATACATATAAGCTGATAGAGGATATGTTTGAAACGATTTCAGAATGTTTTTCAACTAAAAAAATACACATTGGTATGGATGAGGCATATAAGGTAGGTCTTGGGCAATATAGAAATCTTTATGGCGAAAATAACAGATTTGATATAATAAATACGCATCTTCATAAGGTTTGTGATATTGCAAAAAAATATGATTTTGAAGCTATGATATGGAGTGATATGTTCTGCAAGCTCGCTCTTAATGTAGAATCGCAATATGAATCAGGAGATTTATCATTGATAAAGGAAAAGGCAAATCTTCCTGACAATGTTTCTCTTGTTTATTGGGATTATTATAGCACCGATTATGAGCGTTATGCAAGTAATATAAAAACAAATAAGGCTTTTGGTAAAAAAGTTTATTTTGCGGGTGGTGCATGGACATGGAAAGGGTTTGCACCTGATAATGAGTTTAGTTTGAAGTCAACCAACCCCGCTGTTCGTGCATGCAATGACCATGGTGTTGATGGAATGTTTTTCACATTATGGGGAGATGACGGAAACGAATGTTCAAAATTCTCTGTTCTTCCGTCTCTCATGTATGCTGCTGAAATTTCAAAAGGCAATTATGATACAGACAGCATAAAGAAAAAGTTTTTTGAAATTGTCGGTGCTGATTTTGATACATTTATGTTACTTGATAAAATAGATAAAATCGGCGGAAAACATGGTGATACTTTTGCTGCTTGCCCAAATAAACATATTTTATATAACGATTTATTTTTGGGAATAAATGACGGTGTATGTTCTAAGGAGGATGAAAAATATTTTGAAAATCTTGCTTGCGAATTAAAGAATGTGAAAGGAAAAGGGGAGTATGAATATCTCTTTGATACTTTGCAAAAATTAAGTGAGATTTTAGCTTTAAAGGTAAATTTAGGCAATGACACCCGAAAAGCCTATAAGGAAAATAACTTGGATTTATTTAAAACACTTGTTGAAAAATATGATACTCTGTTGGAAAAATTAAAAGAATTTCATGAGATATACAGGTATCAATGGTTTGTGGAAAATAAACCTCATGGGTTTGATGTAACAGATATCCGTATCGGCGGACTTATTCAGAGAATTTTAAGCTCAAAAAAACGTATTTGTGAATATTTATCAGGTGAAATTACTCAAATTCCTGAACTTGACGAGGTTATTCTTGGGGAAATGAAGATAAACTTTTGGGGAAGAACAGTTAGTGTTAATACATTATCTCATAATATCATTTTCCTCTAAAATTTAGTTTATTAAAAAATGATTGTTAAAAATTATAAATACATTCAACGAGAACTACGAAGAACCGGCTATCTCATTATGAGATAGCCGGTAATATTATGTCTTAATTCCAACATTATTTACATCAAAAACAAATCGTTTGTTTTCTTTAGACAAATCATTAAATTTGCAAAGGTGGTCCATAAGCTCGTCAAAGTGTTCGTCTGCTTTTTTGTTGACTTTATCAAAAATTTCGTCTATTTCATGTATCACTCTGCAAGCATCGTTATATAATGGGTGGTCCTGTGAGGATTCCCATACTTCCCTTATGCTTTCAAGGTCATCGTATAAGAAATTGTAGATTTCTAATTTATGGGCAGAAGTTACAACATGACATAGGTGTATATTCCTGCGCAGTTACATAATTGAAATAATAATGCCAGTCTTTTTCTCGGTATTTGTCATATTGACTGTTTTCTATTATTTTATGAAAAATCTTTCTTCCGCCTTCAATTGAGTTTAGGTTACAGGCTATCCCGAAAACTTCATTATGATGTAAAGGCCTCTCATCTGAAATAAATTCATTATATAGTTTGCATTTAATTTTAAGTATATTAAAATTAAGATTACGGGTTTTTACCATGTTTGCTTTTCGCCTTGTTTTTCTTTCCTCATATTCAAAATTAAAATATATTTTATTTTCAATATCTTTGAATTCATAAAAATCTTCGCTTTCTTTATGAGAAAGAATAGCGAAGCCGCTGTTGCATTTTAAGTTGTGCTTTTTATAAAATATCTCAAGCTGCTTTTTATAGTGATTATCCTTGAATTTTGCTTTCATAAAGTTTCCTAATTCCATAAGTAAGTTGGAAACTGAAAAACAAACTTCATTTTCATATATAACTGATTTACCGCCTAAAAATATCCGTGTAACATCACGGCAGGCAGTATCACAGCCCTCAAATATATGTATAAGTGCATCAATTATAATTTCTGAAACTCTTATATCTGAAATAGGACAATTACTAATAAAAACAATACGAAATCTATCTCTATTTACTGAAGAATAGGTTTCGTATGCTAATGCTATGGGAAGACCTCAGCCGAAAACATCTATATTTAAGACGCCTTAATCGGCGTAATTTTGGTATATTTCGTCTTATCGGCTTTATAAGGCACAAAGCCTTATCGCATCCTCTGCACCAAAATCTACTCAAAATTGCGCTCGCTTAAGGTCGGAGAATTTTATAATAGCTGATTTTTGTTTCAACAAGAAAAAAGCACAGCTAATATGATTTATATTTGCGAGCATTTTGACGCAGTGGAAGCGGAAATCAGCATTATAAAATCGTCTTGAATATAGATGCTTTCGGCTATTTTCCGCAATTTGAGATACTTTGTTAAAGCTTGCAGTACCGTCAAAATCTAAAGCAAATATTTGTTGAGATTTAAAGTTTTCTCGGTTTCGCTTACCGCTGTGAAAATCCGAAGTTAAAAAAGCATGTCCTTTATTTCCGACTAAATCGCAAAATTGAGACCATTCTATATATTCAGTTTCACAGTTTGTAAGCCTATTTGAAATAAGACCAAATTCAGAAGGCTTTTCATTATAACCTTTATTGTCGATTTCTACATTTATCAAAAAAATTCCTCCTTATAGTGCAATAGGATAAATAATAGAAAAAATAAAAATAGAAAAATAAATAATTTTGCACTATATTTTTGTTAGAAGAATATTTTTTAAATAAACCCAAAGGTAGACATAACCGCTGGTATAAAAGGGAAAATTTCCGCAACTCTATTATTTATAATAAGAGTTGTGATTATTTTCCCAAGGTTATTTATAGAAAACTTACCAGCGGTGCTGTCTACCTTTACTTTTGTGTTATTGAAGTTAATTATTAAAAACAATGTAGTATTTTAAAAGAACTTGATTATTCCGATGAGCTTAGAAAAAATGTAATCGATTCTTTTATTGAAAAAATTGTTGTTTATAAAGAAAGTGCAGAAAATGAAATAAAATTAAAAATTTATTTAAAACTTCTTCCGAATACTCAACAAAACTTTACGAAAAACTCGCATATTTTAACCTTTAGCAGCGGACAGATAGTACAAACAAGAGGTGGTAATTCAAGATCAAAGAAAGCATATGATTTGACTTTCAATTACGACTTGTGCTATCATCTTGAATAATAACAAACGGTATGGAGAATGTTTTTTACGCATTCTCTATACCATTTTTTCTTTTATATTAAAAATACAGCGGAAG
>CAZHZL010000036.1:0-26320 GCA_964537245.1 uncultured Oscillospiraceae bacterium
GCTGCTTATGAAGAAGCAGAACACGCAGCAAAATTTGCTGAGCTTTTAGGAGAAGTTGTAACAGATTCTACAAAGAAAAACTTGGAACTCAGAGTTGCAGCTGAAAACGGTGCAACAGCAGGTAAATTTGACCTTGCAAAACGCGCTAAAGAAGCAAATCTCGACGCTATCCATGATACAGTTCATGAAATGGCAAGAGACGAAGCTCGACACGGCAAGGCGTTTGAAGGCCTTTTGAAAAGATTTTTCTAAGTATTTTAAGAGGTAGGAAATCATTTTTGGATTTCCTACCTTAAATATATTTTAGTATTATCTCTGCCTTAAACGAAAAACCACCCGCATAGCAGGTGGATATTTATTAATGTTTCTTTAAATTGATTTTTCTTATTCTGTCTCTTAATGTAAGGATATATGACGGCGAAACCGAAAGCTCATCAATCCCCATTTTCAAAAATTCTTCAGTTAAAGTAAGATCAGCGGCAAGCTCTCCGCAAATTCCTACCCACTTTCCTTCTTTATGCGCATTTTCAGCAGTAAATTTTATCATTCTGAGAACGGCTTCATGGTGTGCGTTGTAAAAATTCTCAATTTGCTCGTTTTGTCTGTCAACAGCAAGCGTGTATTGTGTAAGGTCATTGGTGCCTATACTGAAAAAATCTACATATTTTGCAAGTATATCGCTTATCATTGCTGCCGCAGGTGTTTCAATCATTATTCCTGTTTCAATCTCTGCATACTTAATATTTTCATTATCAAGCTCTTTTTTTATACTTTCTATTATATTTTTTATCTCAATAATCTCCCATTCAGAAGTAATCATGGGGAACATAATAGATAAATTTCCGTAAACTGAAGCACGAAGCAATGCACGAAGCTGAGTTCTAAAAATGTTTTTCTGAGTAAGACAAATTCTTATAGCACGATAACCCATCGCAGGATTTTCTTCCGGCTTCAGATTAAAATAATCTATTTTTTTATCTGCGCCTATATCCATAGTTCTTATTATAACTTTTTTAGATACCATATTTTCAAGAACATTTTTGTATATCAGAAGCTGTTTTTCTTCACTTGGAAAATCATCACTCTCAAGATAAATAAATTCACTTCTGAAAAGTCCTATACCACCTGCATCGTTGAAAATAACACTTCCGATATCTGATAAGCTTCCTATATTTGCATACACATTTATTTTCGTTCCGTCTATTGTTACATTTTCTTTTCCTTTAAGTGCTTGAAGAAGCTCTTTTTCTTCGATATCTTTTTTCTGTTTTTCTTTCATTTTCTCAAGAGTTTTTTCATCGGGATCAATGTAGAATTTTCCGCTGTTTCCGTCAACTATTGCAAGCTTACCGTCAAAATTTTCGCCAAATGAGCTGGATAGATTCACTATCGCAGGAATATTCATTGTTCTTGCCAAAATTGCAGTATGTGAATTTGCTGAACCATGAAATGTTACAAATGACAAAACATTATCCTTATCAAGCTGTACAGTTTCGCTTGGAGCAAGGTCATCTGCACAAATTATAACTTTTTCCGGTTTCTTTTCTGTTGTTTCTCCTGTTTGATTGTGTTTATCAGACAAACAGTTAATGAGTCTTTCTGAAATATCCTTTACATCAACTGCTCTTGCTTTCATATATTCGTCATCCATATCTGAAAACATTCTTGCGAAATTTTCAGATGTCTGTGCTACTGCAAATTCAGCATTTACTCTTTGAGAATTAATTATATTTATAATTGAATTGTTAAAATCATCATCGTCAAGCATCATATTATGAATTTCAAATATTGCGGCATTTGTTTCTCCAACTTCGATTACTGCTTTGTCATAAAGCTCTTCAAGCTGCTTTTTTGTCTTCTTTTTTGCGTCAAAAAATCTTCTTATTTCAGGCTCGATATTTTCAATATGTCTTTTTTTTATGCTTGCTTCTTCTTTTTTTAAAAATTTGATTTTGCCTATTGCAATACCGCCGTAAACACTTTTTCCGGTTATAATTATCATATTATGCTCACCCTTTTATAAGTTGTTTTTGAAAAACTCTTCAATAACTCTTATTGCTTCGTCTTCGTCTTCTCCGCTGGCACTTATTGTTATAGTGTCGTTATATTTAACATTAAGCCCCATAAGTGAAAAAATTTTTTTCAAATCAGCTGTTTTGTCGTCCTTTGATAAAACTAAGGTTGATTTGAATTTTGAAGCTTCTTTTACAAGTGCACCGGCGGGTCTTGCATGAATTCCCAGACTGTCTTTTATTGTATAAGTTATAGTTTTCATTTTAATACCTCTTTAAAATTTCTTTTTTATATTTATTATATATAAAATCATACATAAATATTTATTAAAATTTTAAAAAATTCTTAAAAATGAAAAAGCTGCACCGCATTTTTTTAACGGTACAGCTTTTTTTAAAAAAACAAAAATTATTTATTTGATTTTGAATTTTTAACAACAATCTTATTAAGCGCTATAAGAGCAATAACATTCGGGATAACCATGAGATAGTTAAAGAAGTCTGTAAGCTCCCAAACAAGATCGTTTGAAAGGAGTGAGCCAAGGAAAATAAATACGATAGCGATAACTGAATAAATTGCTACTGCGATTTTACTGTTTTTAAATAAATACTGAACATTTATTTTTCCAAAGAAGTTCCATCCGATAATTGTTGTGAACGCAAAGAACAAAAGACATATAGCAACAAAGCCATTTCCTAGTCCACTCATAAATGAAGGGAATCCGTTAGTTACAGCAAGCTGCATTGCATTTGTTTTTGAAAGAGCAATTCCACTAAATAATGTACTTCCGTCCAAAACTGATTTATATGCCTCAGGAGCCATATTTCCGAGACCATTTTCACCTGTATAAAGTGTTGTGATAACAACAAGTGCTGTCATTGTAAGAACGATAAATGTATCAATAAACACACCAATCATAGCAACAACACCCTGGTCATGCGGTTTTTCAACATTAGCCATTGCGTGAGCGTGAGGTGTTGAACCCATACCAGCTTCGTTTGAGAACAAACCTCTTTTTGCACCCTGGCTGATAGCTGTTTTCAAAGCCGCACCAACGCCGCCACCGATAAGAGCAGAAGGTGTAAATGCAAATTTGAAAATCATAGTGATTGCTTCAACAAGACCTGAAAGGTTTGAAAGAATTATAACCAAACCGCCAAGTAAGAAAAGAACAGCCATAATAGGAACAATCTTTTCTGCAACAGAAGCAATTCTCTGAATACCGCCGAGGAATATTACAGCGCAAACAACAGCTAAAATAATACCAACAATCCATGTAGGAATTGCAAACGCTGTGTTACATGATTCTGCGATAGAGTTAGACTGTACCATTGAACCCATGAATCCAAGCGCAAGAGTAATTGCAATTGCAAAGAAAACTGTAAGGAATTTACCGAATCCGTTCGGGAATGCCTTTTTAATATAGTAAACAGGTCCACCATGAATTTCGCCGTTTTCATCTGTAACTCTTGTTTCCTGAGCTAAAACTGCTTCAGAATAAATTGTAGCCATTCCGAGAAAAGCAATAATCCACATCCAGAAAATAGCACCGGGACCACCGATAAGTATAGCGCCTGAAGCACCAACAATATTACCTGTACCAACCTGAGCAGCGATAGCAGTTGCAAGAGCCTGGAATGAACTCAAACCGCCTTCCTGTTTTCCGCCGCTAAGACTGAGATTACCAAATACTTTTTTCATACCTTCGCCAAAGCAGCGAACCTGTACGAAACGGGTTTTGATTGTAAAGAACAAACCTGTTCCTACCAAAAGAATGATGAGTATGTAGTCTGACAAATAACCGTTGACTGTCTGAACTACCTTAAGAATTGATTCCTGCATGAGAAAATCCTCCTAAAAAAATTTAATAATAAAAAAAGCTGCCTTTTATAAAAACAGCAACTCCGAAAAACAAGAATATGAACAATCATAGTCTTTTAAATGTCTCTATCCTTTTGCCTGAGAGATTCAGCAGAAGTATTTTTTATACAGCTGCCTTGCACCATCGGCACCCATTTTACCGGGATTCTCCAGAGTCCCCTCCCCCTTCAGTCCATAAAGTTCTAAAGGCTTCATCGGGCTTTATTTAATTTTACAAAGATGATTATAACACATATTTTTGAAAAAATCAATAGTAAAATGAAAATTTATGCAAAAAATTGTATTTTTTTGTTTTTTTCCGATTTTTTCTTTATTTTTTTGTTTGTGTTTTTTTATTTGTTTTTTTATTAAAAAAATCACGAAATACTATTGACTTTTTTTGTAAAAAGTAGTAGAATTATATAAGGTATAGTATTTTTTATAATATTACTTTTCTTAATATATCATTGAAAGGTGGCATAATATGAAAACATTTAACTTTAAAAGTATTGAAAAAAGCCCAAGAATTCAGCGTCTTATTGACAATCTTTTTATAAAGATGCCTGAGATTGAGGCTGATAGAGCTGTTCTTCTTACAGAAAGCTACAAGCAAACTGAAAATTTACCTATGATAACAAGAAGAGCGAAAGCTTTTGCACATATAGTAAAAAATTTACCTATAACAATAAGAGATGAAGAGCTTATTGTCGGAAGTGCGACTATTTCTTCAAGAAGCTGTCAGGTATTTCCTGAATATTCTTTTGAATGGCTTGAAGAAGAGTTTGATACCATTGCAACCCGTTCAGCCGATCCGTTTCTTATTTCAGAAGAAACAAAAAGCAAGCTTAAAGAAGTATATAAATACTGGAAAGGCAAAACAACAAGTGAGCTTGCCTCTTTTTATATGGAAGATGAAACAAAAAAGGCAATGGAGCATAATATTTTTACTCCGGGTAACTATTACTACAACGGTGTAGGTCATATCAGCGTTCAGTATGATAAGGTTTTAAAAATCGGATATAAAGGTATCATAGAAGAAGCAGAGGCTGCACTTGCAAAGCTTGATATGTCCGACGCTGATTTTATAGAAAGAAGTGCATTTTTAAGAGCTGTTGTAGAAAGCTGTGAAGCTGCAATTATATTTGCAAAGAGATATAGCGAGCTTGCTTTTAAGATGGCAGCAGAATGTACAGATGAAACAAGAAAGAAAGAACTTCTTGTAATTGGTGAAAACTGTAAAAAAGTTCCTGAAAACGGTGCTGAATCCTTCTATGAAGCTTGTCAGTCATTCTGGTTTGTTCAGCTTCTTATTCAGACAGAAGCCAGCGGACATTCAATTTCTCCGGGAAGATTTGACCAATATATGTATCCGTATTTCAAAAAAGATTATGAAGCGGGTAAAATTACTCTTGAATTTGCTCAGGAGCTTATTGATTGTGTATGGGTTAAATTAAATGACTTTACCAAAGTGAGAGACGCTGCTTCTGCAGAAGGCTTTGCCGGCTATAGCTTATTCCAGAATCTTATTGCAGGAGGTCAGACAGAAGACGGAAGAGACGCTACAAACTTACTTTCGTTTATGTGTATTGAAGCTACAATGCATGTAATGCTTCCTATGCCTTCATTCTCTGTAAGAGTATGGAATGGTACTCCGCATGAATTTATGATTAAAGCTGCAGAGCTTACAAGAACGGGTGTAGGTCTTCCTGCTTATTATAATGATGAAGTAATTATCCCTGCCCTTGTTTCAAGAGGTATAAGCTTGCAGGATGCAAGAAACTACTGTATTATCGGTTGTGTTGAGCCTCAGGTTCCCGGTAAAACAGACGGCTGGCATGACGCTGCATTCTTTAATATGTGTAGAGTTATGGAGCTTGTGTTTGAAAACGGAAGAGATAACGGCGAGCTTATAAGTATTGAAACCGGTGATGTTGCCAAAATGAAAACATTTGAAGAATTTTTTGAAGCATACAGAAAACAGATGGATTATCAGATTAAGCTCATGGTTAATGCTGATAACGCGATAGACATTGCTCATGCAAGAAGATGTCCTCTTCCCTATTTATCATCTATGGTTGATGATTGTATCTCAAAAGGTCTTTCAGTTCAGGAGGGCGGTGCAAAATACAACTTTACAGGTCCTCAGGGCTTTGGTATTGCAAATATGGCGGACGCATTTTATGCAGTTAAGAAGCTTGTATTTGAAGAAAAGAAATTTACACTTGCCGAGCTTCGTGACGCACTCAGAAACAACTTTGGGGTAACTTCTTCAGATGATGAAAAGAATGCGATTGCAAAAGCAATTGTAAAACAGATTGTCGGAGCAAACAGTAATATTTCTGATGAAGAGATAGAAAGAGTTTACAGCGAAGTTATTTCAGGGAAATCAAATTCAAGATATGCAGAAATTCTTAAAATGATTGAAGAGCTCCCAAGATTTGGTAACGATATAGATGAAGTTGATATTCTTGCAAGAGAAGCTGCATATACATATACAAAACCGGTAGAAAAATATAAAAACCCAAGAGGCGGACAATATCAGGCAGGCTTATATCCTGTTTCAGCAAATGTACCACTTGGTGCACAGACAGGTGCTACACCTGACGGAAGATTGGCATATACTCCTGTTGCTGACGGCGTTTCACCGTGTGCAGGAAGAGATGTAAACGGTCCTACCGCTTCAGCTAACTCTGTTTCAAAACTTGACCACTTTATTGCGTCTAACGGAACTCTTTACAATATGAAGTTTCATCCGTCCGCATTAAAAGGTATTGAAGGTCTTAACAACTTTGTTTCACTCATAAGAGCATATTTTGACCAGAAAGGCAGTCATATGCAGTTTAATGTTGTAAGCCGTGAAACACTTCGTGACGCTCAGAAAAATCCTGAAAAATATAAGAGCCTTGTTGTTCGTGTTGCAGGTTACAGCGCATTGTTCACAACTCTTTCAAAATCCTTACAGGATGATATTATAAGAAGAACCGAGCAGAGCAGATTCTAAAATTCACTCAAAAATCAAGGGGAAATAATATGTCAGATTACAATAATATCCGAGGAAGAATTTTTGATATACAAAAATTTTCAGTTCATGACGGTCCGGGAATAAGAACTATTGTTTTTTTAAAAGGCTGTGCATTCAGATGCAGATGGTGCTGTAATCCCGAATCTCAGGAATACGGAATTCAGACAATGAATATTGACGGAAAAGAAAAAATCGTAGGTCGCGATGTTTCTGTTTCTGAAGTAATGCAGGAAATTGTGAAAGATTTCCCTTATTACAGAAGATCGGGAGGCGGTGTTACTTTATCAGGCGGAGAATCACTTTTACAGCCTGAATTTGCAGTTGCACTGTTAAAAGCATGTAAAGATTACGGTATAAACACAGCAATGGAATCAACGGGATTTGCACCGTTTGATACTATAAAAAAATATCTTGAACATCTTGATTTGTATCTTATGGATATAAAGCATATGGACAGAAGAAAACATATGGAATTTATCGGAAAGCCAAATGATGTTGTTTTGGAAAATGCTGCGCTTATTGCTCAGCATGCAAAACATCTTATTATAAGAGTTCCTGTTATTCCAACCTTTAATGATTCAGTAGAAGAAATTCGTGAGATTGCCAAATTCGCAAAATCCCTCCCGAATGTAAATGAGCTTCATCTTCTTCCCTATCATCCTTACGGTACCGATAAATATAGATGGCTCGGAAGAGAATATACACTTTCACACATTACTCCGCCAAGTGATGAGTATATGCAGAAATTGCTTGATGTTGTAAAATCAGAAGGCTTAAAAAGCCAGATAGGCGGTTAAACTAAAACAAAAAACGGTATAGCTTAAAAAAGTTATACCGTTTTCTTATTTTTTACCAAAAATTAATAATTTTCAGCTTTTACCATAAAATAGCTCTGCGGATGTGTACATACAGGGCATACATCAGGTGCTTTTTTACCTACAACAATATGTCCGCAGTTTGAACACTGCCAGATAGCGTCGTTATCTTTTGAAAATACAAGACCGCCTTCAATGTTTGCAATAAGCTTTCTGTATCTTTCCTCGTGTTCTTTTTCGATTTTGCCAACTTCTTCAAACACATATGCAATATGGTCAAAGCCTTCCTCTTTTGCTTCTTTTGCAAACTGTGCATACATATCTGTCCATTCGTAGTTTTCGCCTTCAGCAGCATCGTTAAGATTTACAAGAGTATCAGGCATACCGTCATGAAGAAGCTTAAACCAGATTTTAGCATGTTCTTTCTCATTATTTGCTGTTTCTTCAAAAATCTGAGCAATCTGTACATATCCGTCTTTTTTTGCTTTTGAAGCATAATATGTGTATTTGTTTCTTGCCTGTGATTCGCCTGCAAATGCAGCCATCAAGTTTGCTTCTGTTCTAGTACCTTTTAAATTCATTTTAACCTTCTCCTTATTTATTGTAATATGTTTTTTTATAAATTTATAATACCATGTTTTTCCATAAAAGTCAATACAAATATTATTTTATGAAATATAATTTTCTATAAAAGAAAAGTCAATATCTCTGTGCAAAGACAAATTTATGCCGTTTGCAATTATCTTAGCACTTCGTTTAATTAATGAATCAATATCTTTTGGACTTACATAATAGGATTCAACATTTTTTAAGATATTATTTATATCACTGTCTGAATATGTTTGTAAATTACTTTTTGTTTTGTATAAAGCGTCATATACTATCGCATTTGCATCTACAACTGTCGGAATACCGATAGCAATAACAGGAACATTCATTGTTTTTTCGTTTATTGCGCCTCTCCTGTTCCCTACCCCTGACCCGGGGTTTATACCGGTATCTGTAAGCTGGATTGTTCCGAACATTCTGTCAGGCGTTTTTGCACATAAAGCGTCAACAGCAATAATAAGAGATGGCTTATATTCATCTTTTATGCCTTTAATTATATTATTTGTTTCAATTCCTGTTATCCCCATTACTCCGGGCGTAATTGCGCTTACTTTTGAAAAATCCTTGTTTTCATCATTCAGTATTGTTATAATATGATTTGTAACCATAATACCGTTTACGCAATCAGGGCCCAACGCATCAGCTGTTATATTTCTGTTTCCAAGACCGCAGATTAAAATTTTTTTATCGTCGGGAAGCGAAGAGAAATATTTTTTTATAAGCTTAACTAATTGCTTTGACAACGCTTTTGAAAGCTCTTTTGCTTTTTCTGTATCATTTATTTTTATAAAATCACTTTCAAGCGTTATATAAGTTCCTATCGGCTTTCCAACCTCTTTTGAGGCATTTTCATCATTTATCTTTATTGTTGTGACTGTAATATCACCGTCTTTAGACTCATACTCCTCAATTCCGTCTCCGTGATGTGTGTAAATACTCTCAACTGCTAAATCAGTTCTGAAATTCGGCATATAAAAATCCTCCTTTTATACTATTTTTATATAATAAAGGAGGATTAATACATTTTTATAAGTATTTAATTATATTTTCTGCAAAAATTTGAGAGCCTTCATCGGTATAATGATAACCGTCGTCAAGCTTTACATCAGTATTTTTATCCAATAATGTATAATTATCAACAAAAGTAAGATTATTTTTTTCAGCAATCCTTTTAACAGCTTCGTTTCTTTCTACAACCTTTTGGTTGAATGCTGAATATTCATTTTTATTTTTTCCGTTGGTTACAGGTGTTGAAAGTCCGAGGATTATTTTTGCGTTTTCTTGAATAACAGAAATATTTTCTATTACTTCCGCATAATTTTTTTCATAAACATCTTTATCCATATGACTGCCATGAAGTCCATTGTTAAAAAAAATACAATCGTATTTGCAATATTTAAGATATCCGAATAATTCTTTTTTGAAAAGCTCACCGTCGATTGATCTTGATGTGCATATAAAATCGGTATACCAATTATCATTAAGCATATCTCTTAATATGTTTTTTGCACCTCTGACAATGGAATCACCTATAAACAGAATTCTTTTTTTATCAGAACTGTCCTGATATTCAAACCATGTATCTGTCCATTCAATCCTTTCAAATCTATCCATAGTTCATTACCTCATTTCATAAATTGATATAATATATTCAACCATATTTTTCTAAAAATGTCAAGTGAATTTATAAAAATATATTTTTATTTTTTTATAAATAAGTATTGACAAATTTATCTTTTTGTAATATAATATTTTTGTTGTTTGCTGATGTAGCTCAGTCGGTAGAGCACTTCATTGGTAATGAAGAGGCTCACGGGTTCGATTCCCGTCATCAGCTCCAAAAAACCGTTGATATTAATTTATATCAACGGTTTTAATTTAAAAATACATATGCCTCCGTAGTTAAATGGATATAACAGACCCCTCCTAAGGGTCAGTTACGTGTTCGATTCACGTCGGGGGTGCCACAAAAAAACAGATTTCAGCTGAAATCTGTTTTTTGTTTTTTTCAATATTAAACTCCGCTATAAGCTGAAAATCCTCCGTCAACAGGAATAACAACGCCATTAACAAATGATGATTTTTTGCTGTCAACCAAAAACATCAATGTACCGAGAAGCTCTTCCGGCTTACCAAATCTGTCCATTGGTGTCTGCGATAATATTTTTTTACTTCTTTCGGTAAATGTACCGTCTTCATTTAATAAAAGCTTTTCATTCTGTGCAGTGATGAAGAATCCTGGAGCAATTGCATTGACTCTGATTCCAACCTTTGAAAAATGAACTGCAAGCCACTGTGTGAAGTTTGAAATAGCAGCCTTTGCACCACTGTAAGCAGGGATTCTTGTAAGAGGACAGAAAGCATTCATAGATGAAATATTTATGATAACTGCATCATCTTTTTCGCTCATATCCTTTGCAAATGCCTGTGTAGGCATGAGAGTTCCCAAAAAGTTAAGATTAAATACAAATTCAACTCCTTTTGGATCAAGGTCGAAGAATGTTTTTATATCTTCATTTCCTAAATCTGAAGGATCAAAATAATCTTTTGTTGTTGTTCCTCTTGGGTTATTGCCTCCTGCGCCGTTTATAAGAATATCACAAGTTCCAAGTTCTTTTTTAACGATATTTCTTGCTTCCTCTAAGCTTTCTTTATCAAGAACATTTGTTTTTACAGCTATTCCGCCGATTTCATCTGCTACTGCTTTTGCTTTATCATAATCTAAATCCAATACTGCAACCTTAGCGCCGTTTTCTGCTAAGCATTTTGCAAAAGAACTGCACAACACTCCTGCACCGCCTGTTACAACAGCAACCTTGTTATCTAAAATACCAGCCATTTTAAAAACTTCCTTTCTTATTCTTCGCTTGCCTGCCACAAACCGTTGATATATGTTGCTCCTAAAGCACGGTCAAAAAGTCCGTAACCTGGTTTTCCTGTTTCTCCCCATATCATTCTGCCGTGGTCAGGACGGATAAACCCGTCAAATTTATTTTTCTTCAATATTTTAACAATCTTCACTATATCAAGTGAGCCGTATTCAGAAAAATGAGCTGTTTCTTCAAAGCTACCATCTTCAAAATTCTTAACATTTCTGATATGCATAAAATGTATTCTGCCCATTTTAGAATACTTATCTACCATTGCAGGAATATCGTTTTTACTGCAACAACCAAGTGAGCCTGTACAGAATGTAAGACCGTTGTACTGATGGTCATACAATTTTAAAAATCTGTCTATATTTTCTTCACATGTTATAATTCTCGGAAGTCTGAAAATAGGATATGGTGGATCGTCCGGATGAATTGCCATTTTCACACCATATTCAATGGCAACAGGCATAATTTCGTTTAAGAAATATCCGAGGTTATCCCATAAATCTTCTTCAGTGATTTTTGCATATTCATCAAACAACGCCTTTAAATCTTCTTTTTTGTAGCTTGCATCCCAACCCGGCAACGAAAGCTCGCCTGTAAGAGGATCCATTTTTTTAAGCTGTTCAATATAATAAACAAGTGCATTAGAGCCGTCAAAAAGAGTTTTATCAAGCTGAGTTCTTGTCCAGTCAAAAACAGGCATAAAATTATAGCATATACAGCTTATCCCTGCTTTTCCAAGTCTTCTTATATTTTCTTTGTAATTTTCAATATATCGGTCTCTTGAAGGCTTTCCGAGCTTTATATCCTCATGAACAGGAACACTTTCTATGACATCAAACAAAAGTCCCGCTTCTTCGGTTGTCTTTTTTAAGTCAGCTATGCTTTCTTCGCTCCAAACCTCACCAACAGGAACATCATAAACTGCTGTAACAATTGATTTCATATTCGGTATCTGTCTTATGTATCCTATTTTTACAGGATCATCATGACCATACCAACGAAATGACATTTTCATCGTAATATATTACCGGACATATTAAGATTATCCGGCTTTCCTTTCAAAAATTATATTTTTTATGATATAATTATATCATGTTTTTCTGAAAAATTCAAGTAATTATTTTGCTTTAAATATTGCATATATTACCCAATAAACCTTGACATAAAATCAATTATATGATATAATAAACTAAATTAAAAAACGGAGGTTATTACTATGCAAACAGGAATTTTATCATTATTTTTATCACTTTGCATGATTTTTTCATCAACAGGAGGCATAAAATCTGCAAACTTAAAGCAGGCAGAGCTTACATCGTACACTACACAAGGAACATTATCAATCGAGCTTACATCAGAAATTGATGAAGAAACAAAAAATGAAATGAAGCCTTTTAATTTACAGAGTGTTTTCAATGCTCTAAGCGATTTTAAAATGGCATGGGGCGGAAATGTTATTTTAGATAAAACCTCTTTTGAAACTGAAGCAACATCAGGGATTGTTGCGCCTGATATGAATTTTACCGTAAAAACATATGAAAAAATGAGTGAAGGTAATTTTGAAACTGTATTAGAAATTCCTACAATTTACCGATTGTTTTTACCTGAAGAATATGAAGACGCAACTTATGTATCTGCTTCATCAGACGATATTTCAAATCCGACCGAGGAAGATTTGGTGAATATCAAGCTTATAAATGATTTAACAAATGAAATTTTCAAGTCTATGACTGATAAAGATTCTTTGGTTTATAAGTTTGCTGAGGAAAATAAAAATATTTTTTCTAAAAAAGGCTCAGTATATACAATCAAATTGAACGACGAAACTGTTATCGGCTTTGCTAAAGCGATTGCTCTTGATTTTTGTGACAACGAAAAATCAGTTCAATATATAAAATCATTGGCAAATTATATAAAGCCTATATTAAAATCTGTTTATCCTGGCAACGAGATGTTTGAAGAAATTATAATGACGCTTGATATGGCAGAATCTCTTGATGAAGCTGCACTTCAGGCTGCCAAAATATATATCACTGAATTTTTTGCTGATTTAGATGATATTGAATTTTTTGAAGAAAACGGACTTACAATAAATGTCAAGATGACAGATAAAGGTTACATCGAAAATATTAATATGTCACTTGATGTATCATTTGATTTAACTGAAACAATGTCATACAGCTATGATGATGACGCAAAATTTATTATTGATGCACTGATAACCTATAACAATGATTTTTCAAACTTTAATAAAATTGAAAAAATAGAAAAACCTAAAAACACAAAAGAAAATACTGTAAGTGTAAAGGATTGGCTTACTGTATACTATAATGAAATC
This sequence comes from uncultured Oscillospiraceae bacterium, assembly GCA_964537245.1. Classification (GTDB taxonomy): domain Bacteria; phylum Bacillota; class Clostridia; order UMGS1840; family UMGS1840; genus UMGS1840. The sequence goes on from CAZHZL010000036.1 coordinate 13,537, forward strand.
GAAGAACAAAGCTCATACGAAGACTACGAATATACAAACGAAGACCCAGATTATATCGGAAATATCGAACTCCCTGCTGCTGACGGCTCTGTAAAATATTTCTTTGACGATTATCTTATAGATTTTGGCGAACACAAACCGATAGTTGTGAACGGAATAGATTATGTTGAGCTTACAGCTATTGATTACGCACTTTCATGGGGATATGAATATCAGTACAGATGGGACAACGAAACAAAAACAATGTATGTGACTGATTGGTATGAAACATATAGCTTTAAGATAAATACTGATGTAATTTATTATGACCAGTACGCAATCAAGCTTGCCGCTCCGATTATAGATGTAAACGGAGTATGCTATGTACCGTTGAAGACATATATAAAAGCGGTTCACAACAGTGATTGCTATTGGGACCCTGAATTAAGAAGTATAATCATAAATTGGTGAGGTCATATAAAAAATGTTTGATACAACAATTGTTGCACCCGCAACTGCAAATATTTCCAACGCTGTTTCGGTTATCAGATTAAGCGGAAAAAAGGCTGTTGAAATTGCAGATAGAATATTCTCTAAAAATCTGAAAGAAGCTGTTGAAAGACAGCTTCTTTACGGAAAAGTATACGACAGTGAAAAAAATATAATTGATGACTGCTTGTGTGTTAAAATGATTGCTCCTAAGTCATATACAGGAGAAGATACTGTGGAATTTTACTGTCATGGTGGTAAAACAGTTTCGGAATGTGTAATCCGTGAGCTTATTTCAAACGGAGCAAAGCTTGCACAAAAAGGCGAATTTACAAAAAGAGCCTTCTTAAACGGAAAAATGGATTTAACTCAAGCTGAATCTGTTATTGACATAATAAATGCACAGACTAAAAATTCACTTCTTATGGCGCAAAACAACCTTGACGGAAAATTAAGAAGCAAGGTTGAAGGAATAAGAAAAAAAGTGATGAATGTTGTTATGAATATTATGGCAAGAAATGATTTTCCCGATGAATCCGGCGAAAATATAAATGCAGATATTCTTGATGAAGTTACTGATATAAAAAATGAGGTTCTTCTTCTTTTAAAAAGCTACGATAAAGGAAAAATAATAAGAGACGGTTTCACCTGTGCGTTATGCGGTAAACCCAATGTTGGAAAATCTTCACTTTTAAACGCAATTTTAGATGAAGAACGCGCTATTGTAACAGATATTGAAGGAACAACAAGAGATGTTGTCACAGAAAGAATAGATATCGGCGGTTATATAATGAATATTGCCGATACTGCCGGATTAAGAGAAAGTGACGATACAGTTGAAAAAATCGGTATACAAAAATCCTATGAATATATGAATAATGTTGATTTGGTTATTTATATGATTGATATCGAAAAAGGAATTACAGAAGAGGAAAAAGAAGAAATCAAAACTCTGAAAAATGACTGCATTGTTGTTTTTAATAAAGAAGATACAGGAGCGGAATTTTCCTGTAAAGAGCTTGAAGGTACTTTTAAATGCATAAAAATCAGTGCAAAAGAAAAAATCGGAATTGATGAGCTTCTTAAATGTATAAAAGATAAAATCGAATCAAGATTATCACAGATTCAATCTGATGAAGCAATATTTTCAGAACGGCATTTTGATTGTCTTAATTCTGCAATAAGCTACCTGAATGCTGCCTGTGTGACTCTTTCAAATGATTACGAAGCTGATATGGCGTCTATTGATTTGGAAAACTGCGCTTCTGCTTTAGGAGAAATAACAGGAACAACGGTTAACGATGAAGTAATTGATAATATATTTAAAAACTTCTGCATTGGTAAATAATAAAAAGACTGGACAATTTTTTGTTCAGTCTTTTTTTAAGTAAGCTATATTATTTTCCTAAAATATCCGAAAGATTGCTTTGTATTTTTTCTGCAACATCAGGCTTATTCATAGAATAAACATGTACATTTGAGATACCGTTGGCATATAGGTCTATAATCTGGTCAGTTGCATAGGCAATTCCGGCTTGCTTCATAGCAGCAGGGTCAGAGCCGAATTTATCAACAAGACTTTTAAATCTCTGTGGCATAAATGAGCCTGAAAGCTTGATTGCCCTGTCAACCTGGTTAGCATTTGTAATCGGCATTATTCCCGGAATAACAGGAACAGTTATCCCTGCCTCTCTTATTTTATATAAAAAATTATAAAGTAAATTATTATCAAAAAACATCTGCGTTGTTATAAAATCGCAACCGGCGTCAACCTTTTCTTTAAGATGTTTAATATCATCCTTCTGATTTATGCTTTCAGGGTGGATTTCAGGATAGCATGCACAGCCTATACAAAAATCTGTATCTGCTTCTTTCAGCTCTCTTATAAGGTCAATTGCATATTTATAATCCCAGTTACTTCTGTCTGCAGCTTCAAGCCCGGAGGGAATATCTCCTCTTAACGCCATAACATTTGTAATACCTGCATTTTTTATTTCCTTTATTTTATTATGCACAGTTTCTTTTGTTGAAGAAACACAGGTAAGGTGCGCCAATGTCGGAACACCGTAAAGCTCCTTAATATTTTTCGCAATATCAAGGGTAAACTGACTTGTTCCGCCGCCTGCACCATATGTAACACTCATAAAAGAAGGCTTTAATTTTGCGATTTCTTCTGTTGCAGTTTTTACACTGTCAAAGCTCATTTCTGTTTTTGGCGGAAAAACCTCGAACGAAAGAGAAAGTGCATTTTTTGTAATTAAATCAATAATTTTCATATTTCTGCCCCATTCTTTGTTTATAGAAAATCGACAAGACTCAATGTGTCTTGTCGATTTTGGTGCGGATAACAGGACTTGAACCTGCACGAACTTGCGCCCATTAGCACCTGAAGCTAACGCGTCTGCCAATTCCGCCATATCCGCTCAACATCAAATATTTTACCATAAAGAAGAAAAAATGTCAAGTATTTTTAAAAATATATTTATAGCTTTTTAAAGATTATTAATTTCATTTGCAGCTGTAATCATTTCTTCCAAAGTGTTGTTGTAACCTATCGAAATACGAAGTGCGCTGTCCTGCATTTTCTGTGATAATCCAAAGTTTGAAAGAACTCTGTTTTTCTCGCCCTTTTTTTGTGAACAAGCTGAGCCTGATGAAACATATACACCTTTGCTTTCAAGCTTATGAAGCGCTATTTCAGACCTTATCGGAACAGAAATATTAACAATATTAGGTAAATTATTTTGTGAATTAACAGTAATTTTTTCATTAAGATTATTAACAAATGCCTCAGAAAGCTCGGATATTTTTTTCATATAATCATTTTTTAAATTCAACTCTACTGCAAGACCAAAGCCTGCAATATTATGAACAGCTTCTGTCTGCGAAAACATTCCTTTTTCCTGACCGCCGCCATAATAAACAGGGTCAACAAAAAGACCTTTTTTAATATACAAAGCACCAATCCCCTTCGGACCACCAATTTTATGTGCCGAAAGAGTTATCATATCTGCACCGAATGTACTGACTTTTATATCTGTTTTCAAATATGCTTGAATGCAATCACAATGAATAACAGTATTGAGTTTCTTTTTTTGTATAATATCTTTTATTCTTTTTATATCAAAAACAGTTCCTGTTTCGTTATTTACAGCCATTACACTTATAAGCGCAGTATTTTCGGAAACATTATTTTCTATAAAATCATAATCATAACAAAAATCTTTTACAGGAATTTCCAGTACAGTATATCCCATTTCTTTAAGAACATTACCGATGTTATAAACACTCGGATGTTCAACGGAAGAAATCATAACCTGCTTCCCCGCTCTTTTGTTTCTCTTTAAATATCCAAATATAGCAGTATTATTTGCTAAAGTACCGCTTGGAGCAAAATATATTTCGTTTTCCTTTGCACCTAAAGAAGAAGCAATGGTTTCTCTTGCTTTTGTAATAATATTTTCAGCTTTTAAGCCTAAGTTGTGGAGTGATGAAGGATTACCGAAATCATTTTTCAGAACTTCATACATATATTCGCATACATCACTCATAACCGGCTCTGTTGCCGCGTTATCAAGATATATCATTTTATCAGATCCTTTTAATTTTTATTGTATAAACATAGCGTCTCCGAAAGAGAAAAATCTGTATTTTTCAGCTATTGCACCGTTATAGGCATTAAGGATTTTTTCTCTGTCCGAAAGTGCTGAAACAAGCATAAGAAGTGTGGATTTCGGAAGATGAAAATTTGTTATCAGCGCGTCTACAATTTTAAATTCATAACCGGGATAAATAAATATTTCAGTATCCCCGCTTCCTGCTGCCATTTTGCCATTGTTAGCACTTGAAACTGCTTCCATAGTACGAAGTGAGGTTGTGCCTACGGATATAACTCTTCTCCCCTCTTTTTTAGCTTTATTAATAATTTCAGCTGTTTCTTCAGGTACAATATAATGTTCATTATGCATTATGTGCTTTGTGATATCGTCTTCCTTTACAGGTCTGAAGGTGCCAAGTCCGACATGAAGAGTAACATAAGCTGTTATAACACCCTTTTCTTCTATTTTTTTAATAAACTCATCAGTAAAATGAAGACCGGCTGTCGGTGCAGCGGCAGAGCCGTCATATTTCGCATAAACAGTCTGATATCTGTTTTTATCCTCAAGCTTTTCTTTTATATATGGCGGAAGCGGCATATTTCCCAATTTATCAATAATTTCTTCAAATACGCCGTCGTATATAAAACGCATTTTTCTTTTTCCGTCATCAAGCTCTTCAATTACTTCACCAACAAGCTCGCCATCTCCGAAAATTACTTTTCCGCCTATTTTAATACGCTTTGCAGGCTTCATAAGCACTTCCCATGTATCAATGGAATGTCTTTTTAAAAGAAGAGTTTCAATTCCGGCAGTACCGCCGTCCTTCACGCCAAAAAGCCTTGCAGGAATAACCTTTGTGTTATTAAAAACAAGAACATCACCCTTGTTAAGATAATCAATAAGATTATAAAAATACTTATGCGTATATTCACCTGTTTTTTTATCCAAAACCATCAATCTCGATGATGTTCTTTCTTTCAACGGAGTCTGAGCGATAAGCTCTTCGGGAAGATTGTAGTCAAAATCTTCTGTTCTCATAAATATTCTGCCTTTCTTTTAATAAGTTCCCAATGTAGTTCCGGGGAAATAGTGAAGAATAATTTTATCGTATGTATAACCATTATCAGCAAAGCCCTTAGCGCCATACTGACTCATTCCTATTCCGTGACCGTAGCCATAGCCTTTGAATAAAAACTCATTCGGAGCTGCATTTGATGTTTCAACAGGAATAATTCCCGAAGCTGTCATAACAGGTCTTTCAATCAATCTGTTTTCAATCCCCTGATATGTAAGAACAGGTCGCTGTGTTGCAACAGTTTCTCCTCCATGAGTAACTGTATACATAGCGCTTTTAAATCCGAATACATTTCTTGTTTTATCAAGCTTTGCTGTATACGAGCCTTCTGTTCCTGTTATTACAGTTTCAATCGCTCTGCCCGAATCACTTCTTTTTGTTACCTCAACGCTTATAATATCTCCGATATTAATACCTGAAGATGATAGCTTTGATTTTAACTCAGAAGATGTAAAAGTAACATTCCATTCTGACACAGGGTCATATGGGTCAGGAACGCTCACAAGGTATGGATATCCGTTACTTCCCCACACATTTTTTACATCCTCAGTATATCCTCCGCTTGAAGAAGCATAAAAAAGACTTGCAGGCTTACCATCATATAAAGCAATTATACCTTTTGTTTCTTCAACTGCTTTTGTTGTCTGCGGATTTTCAGAGGATACTCCTTTATACACCTGACATACGGTAGTATCATCAAGGTCGAAGCCATATTTTGAAAATTTTCCTTTATTTAAAAGAGTGTAATTTCTTGCACAGACAGCCTGTGCTTTGAGTGCTTCTATATTCCAGCTTGATGGCATTTCCGATGGAACAACGCTCTTTAAATATTCTTCAACCTCGACATAGTTTACAACCTGTATACCGCTTGCGGTTATTGTAAAAATAAGAGTGCCTCTGTATGCAGTATCGTCAAAATTTACAATACCGTTTGTTGAGCCTATTTCGATATAAGAAGCTGTATCAGAAAAAATGTAGTGCGGTGCGGAATTTTCCTTATTCATAACATCAATACCGCCGTTATTATATATCAGATTAACGCCACTATCAGTTGCATTAATAAGATTAACAGAGCCGATATTTACAATAATCGCACCGTCCTCATACGCACTTACACTGCATGAACTAACAGCTTTTGTATTATATTTAAGTCCTATTTTAACATACTCTTCGCAATACGCATTGATTGCGAAAAGCAGTGAAAATATAAAAATAAAAAACAAGGATTTTTTCATTAATCGTTTTTACAGTATCTTTTCAACTGCTTTTCCTTTCATCTTTTTTAGAGAAGATGTGCTCTTAATTCTTCCGAAGAAGCATTTGATAAATACGAAAGCGGAATATCAAAAGCTGTCTTACAGCCGCTTAAGCCTTCTTTATTCATTTTATATGCGGCTCTTGCGAAAGCACAAAGAACGCTTGCTGTAAACTGCGGATTTGAATCAAGCTTCAAAGAAAACTCCATAACATGCTTCGTTTTATTTTCTTTATCAGTATTACCGCTTCTGATAACAAAACCGCCGTGTGGCATAGAATTATGGTCGCGTTTAAATTCTTCTTCAGAAATAAAATGAACAACCGTATTATAATCTGCAAAATAGTTTTTCATAGTTTTAATTTCGTTTTCCACTTTTTCTTTGTCAGTGCCATCTTCCAAAACAACAAAGCACTCTCTTAAATGCTTATCTCTTGTCGTAAGCTCAGGATTGTTGCCGCTTCTCGCTTTTTCCACAGCTTCATCAATCGGAATTGTATACTGAATAGCATTTTTTACACCTGCTATTCTTCTTACAGCGTCGCTATGTCCCTGACTTACACCTTTTCCCCAGAAGGTATAATCTGTTCCCGAAGGTAAAACAGAATTAAAAAGAAGTCTCTGCATTGAAAATACACCCGGGTCCCAGCCAACTGAAATCACACTGATTTTATTTGCTTCCTTTGCAACCTTATCTACATTGTTAAAATGCTCAGGAATACGGGCATGAGTATCAAACGAATCAACTGTATTAAAATACTTCGTAAAATGTGGAGTCTGTTCCGGTAAATCAGTTGCAGAACCACCGCAAATTATAAGAACATCTATTTCATCTTTATAATTCAGAATATCATTAACGCTTTTTACAGACGCAGTTTCAGACAGGATTTTTAAATCCTCAGGATTTCGTCTTGTGAAAACATATTTAAGCTCCATATCCTCATTCATATCACAAGCGATATCAACACCTTTACCCAAATTACCATAACCTAATATTGCTATTCTTATTTTGTTCATTTTTATCATCCTTCCTAAATCATATATAGCAATTAATTTTTTTATTCAAACTTTAAATTTCTGAATGTTCCCTGACAACGATTTTTCTGTGTATCAAAGGTTATATCCTTACCGTCAAAAATTTTACACTTATTAACAGAAATAAGACCGTTATGGTCCTTTATTCCCTGTGCTTCAACAGAAATTATAAGATTGTATCTGTTTTCAATAGGCGCTTCAATTACCTTTCCGTCAAGTGTTTCCATAAGGTCTGTTGCTTCTTCGGATTTAACTGAAGTAATTTTTCCGATATTGTAAAGATTTGCTTTTTCATAAACACTCTGACCAATTTCAAATGCTTCAATCGTTTCCTGTTTAACAGATTTTACAAGTATTTCATAAGTAATATTAACCTGCTGTTTTTCATCATTTGAAAAGATTACAAACTTTGCAAATATACCAAAAACAAGCACAATAAGAAGAAATATCACAATAAAATCAAAAACATTTATTTTACCGAATAATTTACCGTTTTTTATCATTTTAATTCTCTCCTTTCAAATATTACTCTATAACATCAAGCTTCATTACAGTTCCGTCAACTAAATTTCCGTTAAATATAAGACCGTATCTTCCGCCGATTTTAACAGAAATTTCTCCAAGCTTGATTGCCTGTTCAGAAACTCTTGCACTCGCTCTTAAAACAACTCTTCTCCGAAAGTATTCAGATGATTCTGTTTCGATATATCTTCCGTTTTCATAATCGCTTACAAGCAAAACCGAAGGCTCAAGGTCGCTTACCTCTATAACCTCACCAAAATATGTGCTTTGCGTATGCTCAAGCATTTTATCACCAATATTTATATCGTTGATAAATTCTTCTTTTACCTGCTGAAAATCAACTGTAATTTCTACATCCTTATAATCATTTGCTCCGAAAAGTGCAGGCTTTAAAACCGACAAAGCATATATACCAACTAAAACTACGGCAATTATTATAACTGCATCTATCAGATATTTTACTGTTTTTTTCATCTATTTGTTCCTCCGATATTCATTTTCGTATATTTCCTCAAGCTTCTGCGTCATTCTTTTTGCAGTAAACTTCTTTTCATAATGCTCTCTTGCTGTAACACACATTTTCTCATATATATCTTTATTATTTAAAATGTATTCCATTTTTTCAGCCAAAGCTTCGGTATTCTGCTTTTCACACAAAAGTCCGTTTTCTCCGTCTGTAATCATATAAGGATTTCCACCGTAAATACTTGCGATTGCAGGCTTTGAAATACTCATTGCTTCGCTTAATGCTAAAGATGAGGTTTCAGTACCGTATGAACAGTTTACATTCATATCCATAATGCTGTATATTGACGCAACATCTGTAATGAAGCCCGTAAAGATGACTTTACCGTCAAGCTTAAGCTCACTTACTTTATTTTTAAGCCGTTGTTCTTCAGCACCTGTTCCGACAATAAGAAATTTTATATTATCATATTTTGAACAGATTTTTTCTGCCGCTTCTATAAAATAATCATGACCTTTAACATTTTCGAGCCTTGCAACTATTCCGAAAACAAAATCATCTTCTTTTATTCCATATTTTAAACGAAGTGAGATTTGTTCTTCCTTTGTTGTTTCGGTAAGAGAATCAACACCGTTTATAATAACTGTTATCTTTTTATCCGAAACTCCTGTATCAGTAAGATTTTCTTTTGCCGCCTGTGCAACAGCAACAATATGTGTCGAAAGTGTATTATTAATAAATCCGTTTATCTGCTTACAAGGAAAAACTGTCATGAATTTTTTAGGGTCATACGCACAGTGGCGTGTGTACATTCTTGTTTTTACACCAGCTAAAAAAGCCGCAATTTTCCCACTCATTGATGAATGTGTATGAACGATATCAGGTTTTTCGTTTTTAAAAATTTTCTTCAATTTCCCGATTGCTTTAAAATCAAGAGATTTGTCAGCGTTTCCGTCAAGCTCAATAACATCATAATTCAACGCTTCAATCCTTGGCTTTAACAAGCTGTCCTTCGGAAGTATAATTTTTATAAGAAATTTTTCTCTGTCAAAATTTTTAAGGTAATTTACCAAAAGAGTTCCTGCTCCACCGATATTTGTATCACTTAAAATATGAAGAACTTTAATTTTTTTATTCATAACTGTCTGCACTCTCCTTTCGGTAAGTTTCATATATTGCACACGAAATACTTATCGCCGCAAAGAAAATCATATATAATCTGTAATTATAAAATAAGTTATCAAACATTCCCTGTACTATTGAGCCTGCAAACGCAGCTATAAAAGCAGCAGAAATAATTTTAAGATTTTTGTTTTTTGTGTTTGAATATGCAACAAACAGCTGTCTGAAAACAAAAAACATTAAAAACACAAATACAAGCAACCCAAATATTCCGGATTCACACATTACATGAAGAAAAGTATTATGAGAATGAGGCGCTAAAACTGCGTCATAAGCATACTGAGAATAATAATTTTCATAACAGTCTGTACCAAGACCTATACCGCACGCCCAGTATTTTTTTAACATATCTATTGTTGCACGCCATATATATACTCTGAAAACGGTTGAGCCGTCCTGCATATTTCCGATACTTGTGATTCTGTCTATAATAGTTTCGGGAATAACAAAAATTCCAAATGGTAAAATAGCCAGTGCAGGATATATAAGCTTAGGAAATATCATAATAACAAATATTGCCGCCGCAAAAATTATTCCTAGCCAACAGCCTCTTGAATATGTCATAACCATACATACACCCGCTGCTGCAAGTAAAAGCGTGTATAAGGTTTTCCATAATTTTGTTTTGGATATAAATATCATCGCAACAATTATTGGAATAACCAAAAGTAAGTATTCACCGAAAACATTCGGATTTTCAAAGGTTGCAACAAGTCTGCCCTCGATTTCTTCAAAAACTTCGGTATCAGTCCATGTTGTTGTTTTGTAGCTTCCTGTAATAACCTGTACCATTCCGACAAGACAAACAAAGACGGCTGACAACGAAAATGCATTTAAAGAAATATAAAGTCTTTTTTCGTTTGAAATAAAAAATCTTATAAAATAATAAAAACCGACAAAAACGAAATAAACAAGGAATATTTTATTTTTCTGTATATCATTTGAAATCCATCTTGAATAAAAAAGCGCAATAAGATACAGGAAAATAAATGTATCTGTTACAAGCATTTTAGATTCTTTTACACGAGCAGAAAAATTATGGTCAAAAAAAGCAAAAAATGCAACAATGAGACAAAGCCCTATAACAACCATTGTCGGAAGTATTCCCGTAAGCGCCATTAAAGCAAGGAAAATAAGAAACGGAAACGACTCTTTGTAATCGTTCATTTTTAAAAATTTTAAAATACCGCTTGTCTCTGCAATATCAGAAATTAACGGCGAAGATGACTTTTCTTCACGCCTTAATATTTTATTTATAAGCTGACCGATTTTTAAATATATATTTTTAATAAAATTAAACACATTATTTAAAAGACTTTTTTCATAAGCGTCTTCGTTTATTTTATTAAAAAGAATTTTATAGAAAAATGTTTCACGAAAAGCATTCAGAAGAATTAAAAATACATTTCTTGCAAAAGCATATATTTTCCCCGAAACAAAGAAGTCATTTAGTTTTTTTATATTATCCTTCACAACCGTTTTTTCCTTTCTATTTCTATGATTTATACATTCCTTTCAAGGTTTTTCGTTCAAATACAAGTATAAATACTGCATAAACCGCTAAACCTGCAATACAGCTTATTCCCATTCTGAGAAGCTTTGTAATAATATTTGTATCAAGACCTATTAACAAAGTATAAATACTTTTTGTAGCTAAAAATGTTATCACACCATATAGCAGTTCTTTAATTAAAAATACAATGTTTTTAACTTCAAAAAATCTTACTTTATAATTAAGAGCAACAAAAAGCGAAAGCGCCATAAAAGCATATACCAAGGTTGATGAAAGCGCAAGTCCGAAAACGCCCATAAGATTTTTTAAGAAAAAAGATAATACAGCATTTATAACAATCGCACAGCCTGCTATAACTGCCGGAATAACACTGTTTTTTTGTGCATAAAAGGCTTTGTTGAATAAATCAAGAACACCGTAGAATATTATTCCGAAGCAATAATAATAAAACGCACCCGCAGTAAGTCTTACCGCATTATCATCAAATTCGCCTCTTTTGTAAACTATCTCAATTATAGGCGTATTAAGCGCAAGCATAAACACACATATAGGAACAAGAACTATAAGTATAATTTTAAATGAATTGTATAATGTTTTTTTGTAGCTTACAGAATCATCGGTCGCAGATTGCTTTGACAGAAGCGGAAAAACATAGTTAGTCACACTTACCGTAAAAACAGACGCAACAATCAAAAAAAGCTTTGAAGCATAGTTAAGCGCTGAAATACCGTTATTAAGTGATGAAGCATACGCATTATTTATAAGGTTTGATATCGGCTGAATCCATGTGCCGATAAGAACAGGAAGCGCAAGCTTCACAACATCCTTAAGTCCTCTGTGAAACAAAACAGGCTTATATGAAAAACCAACTTTTTTAGCTGCAGGAAGCTGAACTAAAAACTGTAACACCCAGCCTATCACCAGAGATACTGCCAAACCGTATATACCGAATTTATCGCTGAAAAATATCATATATAATATAACAACAGCATTCGATACGATACTTATTACAGCAGGAATATTAAATTCCCCTTTTGACTGAAGTATTCCTGTAAATGAAAATGTAAGAGATGCAAAAACAATAATCGGCATCATTATTTTTGTGAGCTGAGAAGCAAGCAACGCTGTTTTATCATCAAGACCGCCTGCAAGAACACCTACAAGCTGTTTTGAAAAAATTACAAGCAGTATACAAAGAACAACAGACAAAAGAATTATAGTATTCAAAAAGCCTGACGCAAATCTGTCTCCCTCATCACTACCGTATTTTTCAATATATGTGTTATAAACAGGGATAAAAGCTGAGCTTATTGCAGAAGCAAAAACTATATCAAAAAGATTGAGAGGCAAAGTACTTGCCGCGTAGTATGCGTCGGTTAAGCTGCCTACGCCAAAAAAAGCTGCAACAAACATTTCTCTTGCTTGTCCTAACACTTTTGCAATCAAAATCATTATAAACATAAAGCCGACTGTTTTAACAGCTTTATTCATTCTTATCCCACTTCCATTCACATTTTTATACATAATATATCATAACATATTATTTGTAAAATGTCAATTAATTACAACTAAAAAACACAAAAATATGCTGTTACCTCATAAGATAACAGCATACAGACTACTGACAAACCCACCATTTTCAGGTGGGTTTGTGTCGTATATATTAAAT
>CAZHZL010000037.1:0-26016 GCA_964537245.1 uncultured Oscillospiraceae bacterium
GAAGAACGACACCTATGGTATGATTTTTTGAAAACATATCCCGTTAGATTTTTAAGACAAAAAGTAATTGATAATTATATTGTTGATTTTTATTGCCATAGTGCAAGGTTAATTATTGAACTGGACGGCTCACAACATTATGAAGAAAAAGGATTATTGAAAGATAAAATCAGAACTGAAAGAATTGAAAAACGAAATTTAACTGTCATTAGAATACCTAACAACGAAATAAATAAAAATTTTGAGGGAGTATGTCAGTATATAGATAACATTGTTAAAGAATCCCTCCGTCAGCCTACGGCTGACACCTCCCGGGAATCCCCCAGTCAACTTCGTTGACAGCCCCCTTTAGACAAGGGGGCCGCTGGCAAGGGAGGCTTTGGTGCGTGGCATCCAGAATATACAGTCTTTATATAATAAAAATAAGACAGGCGGTGATACAATGGAAGAGCAAAGATTAAAAATGAAGGCTTATAATTCCGGGGAATTTTTCCGGATAAACAGTATGGTAAGATATACAAACGATCAAAATGACGGTAGACATGTTTTATTTGATGTGCCTGAATCTGACGACTATCATATGTATTTTGTCAGCAATGAATCTCTTGAAATAAAAACGCCCGACAGGGTTTACAAGCTGAACGATTTTGACCTTCTCATATATAAGGCGAGAGGCTTACATGAACTTACAAGCGGATATATGACGGGGTATGTGCATTGTGTTTTTTCGGGCAAATGCGTAGAAGAAATTCTGGAAGAGCTAAACTTGAAAATCAATGTGATACACCATATTGCACCGAAGCTGAAATCTGCTGACCAGTATATATTTTTTGACAGACAGCTTGAATATGTGCGCAAAGAGTTCAGAAAAAGAAAAATTTACAGCGAGCTTTCAAGCTCGTGTATGCTTATTGAGTTTTTATCTTTGTATTCAAGAAATCGCTCGGAAATTACTGAAAATAACGATTTGGAGCAGGTGAAAAAGGTTATCCTGTATCTTCTTAAAAACCGCGAAAAAAACATTGATGTTGAAGCACTTATAAAATCAACACATCTTTCAAAAAGTCATTTTTACAGGCTTTTTAAGGAATATACAGGCACATCGCCTCTTCAATTTCATCAAAACAGCCGAATAACCGTTGCAGCAGACTATCTTGTTTTGTATAATATGAAAATCCGCGAGGTAAGCGAACGGCTCGGCTTTGATGACCCTCTTTATTTCAGCAGACTTTTTAAAAAGGAATTCGGAGTTTCTCCGAAGGATTATATAAAAATACATAAGACGCACTCGCATATACAAGACGAAGAAGAAACAGTGGAATTGTAAAAAAAGTTCAGAACACGAAAAAAGGGGATGTTAAAAAAGTCCAGACCGCAAAAAAAGAAATGAAACATAAAAACAAAGGATAGTTTAATCTTTTTTTACTATTAAAAATTAAAGAAAAAAGACAAATTTATTTGTTTTTTGAAAAAATTTTTTCTTTTTTTGCTACGAACAAACTTCCCCTCTCGCTGTATCCTCATACAGCTTCGGGTGTCCCAAAGCTTCGCTTTGGCTCAGTTTGTCCGTTCTGAAACTTTTTTTCCTATCCCCTAAAAACCCAAGTGGACTGTTTAAAAATAATTTTTAAACAGTCCACTTTTTCATTTTGGGGCTATAATACTTAGAATATACTTAGATTATTTACTTACAGAGCTGCAAAGCGGTTTCATCAAATCTGCGCTGTTCCAGAGCATTGCTTTAACTTCAGTTGCGCCTTCTGTTGTAAGCCCTGCTTCTGAAAGTGAAACAGGTGTATTTGCTGTTATAGCTGTCAGAATTTCTGTATCAACAAGTATATTTCCGTTGTAGCTTGCAAGGATAAGCGAATAGCTGTTTGGCAATACATTTACATTCACAGTTGTATCATCAAGAGTTATAACGATTTCATCTACCGAATATGTACCGTCCGCATTTGTTATCGGCGCAAATCCGTATGCACACCATTCATCTGCAATCTCATTTGTAAATGTTCCTGCTGAGATTTCGATATATGCTTCAAGGTCATAGCCGCTGTCTCCTGTGAGAACAACATTTCCTGTGATTTTACCTGTCATTGTTTCATCAACAACAACCTTAACCTCACCGTAGCCTGCTGTCGGATAGTAGTATGCGTCAAACGCTGTTCTTCCCTCGTATGCTGTAATATTTGTGTTTCCGCTTAATGTTGTTGTTCCGTTGTTACAGCTTAAAACAAATCTTACGCTCTCGTCGTCTGAGCAATCAAGTGTTACATCGGAAAGTGTGAGATTGCTGTAATTCTGAACGAATATTTTCATATTTGCGTTATCTGCAGAAAGAGTACCGTTTTTGATTGTGATATTGCTTCCCTTTAAGAAGTGGAATGCATTTGTTTTTGTATTTGCTGAGCCAACCAACTCTCCGTTTACTGTGTAGGTATATGAATTTAAGTTGATTGTCAAATCTTTTCCGCTTTCAACTGCGATACCGTTTCCGCTTGCGTTTGTAAGCAAGATTACTTCATCGCCGCTTTCTGCGTTTGCAGCTGCTTCTTCAAGTGTTTCATATTTCACACCGTTTACTTCGGCAACAGCTTCTACCGCCGGAGAAAGAGCAAATGTTAGGTCATAATCTCTCAGCCATTCGTCATTCTGAAAATCTCTTGCTCTGAATACAACTCTGTCTTCGTATACATTTATGTATTGCGCAACGCCCTGACCGGAGAAGCCTTCTGTGCTTCCTTTGCCGAAGGAGGTTGTGTTAATCTGATAGAAATTACCAAAATCAACGACTGTTCTTGTTGCGCCTCCGAAGCCGTTATGAGTGTGACCGTTGAGTAAGAATATATTTCCGCCTTCATATGTATTAAGAAGATTTACAAGCTTTGTGCCATATTCTTCATACAGATAGTAACCGCCGTTTGAGCCGCCTACCGAGCCTGTAATCGGTAAATGCTGAATAATGAATATCGGCTTTCCGTCACCTGCAATCTCATCTAAAATGCCTTCCAGCCATACAAACTGTTCAGGACTTATCCATCTGGTTGTAACTGTATCATAGTTATCAACAACGATATAATGCGCAATACCGTCGTTTAAGTAATAATAAGGCTCATCTAACACACCATCTGCCATAACTCTTTCGTTAAGAGGATCGGTTGAATCAAAGTATGGCATCATTCTTTCCTGAAATTCTGCTCTAAGCTCATCTCTTGTAAGAGATATTGTGTTTCCGTTTTCATCAGTTCTTGAACCGTTGGCAGGCTCATCATGATTACCTCTTGCAACAACTGCATTAAGACCGGCGGGGATATTTGCGTCAAGTATGTTAAAGAAGAAATGCTGGTGGTTGTTTCCTGTTTCAGCATAGTCTCCGGCTGTTATCCATGTTTTGAGGTCGATATTAAGGTCTGTATGCTGATTTAATGATTTAACCATCCAAAGACCGTTTCCTGATGATGTGCCTGTTCCTGAAATATGAATATCGGAAGTAAAGAGCGCTGTTCCTTTTGAATCCTTATTAAGAAAATCATCGTAGTAAGCGTTAAATTCTTCGTAGGCATTTTTCAATGCTTCAGCATTTCCTATTGTATAGCTGTCTGCAAATGCTTTTGAAGCTTCAAGCTCAGTTTTTAAAGCTGTTTTATTTTCTTCTGAATAAATACTGCCTGCATTTTCGGAGGAAAGAAGCGTCTCAGCTTCATAATTTACCTTGCCGAGCATTTTTTCGTAGTACATTTCTTCAAGCTTGTTTGCACCCAATGCAAACGGATAAATTTTGATATCGTCAAATTCACCGCTTATCATTCCGTACTGTCCCAAGCCGTCTGCACCGAATATAAGGCTTGCGCCGTCACCGTCGATGGTTCCCAATGCGTCTGAAACTCTAAATGTTGAAACAGCAGTATTATCAACATATGTCACAGCGTTTCCGTTTCTGTCAACAATATATGCAATCTGGTGCCATCTTGATTCAGAAGGCTTGTCAATTGCTGTGGTGTTGCATACTTCGTTTTCTCCTATCTTCATATTTACTCCGAAATCGGCAGACTGAGGCATAGCAGTAAGTGCAAAGCCTGTTTTGTCATTTGTTGCGAAATCTTTGTTTGAAAGAACAACGCCGCCCAATTTATATGTATTTGCAGTAAAATCTACTGCACCGGAGGAACATTTTGAAGACGCGTCTGCGTCATGACCAAATTCTCCAATACCTGCTTCAACTGCTCTTAACCAGAATACAATTGAGAAGCTGTCATCGTTAAATTTATATTCACCTAAGTTAAGATAATTCTGAGCGTCTTTTCCGAATGTGTTTGAAATAGAAAGCGCTTTTGAACCGTCAGCACCTGTTACATAGCTTGGAGTTCCTTCTAAGACAGGTGTAACTGTTGTATCCGTACCTGAGTTTGCTACTGTTCCGTCATCAAAGCTGATATTTACAACAGGATTTTCAATTACGCTGTTTACATAAGCTTCTACCGCTTCGTCATAAGCAACGATAAATTCAGCATAGGTGTTGTAACCGCCGTTTGAAATATCAGAAATAATCGCAGAAGAAACCTCTTCCTTTCCTGTTTCGTCAAGACCGTTATAACCGTTATAGCCTGCTGTACTTGCATTTAAAAGTCCCGACAAGCCCATTTCATCAAGAAGAACTTTTCCGTCAGTTGATGAATTTATATAGTCAAGTATGCTTGAAGCTGTATAAGAAAGCTTCATTGTAGGAACTGCTGTAAGTCTCCAACCGTCATACATTGAAGCATTTCCCGCTCTTGCCGCAATATAATCTGATGAAGAAGCTTTGAAGCTTTTAAGAGCATAGCTTGTTAAATCAGCTTCTTCGCTGAACACTGTACTTCCTTTTTTGTAGCCTGACTGAATATTCTGCGGTCCTGCCTGCCAGTCGCTTGAGGTAGCATAGCTGTACCATTCGTCAAACTGCGCGTCAGTTTCCGATGTAATTTCTTCAGTAGTTGTTATTGCGTTTCCTTCTTCGTCCGTTTCACCTGTAGCAGT
This sequence comes from uncultured Oscillospiraceae bacterium, assembly GCA_964537245.1. GTDB lineage: Bacteria > Bacillota > Clostridia > UMGS1840 > UMGS1840 > UMGS1840. Next base: position 5,017 of record CAZHZL010000037.1, read on the forward strand.
CGTTACGCTGTAAGCGTTCTTGTAAACCGCAGGAACTGTGCTTAAAGGAATTTTTGCAGTATTGAAATAAACATCAAAGCCGCTTGTGTTATTATTCTGAACAGCAATTACACTGTAATTCATTTTCATTTCAGAAAGTGCATTTTTAAGTGGAATATTAAATTCCGTAATAGTTTTTGTTGTATAAAGATTTGCGTATTTTTTTCTTGAGAAATCAGACATTTCCCATTTGTTTACATAGGTTTTCATAAGTTCTCCGCTTATGTTTGCTGTATAAGTACCGCCCGGATTTTTGTCGTGATATGAGCCATAGCCGTAGCTGCCGCTTTTTATAGTTGTATATGCAACAGCGTAATTATTAGGACTAATCTCTGTTGTAATTTGTTCTAAGGTCATACTCAAATCCCAAGCTGCCTGAACATCTGCAATGCTTGCAAAACCATTTTCAGGCTTCTGCAAGAGGAAATTTGCTCCGATTTCCTTTTTACCTGACGGCGTAAGTCCGAGGTACAATTCAGAGCCGCTTTCGGTTTCCGAGAATACTCCTGCATTTGCTAAATCATCAAGAATAGCTGTTATATCCTCAGCTGTTGCGCTGTTGATTGCATTTAACAAATCTGCTTCAAGATATGTGAGCGTAAGAGTAGGTATTCTTGAATTTGCACCCATTTTGAAGGAATAGTTCATGTATTGAGAATTACATCTACCTGTTGAAAGGGTAAGATAATTATTTTCCGAAGCTTTAAGATTTGAAAGAACGCTATCTGTTATATCAAGTGTTCTTCTTGACATACCTGAAGCTGTTGTATCGTTAAATACATAGGCTGTCTTAAACTTGCTGTTTGCATAACTCCAACCATCAGAATCTGCGCCCGGCCAGTAATTATTTGCATATGTAAGTACAGCTGCATATTCTTCTGTTGTATTATCATAAACACCTGCTTCAGCGTCAATTTCAAATTTATTAAGGTCATAGAAAAACGGCTGTTTTCTGTTTGTCACTGTATTGTTACCCGGTGTAAAGGTATAATTTGCTTTAATATTTGTAAGAAATTCCTTGAAAGGCACTTCAAAGCTTGAAATTATACTCATATGCTGTGTGTTTATATTATTATCATTTGAATAAACTCTGTTATAATGTAAATTAAGCGCTGCTGTGGTAGTATAGTAACCGCTCTGTGTAATATACAAGGTTGCATAATTGACAGGTGAAATGTTAAATGTAACTGTCTTTAAAACCATTGCGCTGTCAAAAGCTGCCGCAACTTCGGAAACAGCTGTAAAGCCACCTTCGGGAATTAAAGAAAGCATATTTGCATTTGCTTCTTTTTTTGCTGCGTCACTCAAAGCTGTGTAAGCTTCATAGCCTGTTGCGCTTGTTGTGAATGCGCCTGCACCTCCGATTGACAGCATAACTGAAGCAATATTTTCTTCGTTTGCGCTGTTTATTAAAGACAATATAATTCTGTCTAAATTCATAGCTGCATCGTATACGGAGCATATTTCAGAAAAGCTTGTAAAACCTGTTTCTGAAGGAATTGCTTCAAAAATATTTTTCGAAACTGCCGCTTTAAATTCATCGGAAAGAGCTTTAAATTCATTGTAGCCGACTGTGCTTTCCGATAATACTCCGATAACTCCGATATCGTTAATAATATCTGCTGCTGTTTCTTCGGTCATTGAATTTATATAGCTTAAAATATCCGCAGTTCTGTATTTTACTGTGAGGTATGGAAGCTTAGAGGTATCATTCATAACATAAGATGAATTTGAATATTGACTTGTTTCCCTTCCTGTTGCAAGTGTGATATATTCAGAGGTACAGGTATCAGCTGTGTATAAGCTCATTACATTATCAGTAATATCATATGTATGTGTTCCTTTGGTATTATCCGTAACCTCTTTTGCTACCTGTGAAGCAAAAGGTCTGCTGGTATAGGAATATCCGCTTGCAGGCCAATAATTCTGAGTATATTCCTCTATTTCATTATAGCCGTCGCTGTCTTTTTCATAGCTTCCCGGATTTATATCGGGAGCAAATTTATTAAGATCATAAAAAATAGGTAACACTCTGCTTGATGTAAGCTCTGCCGCTTGAATATACCAACTCATATTTACGGTTTCAAGAGCATTTTTTATAGGTACATTATAGCTTGCAATTACGCTGAAATATTCAGCAAGCAAATACCCACTTGTTGGAAAAAGGGTGTTGTAATACGCTTTCACCGCAAAGTTATTAGGGTGACTGGAATAGCCGGAAATATCAAAATCAATGATAGCATAATTTTCCGGTGAGAGCTTTACCTCATAATATTCCGACACGGTATCTTCGGCAGATACCGCAAGATTTAATGAAAATAACATCATTAAACACATTATCAATGCTAAAGTTTTTCTGAAAATTTTCATAATTTCTTCTTTCCTTCCTTCTTTTTATTTATTATATTATAAGAAAAATTACATTTTTTGTACAGGGTTAAAAAAAGCTTTTTAGTGTACAAAAAGAACATTTTTCTTAAATTTATTATACATTATTCATTTTGATATAACAATCGCGAAAATTCCTTTTTTATGAGGTAAATATAGACAAAATTCCCATTGACATTTCATTTGTGTTAATGTATAATAAATATGGGCGGTGATATGATGGAGGAACAGATTTTAAGAATAAAATCCTATAATTCCGATAAATTTTTCCAAATAAACAGAATAAGAAGATATACAAATGATAAAAATAAAGGCAGACGCGTTTTGTTTGACGCACCAAAATCTGACGATTATCATATGTATTATGTTTCTCATGGCTCTTTGTCGCTAAAAAACAATGGCGCTGCTTATAATCTCGGAGAATTTGAGCTTTTTATATATCAGCCGCAAGGACCGCAGGAGCTTATAAGTGAGTATATGTCAGGATATGTTCATTGCATATTTTCAGGAAAATGCGCCGGAGAAATTTTAGACGAGCTTGAACTGGAAACAGATGAAGTTTACCACATTACACCTAACTATAAATCAGGAGAGCAGTATCTTTTCTATAATAAGCAAATCGAATATGTGCTTGCAGAATATCGTAACAGAAAAAAATACAGCGAGCTTTCGAGCGCATGTATGCTTATCGAATTTTTATCGCTATATTCGAGAAATCGTGCCGAAAATACGCCTGACCCTAATCTCAGAGAAATTAAACAGGCAGTTTCATACATAATAGAAAATGTACATCTGACAATTAATATTTCTGATTTACTGAAAAGAACACTTCTTTCAAAAAGCCGTTTTTATACTCTTTTCAGAGAATACACAGGTACATCGCCACTTCGCTTTCAATTGAATTACCGACTTACAACTGCTGCGGATTATCTTGTTATATACGATATGAAGGTGCATGAAGTAAGCAATCAGCTTGGCTTTCACGACCCGCTGTATTTCAGCAGACTTTTTAAAAAAGAATTTGGAGTTTCACCAAAAACTTATATACAGCTTCACAAGAAGCATACTCATATACAGGATAAAGACAGATAAAAGCCTGTCTTCCTGCTTGTTTCAATATCCGCCTGTTACATAGTCCGTTCATGCATTGTAATTGGAAGACGGAGAGCTTAACATTACAGTAGCAAAATTATCGGGACTGAGCTTATACTCAAAGGTCTCGGTTGTTGTACTTTCTGTTTCCTCCGTAGTTTTTTCTTCAATATATGGATAATTGTCCAATTTTGCAATAAAAATTTATATGTTGACATAAATGCATTTTTATGCTATTATTTTCTCATAATATAAAAAAGTAAGAAACAGGTGATATATATGGAAAATACAAGCAAAAGAGTATGTGACTCATGTTCACAGCAGGTACATGTGCTTACAATGTCAAACTTAAACGGATATTCAAGGCTTTTCGGAGGTCAGCTTTTATCATGGATTGACGAGGTAGCGGCAGTTGTTGCAAGAAGACATTCAAACTGCAATGTAACAACAGCGTCTATTGATATGCTCAAATTTAAAAAAGCGGCATACGCGAACGAAACTGTTGTTTTAAGAGGTAAAATAACATATACAGGAAGAACCTCAATGGAAATTGAGGTGAAAACCTATGTGGAAAAATTAAGCGGAGAAAAAATTCTTATAAACGAAGCGTATGTTATAATGGTTGCACTTGACGAAAACGAAAAACCTACTCCTGTACCGGGGCTTATACTTGAAACAGAAGAAGATAAAAACAACTGGCTTCATGCATTAAAACGAAAAGAACACAGAAACTCATTTCATGCCGATTGACAACAACTGTTTTTTGTGGTAAAATATAGTAAATTATTGCAAGGGAGTATATTAAATGTATAAATGCGCAATATTTGATTTAGACGGAACTCTGGCAGATACACTTGAAACAATAAGCTATTTTGCAAACAAAGCACTGGAAGCCTTCTCTTTGTCAGCCTATGACAAGGAGAAATATAAATATATGGTTGGAAACGGAGCAAAAATTCTTGTAAAAAGAATGCTTGAAAACCAAAATGCATACAGCGAGGAGCTGTGGGAAAAGGTATATACATATTATAATAAAATATATGATGAGGACTTTTTATATCTCACCTCCGCTTATGATGGAATAAAAGAGCTTTTATCATTTTTAAAAGAAAGCGGAATGAAAATCGGCTCACTCTCAAATAAGCCTCACTATCCGACAACGATGATTTTGGAAAGCATTTTTGAAAAAGATACATTTGACGAAAAGTTCGGACAAAGGGAAGCTTATCCGATAAAGCCTGACCCGACGGTGATTTTTGAAATGCTTGAAAAATGGAATATAAAGCCTGAAGAATGTATTTATATAGGCGATACAAAAACAGATATGAAGACAGGAAAAAATGCAGGAGCGTTTACAATCGGAGTTTTGTGGGGATTTCGTGATAAAAAAGAACTTGTGGAAAACGGCGCAGACTTCATAGCTGAAAAGCCGTCAGATATAATAGATTTTATAAAAAAGGACTTTAGAAAATGAACATTGTACTTATAGGAATGCCCGGCTGCGGAAAAAGCACGCTTGGAATAGTTTTGGCAAAAATGCTTGGTATGGATTTTCTTGACAGTGATGTTTTTATACAGAAAAATGAAAATATGAAGCTTCAGGATATAATAAATGAGAAGGGCAATTCTGCTTTTTTGGATATTGAAAAAGATAATATTTTAAAGCTTGATGTTGACAACACCGTTATTTCAACAGGCGGAAGCGTCGTCTTGCGTGAGGACTCGATACGACATCTCAAAAAAAACGGAAAAATTGTTTTTATTGATGTTCCTTACGAGGTGCTTACTGAACGGATTTTTAATTTAGAGACAAGAGGAATAGCAATGGAGGACGGGCAGACAATAAAGGATATATATGAATACAGACGCCCTCTCTACAAAAAATACAGCGATATAATTCACCCTTATGAAAATGTATCGCAAAAAGAAACATTACTGAAGCTGTACGGCAGTCTGAAAGGAATTATAAATGAATAAAAAGGTTTACAAAACACTTGAATTTGATAAAATCTTAAAAACAGTTTCAAGCTATGCTGTTCTGGAAAAAACAAAAGAGAAAATAATCTCTCTTGAACCAAAAACAGATATAGATAATGTAAGTCTTGTGCTTAACGAAACTGATTTTGCCGCAAAGGCAACAATAAAAGCGGGCTCACCTCCGATTTATAACTACGGAGATTTGAGTGAAACTATAAAAAGACTTGAAGTAACAGGAGCTTTGAATATAAGAGAGCTTTTGTCTGTTGCTGCGCTTTTTAAAAGCTCAAGACACTTAAAAAGCTATCTTTCAGATTGCAGCTTTCACGTTTTTGACGGTTATCTTCAAATGCTTTGTACAAACAAGCACTTAGAGGACGAAATTTTTTCTAAAATAATTTCTGAAGAAGAGCTTGCGGACAATGCCAGCGATACTCTTTATTTGATAAGAAGAAAAAAGGTTGCAGCACAGGGAAAAATCCGTGAAACGCTGCAAAAATTCACAAATTCACCGAATTACAAGAAATTTTTACAAAATGCAACAGTAACTTTGAGAAACGAGCGTTTTGTTCTTCCGGTCAAGCAGGAATACAGAAGCGAAATCCCCGGCTTAGTGCATGACAGCTCAGACAGCGGTGCAACTGTATTTATTGAGCCGATGAGCGTTGTAAACCTAAACAACGAGCTTAAGGACCTTGATATAAAAGAAAAAGCAGAAATTGAAAAAATTCTTTTTGATTTGTCTTCAATGTGTGCAGGCTACTGCGAAGAAATAAAAACTCTTGATACTCTTATTTCAAATATTGACCTTATCTTTTCAAAAGCAAAATACAGTCTCAGCATAAAGGGAGAAATGCCGAAATTAAACGATAAGGGAATAATAAACTTAAAAAAAGCGCGGCATCCGCTTTTAGACCCGCAAAAAGCTGTTCCTATTGATGTAAGCATAGGCGAAGGCTTTGACACGCTTGTTATTACAGGACACAACACAGGCGGAAAAACGGTTTCCTTAAAAACTTTGGGATTATGCACACTTATGGCGCAATCCGGAATACTTATCCCGACCTTTATGGGAAGCGAAATCGCTGTTTTTAAGGAAATCTATGCCGATATAGGCGACGAACAAAGTATTGAGCAATCACTTTCCACATTTTCGTCACATATGAAAAATATAGTAAGAATTTTAAACGATATAACCTTTGATAACCTTGTTTTATTTGATGAATTAGGAGCAGGAACTGACCCGACGGAAGGTGCAGCGCTTGCAATTGCTATAATTGAATATTTAAGAAAAAGAGGAGCAAGAGTTGCAGCAACAACACATTATCCTGAGCTTAAATTATATGCACTTTCACAATCGGGAGTATGCAACGCTTCATTGGAATTCAGCGTGGAAACACTTATGCCGACTTACCGTCTTATTATGGGAATGCCCGGAAGAAGCAATGCATTTGCAATTTCAAAAAAGCTTGGTCTTTGCGACGAGGTCCTTAATAATGCTCAGTCAAGAATTTCAAAGGACGCTCTTAAATTTGAAGATGTGCTTACAACTATTGACAAAAACCGTATTGAAGCTGAAAAAGAAAAAGCAGAAGCCGAGGATTTAAGAAAGCAGGTTGAGGATTTAAAACGGGAGCTTAAGAAAAAGCAGGACGACGCATATCAAAAAAGCCGTTCAATAATCGAAAAAGCACGCGCAGAAGCACTTTCAATAACAGAAGAGGCGCGAGAAAAGGCAGAAGAAATAATCGGAGATTTAAACAAAAAAGCAAGAAGTCAGGCAGAGCGTGCAAAGGCTGTCGGTGACGCAAGAAAGAAGCTGAAGGAACAGCGCGACAAACAGGCAGATAAGCTTTCTGAAGAAACAAAAAAATTAAGAAACCCGCTTAACATTAAGGATATAAAAATCGGTCTGACGGTTATGTTTGAGGACATAGACGCTGAAGTTACAGTTGACACACTTCCCGATAAGGACGGCAATATTACAGTTCTTGCAGGGATAATGAGAGTTAAAACAAATATTTCGAAGCTATATGCCTGCAAAAACAATAAGCCTGAGAAAAAATCCGCAAGAAACACACAAAGAAACACTTCAAATGTAAGTATAAAAGACCGCGATATTCGCCCTGAACTAGACTTAAGAGGAATGACTCTTGACGAAGCGGAATATGTTACAGATAAATTTATCGATGACGCAATTTTAGGGCATATACCGAGCATCGTTATTATTCACGGAAAAGGCACCGGAGTCTTAAGAAGCGGTATACATTCACTCTTGAGAAACCATAAAGCAATAAAGTCCTTCAGACTCGGTACCTTCGGAGAAGGCGAAGCCGGAGTTACAATCGCAGAGCTTAAATAAAAAATCACAGCAAGCTATTTTTACAGCTTGCTGTTTTTTATAAAAAAACTATAAAAACAAAACAAAATACTTTTTGCTTGTTGACTTTTCTTTATTATTATGTTAAAATATAATTTATGAAATAATTATAAAAAGGAGTAGACAAAATGAGCGTAAAAATTACAGCTCCGAAAGGGACAAAAGACATTTTGCCTGATGAAAGCTACAAATATCAATATATAGAAGATACACTGAGAAACTTAAGCCGTACATTTAATTTTCATGAATTAAGAACTCCTACCTTTGAGCATACAGAGCTTTTCTTAAGAGGTGTGGGCGATACAACCGATGTTGTTAATAAAGAAATGTACACTTTTTTAGACAAGGGTGACCGCAGTATTACATTAAGACCTGAAGGAACTGCCGGAATCGCAAGAAGCTTTGTCGAAAACGGGCTTTACAGCGGTGTTCTTCCTGCAAAGCTGTATTATCTCATTTCCTGCTTCCGCTATGAAAAACCGCAGGCAGGCAGATTAAGAGAATTTCATCAGTTCGGAATTGAAATGATGGGAACGGATACTCCTGCCTCTGACGCTGAAGCAATTATGTTTGCAAACAGCATATTTGAAAAATTCAATGTTAAAGACGGTATAACCTTAAATCTTAATAACATAGGCTGTAAAACCTGCCGAAAAGAATATAACGATAAGTTAAAAAATTTCCTTTTTGAAAAGAAGGACGAGCTTTGCGAAACATGCCGCGAGCGTATGGAAAAGAATCCGATGCGTGTATTTGACTGCAAAAGCCCTGTGTGTAAAGAAATAGTTGAAAACGCTCCTACAATTTACGACTCCGTATGCGACGGTTGTAAAGACCACTTCAAAAAGGTTACCGATATTCTTGATACTGTGGGTATCTCATATAAAATTGACAAAAAAATAGTCCGCGGACTTGACTATTATTCAAAAACAGTATTTGAATTTGTTTCAGAAAACATCGGCGCACAGGGGACTGTCCTGGGTGGCGGAAGATATGACGGACTTATAAGCGATATTGGCGGTACTGACGCTGCAGGTATAGGCTTCGCTATGGGAATCGAAAGACTTATGCTTCTTCTTGCTCAAAAAGAAAGCTTCCCCAAAAAATGCAATACTCCCGATATTATGCTTATCCCGATAGGTGATGAAGCGAAAAAAACTGCGTACACCTTGCTTTATAATCTCAGAAAAAAAGATATTTCTGCTGAAATAGATGTAAATGAGCGTTCAGTTAAGGCACAGATGAAATATGCAAATAAGCTTGGCGCAGTTTACACGGTTGTAATCGGTGATGACGAAGTTAATAACGATAAATATACTTTAAAAAATATGGAAACAGGTGAAACCTGCGAGCTTAGCTTTGCGGGAATTTCGGAATATATGGAGGGAACTAAATAATGGCTGAATTTTTAACAGGTTTTAAAAGAACAAACTATAACAACGACATTGACAGAAGCTTTATAGGAAAAGAAGTAAGCGTTACCGGCTGGGTAAACAAGCAAAGAGATATCGGCTCACTCGTTTTTGTTGATTTAAGAGACAGAACAGGCATTGTACAGATTATTTTTGACGAAACGATTGATAAAGCTTTACTTGAAAAGGCAAAAACAGTAAGAAACGAATATGTTCTTGCTGTTAAAGGTGAAGTAAGAGAAAGAAGCGGTGCATTCAATCCTAATCTTAAGACAGGTGAAATTGAAATTGTTGCAAACGAACTCAGAATTTTATCTGTTGCAGAAACAACTCCTTTTATGATTGCTGACGATATAAATACAAACGACGCACTCAAATTAAAATACAGATACCTTGACTTAAGACGCCCGGAAATGCAGAAAAACATCATTATGCGTCACAAAATTTCAAAAATTGCAAGAGATTATTTTGATGAGAATAATTTTCTTGAAATTGAAACACCTTATCTTCAGAAATCAACTCCGGAGGGTGCAAGAGACTATCTCGTTCCAAGCCGTGTTCATCCCGGAAAATTCTACGCACTTCCGCAGTCTCCACAGCTTTATAAACAGCTTCTTATGATTGCAGGCTACGACAGATATATTCAGATTGCGCGTTGCTTCAGAGACGAGGACTTGAGAGCAGACAGACAGCCTGAATTTACACAGATTGACCTTGAGATGTCATTTGTTGAAGCAGACGATGTTATGACAATGAATGAAGGCTTCTTAAAGAGACTTTTCAAGGAAATTAAAGGCATTGATATAGAAACTCCGTTTTTGAGAATGGACTATAAAGAAGCTATGGACAGATTTGGCTCAGATAAGCCTGATAACAGATTTGGTTTAGAGCTGGTTGATATATCAGAAGAAGTTACAGATGTTGATTTTGTTGTATTCAAATCAGCTTTGGAAGCAGGCGGAACTGTTCGCGCAATAAACGGCGAAGGCATGGGAGCAAAATTATCAAGAAAAGAAATTGACGCTCTTGGCGAATATGTAAAAACAATCGGCGGTAAAGGTCTTGCATATATCGTTATAAACGAAGACGGAAGCATAAAATCTCCTATTGCTAAATTCTTATCTGATGAGCAGATGGCTTCTGTTGTTGCAAAATTAAACGGTAAGCCGGGCGATATTCTTCTTATCGTTGCAGATAAAACAAGCGTTGTTTATACAGTTCTCGGCAATTTAAGATGTCACCTTGCAAAAAAATTCGAGCTTGTAAAAGAAGATACCTATTCATTCCTGTGGGTAGTAAATTTCCCGCTTTTAGAGTATGACGAAGAAGAAAACAGATATGTTGCAATGCATCACCCGTTTACAGCACCGTTAAACGAAGACCTCGATAAGCTCGAAACAAATCCGGGTGAAATCAGAGCAAAGGCATATGATATCGTTCTAAACGGTATGGAAGTCGGCGGCGGAAGTATCAGAATTTATGATACCGAGCTTCAGGCAAAAATGTTCAAGGTGCTTGGATTTACAGAAGAAGCGGCATGGGAAAGATTTGGATTCCTTATGGAAGCCTTCAAATTCGGACCGCCTCCGCACGGCGGTATGGCATACGGTCTTGACAGACTTTGTATGATATTATCAGGAAGTGAATCAATCCGCGATGTTATCGCATTCCCGAAGGTTCAGAACGCATCTGAGCTTATGTCAAATGCACCTGATATTGTTGACGAAAAGCAGCTTGACGAGCTTAATATAAAATGTACTAAAGAAGCGGTAACAGAAGAATAAAAACTACTTTAACGGAGGAAAAATAAATGAGCGGTTTTAAAGAAGCGGTACGGTCTTTTTTTTCAAATCTACCTGTCCCGCTATGGCTTAGAATAGTGCTTTGTGCCATGCTTCCACTTATCGAAGCAAGGTATTCCATACTGTTTTTTATGGACAGCGGTTATTCCTACTGGCAGCTGTTCGCATTAAGTGTGCTCGGAAATATGATACCTATTCCATTTATAATTTATCTTTTCCGTCCGATTTTGGGTTTCTTAAGAAGAACGAAGCTTTTTTCAACTTTAGCAAAAAAACTTGAAGAAAGAACGATGAAAAAATCTGAACAGCTTCAGAAATATTCGTCATTGGGTCTTTTTATATTTGTTGCTATCCCACTTCCGGGGACAGGCGCGATAACAGGCGCAATGATAGCCGCACTTCTTGATATGAGAGAGCTGTACGCACTACCAGCGCTGTTTTTCGGAACTGTTACTGCAACCTTTTTAACGACAGGAGCAATGACAACTATCCAAAATTTAATAAGCTTAATATTTTAAAAATAGCGTCAGCGAAATTTTCGCTGACGCATTTTTTATCCTTGCAGTCCTCTTGATTGTCTATCCATATCCTCTACGACAATATCAAATATTTCTCCCAGAGAAGCACAATATTCAAGCACCTCCCACGGTTTATTGGTGTGAAAATGAATTTTTACAAGCTCTTCATCTCCAACAGCAAGAAGGCTGTCTCCCTCAAAATTATTTATGAAATATTCTCTTATTGCCATTTCGTCAAGGTCAGTACCTTCGATTAACAGCTGTGTATCATACTTAAACTCTACCATTTTGTTGCTACCTTTCTTATTAATTATTTTTCTTTATTTAAAATTTTGTACAATAGTTTATATAAACATTCCGCTTCGTCTTTTTCAAGGCTTATACAAGAAGAAAGCTTTTCAGGAATTGAGATTGCCCTGTCTTTCAGTTTTTCCCCTTTATTTGTTATTTTTACAGTCAGCACTCTTTCGTCATGCTCATCGCGTTCCCGCTTTACATAGCCTTTTTTCTCAAGACTTTTTAAAACGGGAGTCAATGTGCCCGAGTCCAAAAACAACTTTTCACCAAGTGCTTTTACATTTGTTTTTTTATATTCCCACATAACCATCATAGCTATATACTGAGTATATGTGAGATCAATTTCCTCCAGAAGCGGTCTGTACTGCCGTACAACCTCTTTGCTCGCTGCATAAAGAGGAAAGCACAACTGATTTTCAATCTTCAGAGCAGCATACTTATTATCCATTTTTTATTTTCTCATAAAATCTTTTTCAACTCTTCTTCAATCTTTAAAACAGAAACCACAGGCTCAAAGCGTTTCACAATATTTCCGTTTCTGTCAATCAAAAACTTTGTAAAATTCCATTTGATTTTACCGTTATTTTTGTAATCCTTATCCATCTTTTTTACGATTCCCGAAAGCATTACTCCCATCGGAGACATTCCGAAGCCTTCGAATTTTGTGTTTTCGGTAAGATATTTAAAAAGCGGATCTGCATTTTCTCCGTTCACTTCTATCTTTGAAAATTGCTTGAAGCCTGTATTGAAATTTGTTTGACAGAAGCTGACAATTTCTGCATCTGTTCCCGGTGCCTGATTTCCGAACTGATTACATGGAAAATCAAGAATTTCAAAGCCATGTTCCCTGTATTTTTTATATAATTCCTGCAAATCTTTGTACTGCGGAGTAAAGCCGCAGCCGGTTGCTGTATTTACAATAAGAAGAATCTTCTCTTTGTAATCCGAAAGAGAAACCTCCTGTCCTTCGGTATTTTTTACCTTAAAATCATATATATTCATAGTCATCCTCCGTTAAATTGTTTTAAATTAAATTGTGTACAATCTAATTATACACACCTCAATCCCTTTTGTCAAGATAATTTTATAAAAATCCAAATGAAAATTTTACAATTTTCATTTATCTATAAGCTTCAACAAGCATTAATCCAAGCTTTGAGATAGTATCCCATACTTCTTTTTTTAGTTCCAAATCCATATCTCCGTCCTCTTTCAGCGGGATATTATCCGTCATAAGCACAAACGACAAATTAAAATTTTTCCCCATAATAACAGCAGCGTCATTATCAACTGCAAAAAGCTCTCCCGTCTTATTTGCTACTGTAATATCAGAATATTTTTCTGTTATACGGGCAGGAATCTTCGTTCTGCGCTGCTGAGATTTTAAAATTTCCATCATCTGAGAATTGTAAGGTTCTGAAAAAAGCTCTTTTTTATAAAGCTTTTCAAGAAGGGCGGTTACATCTTCAACCGAAGTTATATTTTTGTAACCCATCGGCTTTCCCGGTGGTTCTTCATCATACATTTTGTGCTGAAGCTCCGTTTTTAAATACCCGTGTTCCTTAATTATCTTATTTATTTCATTGTCGTCTGTAATTTTCCGAAGAGAATTTTCTCCGCCGAAATCATCGATAAACCTGTTTACAGCTTCATTGTTGCTTTGTGCAAGCATAAGCTCCATATCAGCTTTTTTCTCTTTTGTAAGCGTATATTCTCCGGCGTCCGCCTTTTTGTATACAGCTTCAGCCACAAAAAGCTTTATAAGGCTTGCGCTTCGCATTTCCTTATTATTATGTACAATAAAAGCGCCTGTATCAAGATTTTTAATCATAAAAGAAAAATCAACGGTTGGATATTTATCAGACATAATTTTTATAAAATCCTCTTTTAAAGCAGACAGCTTCTTATTCTCAGAAGCAAGCGCTTCTTTTGTTTCTGCTACAAGCATTTCCTTCGTATTTTCTTTTTTTATGTGTGTATGCATAAAATAAAAGCTTACACCTATAACGGCAACAACAACCGCGATGATAATCATTTTTTTCATATTCATTTATCCTCTTTTATTTTCTTTTCTAAATTATACACTTTATTTTTTAAATTGTCAACAAAGTCATTGACATATTTATTTTTCGGTGATATAATTTATGAAAATATCATTTTGAAACAAAAACGGAGATGAAATAATGAATTTTCAGTATTTGAAAAATTTTATGGACTATATGGCTGAAAACAGAAGCCCCGGCAATGCTGTTGAAGTAAGAATAGGTAACGAATGTGTATTCAAATATGCTAAAGGCTATCGCGACCTTGAAACAAAAACACAGCTTTCGGGTGATGAATATTTTAACATATATTCCTGCTCAAAAATAACTACCGTTACTGCTGCATTACAGCTTCTGGAAAAAGGGAAATTTCTTCTTACAGACCCGCTTTACGACTATATCCCCGAATATAAAACAATGTTTATAAAGGACAATGACGGAAATGTCCGCGAAGCTAAAGATTTTATCACAGTAGGCGACCTTTTTTCGATGACGGCAGGTCTTACATATAACACAAATTCAGACGGGATAAAAAAAGCCGAAAAGCTTACAAACGGAAAAATGAATACAGATGTGGTCGTAAGATGTATAGCAGAAGACCCTATATCTTTTGAGCCGGGAGAAAACTGGCAATACAGCTTATGCCATGATGTTTTGGCAGGAATGGTTGGCATAATTGAAGGGAAACCGTTTCGTGAATATGTAAAAGAAAATATTTTTGACCCTCTTGGAATGACACAATCGGTATATCATATAACAGATGAAATAAAAGAAAATATGGCTTCTCAGTATCGCTTTGTACCAAACGGAGCAGAAGGTACAATGGATATGGTTGAAGCACAAAAATATGGAAGAAGTAACGACGGAACATTTGTCAACATCGGTAAAGACGCTGATCTTATCTTAGGTGAGGAATACGATAGCGGCGGCGCAGGTATCACAACCACCGTTTCAGACTACATAAAGCTTATGGAAGCGCTTGCAAACTTTGGCATAGGTGCAACAGGTGAAAGAATTTTATCAAAAAATACAGTTGAGCTTTTAAGGACAAACAGACTTAACGAAAAACAGCTGAAGAATTTCAACTGGAGACAGCTTACAGGCTACGGCTACGGACTTGGAGTAAGAACTCTTATTGATAAAGCAAAAGCAGGCTCAACAGGTAATTTAGGAGAATTTGGATGGGGCGGTGCCGCCGGTGCAACTGCGATTATCGACCCGTCAATCAAGCTTTCCGTATTTTATGCCCAGCATTGTTTAAATCCAAGAGAGGAATACTATCAACCAAGACTCAGAAATGTAGTGTATTCATGCTTAGACAAATAAATAAGAGTCAAATGACTCTTATTTATTTGTCTTTTTTCCTATTTTTTCAGCATATGCTTTCATCTGCTGTTCCAATTTGTTATCAGCATAATTATAGTATATTCGTGTTTTTATCGGGTCAGGTAAATACTGCTGCGTTACATAATGGTTTTTATAGTTATGCGGATACTTATAGTCAGTACCCCTTCCAAGCTTTTCGCTGTATGCGTAATGTGCATCTTTTAAGTGAAGCGGTATATCTCCGCAATTAATTGTTGTAACATCTTCCATTGCCATATCTATTGCACAGATAACAGAGTTTGATTTCGGTGCAGTAGCAAGAAGAATTACAGCTTGCGCAAGCGGAATTCTTGCTTCAGGAAGTCCAAGTCTTGTAGCACTGTCACAAAGAGAATTTACAATTGACGCAGCTTGTGGATATGCAAGTCCTATATCCTCGCTTGCAATAACAAGAAGCCTTCTTATAGGCGAAATCATATCGCCTGCCGAAAGTAACCTTGCAAGATAATGAAGCGCCGCATTTTCATCGCTTCCTCTTATCGACTTCTGAAAAGCAGAAAGGATATCGTAATGACTGTCTCCGAATTTATCATATCTGAAATTATTCTTTCCCGTAACTTTCTGTGCAAGCTCCTCATTTACATGGAGTACATTTTCTTTATCCGGCTTTGCGATAAGAACGCACATTTCAACAGCGTTTATTGCCCTTCTGCAATCACCGCAGGAGTTGATTGCAATATATTCAATTGCTTCATCTGTAAAATTAACTTTCGTACTTTCGTTAAGCTTTTCAACGGCTCTTCTGACTGCAAGCTCCAAATCCTCGTCAGACAACTCTTTAAACTCAAAAACACTACACCTTGATAAAAGCGCGTTATATATGTAAAAGCTTGGGTTTTCTGTTGTTCCTGCAATAAGCGTTATCTGTCCTTTTTCAACATACTCCAAAAGTGATTGCTGCTGCTTTTTATTAAAATTCTGTATCTCATCTAGATATAATACAACGCCGTCTTTAGCAAAATATCCGTCCAAATCAGATATAATTGCCTTTATATCAGCTACGGACGCATTTGTAGCATTAAGCTGATACAGCTTTTTATTTGTAATTTTAGTGATAATATTAGCTATTGTAGTTTTTCCCGTTCCACTCGGTCCGTAAAAAATCATATTGGGAATTACTTTTTTCTCAACTATAATACGAAGCGGCATATCTTCTCCGATAAGATGCTTCTGTCCAAAAACCTCGTCAAGATTTTCGGGGCGTATTCTGTCTGCTAACGGTTTTGACATACTTATCAACCTCCACAGTTTATATTTTACTATATTTAATCCAACTTTGCAAGGTATTTTCATAAAAATATTTAAGTTTTATTGACAAAGAGACTTTTTTCAGATATAATAAGTATATATAATTAATATAAAAAGAAAAAGTGTGAATAAAATGAAAAATAAATTTATTGTAAAAATAATATGTATATTGTGCGTATTTTTTCTGTCTGCCCCTTTGTGCTTCGCTTCAAAGCAGGATACAATACAGCTGGTAGATAAATCCATACAAAGCATTATTGATTATCAAAAATCACAAACGAACGGTTATATCATAAACGGTAATATTCTGGAAAATGTTTTTAATTTTTCAGATGCAAAGCTTGTTATTGCTCTTTCTCAAAACGGAATATCGGATAATTATATTAACTATTCTTCGGTTCTTACTAATTTTATAAGCGATAAATACCGTACAAATGAAAAGCTTTATGCAATGTCTGTCCCTGCGGGAGCGCAGATTTCCTTAGCGCTTCTTGCCTGCGGTATAAATCCATATACAATAGAGGGAACAAACGGAAAAAAATATAATTTCCTTGCAGAAAACATATATGATAGAGATAAAGCATATTCACTTGGAAAAGGCGGCGTAGAAGGCTATGCGTGGGGACTTATCGCTCTTGACGCCTATAACTACAACCATGAGACAGCCATTTTAAAAATACGGGAAGACCTCATGGCAAGTATTATCGATACTCAACTTGAAGATGGAACATATGCATCAACTGACAGCACATCGCCTTATTACCTTTCCGCACTCTCTGTTCTTGCGTTATCGCCTGACTATAATAATACATTAAGAAAAGAAGAAATAAAAGAACAGACTAGAAAACTGAAAAAGGAAATTGACGAAAAGCGTAAAGCGGAAGGCATAAAAATAACATTTGAACAATACGAAAAGGAATACGGCTCTGAAGAAGAACTGACCTTGTATGATTATGTAGACGCGTCTGTTAATAAAAGCCTTGAAATTCTTTCAGAAAAACAATCTGAAGACGGTTCTTATCAAAACTACGCACAAAGCAATATTCAGACTACTTCGGCTGTAATCACGGCTTTGTGTGCTCTCGGAATTGATCCTGTTACAGACGAAAGATTTATAAAAAATTCAAACACACTTATTGACGGACTTCTGACCTATCAGCAAGCAGACGGCAGCTTTAAGGCAACAGAAGCTTCAAGAATTGATATTGAAACTATTGACGCCCTTGCGGCTTTGGTTGCATATAAAAGATTTTTGGAAGGCAAAGGCTCACTTTATGATTTTTCCGAAAATATTCTGCAACAATCTACAGGAATTTTACAGGTTTCGCAAAAAGATATAGAAAACATACGCTATATAAATGAGAATTTTGACCTTTCTTTATATCCTCAAATATGTATGATATATGAAAAAGTCCTACATTCCAAAAGAGAGGACAGACTTTTTCTGCTTTCCCGTATCACAACAATAAAAGAAAAGAAAGCTCAGCATGAGAGTATTATAAACTATGTAAACGATGAAGGAAAAGAGCTTCTTTATTCCGAGAAAGGCGTAAATTTGAGCAAAAAAAGGCAAATAAGAGAGCTTCTCAGAATATGTGAAGCTCTCCCCGAAAGAGATAAGAATCATATCTATGTATATGAAGACCTCATTTCAACAACCACCAGAATTGAAAACGCATTAGCGCTTGAAACTCTGCTTTTCTCATTAGTGCTTATTGTTGTAGCTTCGTTTATACTTTCGATTTTGATGTTCTTCATAAGAAAACGTGCATTTGCAAACAGAGTAAATCGGTATAATCATTTTCCACAGAACCCAATCGGTAAAGTAGCTGCAGGAAAAAATATAAAACAAACAACACTAAAGGATAAAAGAATGCCATTTGAACTTGAAGATACATTCTTTGAATACGATTTGCCTGAAAACGAAGCCGAAATTGACCCGGACAATAAACCGCTTCCTTTTGAGGAAGACAGCGAATTTTTTGATTATGAAATGTCTATTGAGGAAACTGTAAAAAATGTATCTGATGACAGCTTCCAGCTTCCTTTTGAAAACGAAGAAGACAATAACTTCTTTGAATATGAATCAACAGAAAACAATATCGAATCTGAAAAAACCGATGATAAAGATATGCTGCCTTTTGAAAAAGAAAAAGAGTTTTTTAAGTATAAATAGCTGACAGCAGTATAAAGGCTTGTGCAACAATTATGCACAAGCCTTTTATTATTACTTAGTGTTACCCTTAGGGAATATAAAAGTAAATCCGCTGCCTTTTCCAAACTCGCTGTTTACAGAAACATCACCATTATGACACTGAGCAATCTGCTTAACCATGGATAGTCCCAGCCCCATGCTTCCGCTATCTTTTACAGTTCTTGAATCGTCAACCTGATAAAACCGCTCCCATATTTTTTCAATATGTTTTTCATCTATTCCAATTCCATTGTCAATAACCGAAAAAATAATATTTCCTTCCAGCTCATCAAGCTCAACAGTTATCGTTCCGCCTTCGTTACTATACTGATACGCATTAGAAATAAGATTTATA
This sequence comes from uncultured Oscillospiraceae bacterium, assembly GCA_964537245.1. Classification (GTDB taxonomy): domain Bacteria; phylum Bacillota; class Clostridia; order UMGS1840; family UMGS1840; genus UMGS1840. The sequence continues at coordinate 24,147 of CAZHZL010000037.1, forward strand.
AAAAGTCTGCTAATCAAAAATCTGTCGACCTGCGCCATAATTCCGGGTTTTATATCACGCATAAGAACAATACTGTTTTCATGTATTTCTTCCTGCTCATCACACACAAAATTAATAAGCTCACTTACATCTATTTCTTCAAAATCAAGCTTCATTGTGTTTTTATTCATTCTTGAAATCATAAGCAGTTCCGAAATTAATTTTGACATTTTATCAGCTTGTTTTCGAATACTTTCAGCAGATTCACGAAACTCATCATCTGTCTTTGCACAATCAAGCATAAATTCACATTCAGACAGCATAACCGCAACCGGTGTACGAAGCTCATGTGACGCGTCTGAAGTAAATTGTTTTTCTCTCTCAAAGCTTTTCTCAATCTGCTCCAGCATTTCGTCAAAAGTATTTGCCAAAGAAGAAATTTCGTCCTTACTGTTTTTTATACCTATCCTTTGCGATAAATCTGTGCTTTGCGATATTTTTTTTGCTGTTTCGCTTATTTTGTTAACAGGCACAAATGCTTTTGAGATTATAAAATAACCTCCCACCGAGGCAGCAAAAATCATTATGAGCATAATTATAACATTTGTTTTTGCATACGAATCTAAAGTATTTTGCTCGTTTGCTGCAGAAATAACACCTCTTAAATACAAAAAGCCGTAATCCCTTACAGGAATATGCTTATCATATATATAATATTCTTCTCCCATATATGTTTTTTTTATGAGTTTATCATTCTTAAACTCATCTGAAAAGCTTATACCAAAAGGAAGCTGTCCGCCCAAAACCTTCTTATCTTTATCGTATAAAACCATATGAACCCCCTGTTCGTAAAATCTCATTTTCGGGGAAAATCTGATTTTTCCGTCAGGCCCTGCAATTATACGCGAGAATTCCGTAACCGTCCTTGTTAATCTGTTTGAAACATCTCTGACAGTAATTTCTTTACTGATTGACAGCATAGCAACAAAAACAACAGAAGAAATAACAACCATTGCCAATGTAAACCATAATGTTATTTTTAATTTTAATGAAAAATGCTTCATTGCCTGTCCCTCAAAACATATCCCATTCCTCTTACAGTATGAATGAGTTTAACTTCAAAATTTTCGTCAATTTTCTTCCTTAAATATCTTATATAAACATCAACCACATTTGTTCCTCCGCAATAATCGAAGTTCCACACATGATTTTCAATCTTTTCTCTCGACAAAACTATTCCCTTATTTCTGATAAGGTACTCTAAAATATCATACTCCTTTGCCGAAAGAACAATTTCATTTCCCCCGCGTTCCACTCTGTGTGCTTGTATATCAACAGTCAAATCTGCAACCGAAAAGATATTAGTCGAGTTGCCTGAATTTTTTCTTAGTATAGCCCTTATCCGCGCAAGAAGCTCCTCAAAAGCAAAAGGTTTGACAATGTAATCCTCCGCTCCCGCATCAAGACCTGCAACACGGTCAGAAACACTGTCTTTAGCTGTAAGAAGAATTACAGGAGTATCATTACTTTGAGCTCTTATTTTTCTCAATACATCAAGTCCGCTTACCTTTGGCATCATGATATCCATTATTATTGCGTCAAATTCTCCAACCGCTATAAAATCAAGAGCCTCTTCACCATCAAAGCAGGTATCAATACTATATCCTTCTTTTTCCAGTCTTTTGGCTATAATTCTGTTCAAATCCTTTTCATCTTCAACAATAAGTAACCTCATACTTCACCATCTTTTCGCCTTTTTTTATATTCTAACACATATTTTTTACAATGTAAACCATTTTTTATATTTTATTATAAATTTATAAGATTAAAGCAGCATTAACAAAATATCTGTTTTGTTAACTAAAAAAGACAAATTTTGTATAAAAAAATT
>CAZHZL010000038.1:0-25350 GCA_964537245.1 uncultured Oscillospiraceae bacterium
TTTTCATTACTTGTTTGTGCCTTGAGCGAAGAGAAAGGAATGGATTAAAAAATGATTAATCAAAAATTTGCAGATATAGGGTATGTAAATTTCGGATATTTTTCACCTGAGCTTTCCTCAGATAACAAATATCCCGAATACATAAGAAAAAATGTGCTGGAGGCTGTAGAAAAAATCCAGAATGTTCAAAACAGAAGCAGCGTAACATTTGCATTTATGGCTGATATACATTATTCAAAAACCCATAATCACGACATAAGAACATCCAGACTTATGAATGCATACAAAGAAATCAAAAAACGCGTAAACATTGATATGCTTATTCTGGGCGGAGACTACACAAACGACGGTAATAAAAATTATAAAATAACGAATTACAGAGAATTAAGAGCACATCTTGATAACGAGTCTTACTTCCCTGTCAACGGAAATCACGACGACAATTCCATCTGGGGTTTATATATCAATGCAGATACATCAACACATCATTTAACATCTGACGAGCTTTATAACCTTTTTTACAACCATTTACCAAAATTCGGAGCAAAATTTGACAAAAAAAATCCCGGACTTTACTATTATGTTGATGATGAAGCTTCAAAATTAAGATATATATTCCTTGACATGAGTGATATTCCGTATAAGGTTGATGAAAACGGAAAATTAATTTATACAAAACAGCATACATTTGCACTTTCACAAAATCAGCTTGACTGGCTTACAAACGAGGCTCTTATGTTTTCGGAAGAAGGCTGGGATATCATTGTAGTTGCTCATACTTTTTCACATACTGAATACGAAGAAAAAAATCTGACAGTTGTAAATGACATACTTGACGCTTATAAAAACGGAGAAAGAATAAAGAAAGAATACTACGAGGATGATTTTTTTGTAAAGATAAACGCTGATTTCAAAAATAAAAAAAGAGGTAATATAATCGCATTATTTGCCGGACATCATCACGCTGATATTGTAAAATACACAAATGCGGGTTTACCGATTATTTTCACAGGCTGCACAATCATGTACAACTATGGAGTAAAAAGAACTGACGGTGATAAATCAGAGCTTCTTTTTGATATTGTAACAGTTGACAGAAATTCAAAAAAACTGCATATTACCCGTGTTGGTGCCGAAAGCGACAGAATAGTCGAATATAAATAAATCTGAAATAAGAGGATGTGAAAATCATGCTTGACAATTCATTCAGACTGCGTTACAAAGCTGTTCCCCTTGCTACAAGCATTATGGGCAAAGCTATGGATAATACTCCTGTACACAATCACAGCGAATTTGAAATACTTTTTATCACAAAAGGGACAAGCACAATCAGAATAAACAATACAACATATACCGCCAAAAAAGGTGATATGTTTTTTGTTAATCCTCTTGAAATTCATTCTGTAACAAGGGAAGATAAAGAAAATTACTCACATACCTGTGTATGCTTTGACTGTTCACTCATATCAGACAGCAAAATAAGCGATGCACTTATGTCGGAAGCACTTCACATTCAGCATTATATAAAAAACGGAAGTCCACACAGCGTTAAACTGAAAAATTTCTTTACTGAAATAATAAAATCCCATGAAGCACACAGCGAATATACAAAAACAGAAATATCCGCATATATCTCGCTTATGTTTACATATTTATTAAAAAATTCTCTTACAGACAAAAAGACATCAAAAAACAAAAACGAGATTTTCTGCTCCAAAGTATCGGAATATATTTCTCAGAATTATTCTGAGGATATCACTTCCAAAAAAATCGCACATGACCTTTCATATAATCAGAGTTATTTCTGCCGTATGTTCAAAAAGAATTTCAACAGCCGTTTTTCTGATTATCTCAATATGTACAGAATATCTATGTCGAGAATACTTTTGGAAGAAGGCGGCTCATCTGTTACTCAGATTGCTATCAAATGCGGCTTCAATACACCGTCGTACTTCGCAAAATGCTTTAAAAAGGCTATCGGAATTTTACCGTCAGAATATTTAAAAAATCAATAATAAAAAATCCCACAAACCGTAAGCTTGTGGGATTTTTGTTTGATAATAAATAATTATCTTTTTGAAAACTGTGGAGCACGACGAGCTGCTTTGAGTCCGTATTTCTTTCTTTCTTTCATTCTTGGGTCTCTTGTTACGAAGCCTGCTTTTTTGAGTTCAGGTTTGAGTTCTGCGTCAAAGTTGATGAGAGCTCTTGTGATACCGTGTCTGATAGCACCTGCCTGACCTGAAACGCCGCCGCCGAATACATTAACAACAACATCGAATTTTCCTTCGTTCTTTGTTAATACGAGTGGCTGACGAACGATAGCTTTTAATGTTTCCAAGCCGAAATAATCGTCGATATCTCTTTTATTAATTGTGATAGCTCCTTTACCCGGCATAATTCTTACTCTGGCAACTGAGCTTTTTCTTCTACCTGTTCCCAAGTATACTTCAATATTCTTTTTAGCCATTATATGTTACCTCCCATTAACCGTTATATACTTCAGGCTTCTGAGCTTCGTGTTCGTGCTCAGCACCTTTGTAAATTCTTACTTTTGTAGCCATTTTTCTACCTAAAGAATTGTGTGGCAACATACCTTTGATAGCAAGCAACATAGCTTTTTCAGGATTTTCAGCCATAAGCTTTTCATAAGATACAGCTTTGAGTCCGCCGATGTAGCCTGTGTGTCTGTAATAAATTTTGTTCTGAAGCTTGTTTCCTGTTAAAACTGCTTTTTCAGCATTAATAACAATTACATGGTCTCCCAAGTCAACATTAGGTGTGAACTCAGGACGGTGTTTTCCTCTTAAAATTGTTGCAACCTTAGCTGCTGTTCTTCCCAAAGGCATATCAGCTGCGTCAACAATGTACCATTTAGCTTCTTCTTTGCCCGGTTTTGCAAGATAAGTATTTTTCATCATTATACTTATACCTCCATATATTAATTAATTTTTATACTGTATTTACCGCTTGTTTCCAAACGACCTCAGTTATTATACACAATAATTCTCAATTTGTCAAGATTTTTTTTGAAATTTTTAATTTAAAAATAAAAATCTCGTTTTTTCTCTTGTTTTCTCTTCAAATCTCTCTTTTTTAAAAGTACATTTTTTATTTCGAATTAAAGACACTGTTACATATATATTACCAAAATATTAAAAATGTGAAATTCTTGTGATAAATATTGACATAAAAGTAAAAATCTGATATTATGTATTGTGATAAGATGACTAAAAACATCTTTAAAGGGCAGCTTTAATTTATAACCATTTTACAAAAAGGGAGGAAACAGATATGAAATTTAGAAGAATTTTATCTCTTTTAATCACTGTTATGATGCTTTTATCTGTAAGTTTAACAGCTACTGCTGAAACTTATAACGATGTAAGCACTACCGACTCATATTACGAAGCCGTTGAAGCTTTGAGTTCACTCGGAATTTTAAAAGGCTACGGAGACGGCGGATTTCAGCCTGACGGAAAGATTACCCGTGCTGAAGCTGCGGTAATTATTATGAGAATTTCAGGTATGGGTGCTTCTGAAAATTTAAGAATAGACACCATATTTGACGATGTTAACTCAAGTCATTGGGCGTCGGGCGTAATAAGCGACGCATATAGTGCGGGTATTATTAACGGTATGTCACTTAAGTATGACGCAAACGGCAATGTTATCGGCGGAATTTTCAAGCCTGAAGACGAGGTTACATACGATCAGTTTATAAAAATGCTTGTATGTGCGCTTGGTTATCAGAAAAAAGCTGAAGCTTCAGTTGCAAAAGGAACAGACCCCTACCCTACCGGTTACAGAATGATTGCCACACAGAAAAGAATTACGGAAGGCACATCAAATACAGACGGAGGCGCTGCCCGTTCAACAATAGCAAGGCTCGTGTATAATGCACTTACTGTAAACCTTATGGATCAGACTTCTTTCGGAAGCGATGAAAATTTCCAGGAAATCAACAATCAGTCAATTCTTTATACAAAGCTTAATGCTATAATGGTTGACGCAAAAATATCAAATGTATCGCTTGACCCGTCAACGAAGAAGGTTTCTCTTACTATTATAAACGGCGGTTATGACCAGACGGCGCTTGCAAATTATAAATATAATACAGCCAACTGTTTATCAAATGTAGATAAAGGTGATGTTAATCTTGCAGGTATGCAGGGACTTACCGTTACAGCCATTGTAGACATATCAGAATACGGTAATGAAAAATTGCTTGCAGTTTTCCCAAAGACAGGAAAGAATTATGAGCTTGCAATTACACCTTCGTTGTTCAAGGATATTTCGGGAACAAATATAAGATATTACAAGGATTCGGAAGCGACTACGGTAAATACATCTTCAAAGGTTGAAGCACCGTTTAATATTTATCTGAATCTCGTTAATGTTGAAGAAATTTCTTCTTCAAGCCTTATTGCTTCAACAGTTGCAAAATACGCTGTGCAGAACGGAATAGGCGGTGTATCAACAAACGATGTTTTATACAGATTTGTAGATACAGACAACAACAGCTACTACGATACACTATTTATAGAAAACGCAGCGTCATTTATTGTTGGAAAAATAAACAGCTCTGATAAATCAATCTACCGTTCTACTAATTCGGGAGTATTTAACAGCTCACTTGCATGGAACAGCGTAGGAACATATTCACTTACTCCGCTTTCACTTGATACATCTGACGAAGATGTTTCATATTCTATAAAGGATTCCAACGGTAATGCACTTGATTTTGAGGATATCAGCGTGGGTGATGTTCTTACGGTATATATGTCAGAAGAAAGCGGCTATTCACATTATGAAATAGTTGTTTCGACTGCACGCGCAGTATCAGGTTCGATAGACGAAACATATACCCAGAAGCTTAAAGACAGTGCAACAACAGTAACATATTATAAGATAGACGGTGAAAGCTATCGCCTCAATAACGCAGATTCAAGTTCAAAGCTTGAGCCGGGACTTACAGGCGAATTTATGCTTACCGCTGACAACAAAATTATAGCATTCAGCTTAGACGCTAAGATAAGAAACTTCGCTGCTGCAATCAATGTTGCAAAATCAATTTCAGCATTTGATTCAGGCGTAAGTGTTCAGCTTTTTACACAAAACGGTAATGTTTCTGTATACAAGCTTGCGTCTACCTATTATCTGAACGGAGTATCAAGTAAAGTTGATGACTCTACTGTAACAACAGTTGCTTCTACTTTAAAAACTGCAATCGCAGGACAGATAGTTATATATGAGCTTAATTCAAGCGGCGAAATCAAAAAGCTTTACTACGGTAACGAAGGTATGAAGCTCGTTGATGAAGATTACAGACTTATGGACTATACCACACCGACAACATATAAGAGTTATTCTTCAAAGCTCGGTTCAGCGTATATTTCAGATAACACATCTATCGTTGCAATAAAAAATTCAGCTAAATATACTGAAGATGAACAATATTCACTTATAAGCAAATATTCACTTGTTGATGAAAAATCTTATCCTTGCTATGTTGTTACAGACAGCGCGAGAGAAGCTGAATTTGTCCTTCTTACAGGATTTGTTGCAGCTCCGTCTGCTACATCACAGCCGATTATAGTTACAGGAATCGGTACAACTGCTGTAAACGGTTATCCAAGAAAATTAATCAAGGGTTACATCGGAAATCAGTCAGTATCCTACCCTCTTGCTGATGAGAGCGAGGTTACATTTATTGATATGTCTGGCAAGGTTGACGGCAATGCATTCACAACACTCGGCATAAGTACATCATATCAGTCATATACCACATTGAAGGCTGCAAAAGACGCGGCTGATTCAAAAGTAGAGCAAGCATTGGCAGAACAGACAGCAGCAGCTGCACTGTTAAATACAGCAACTGCTGAACACGATGCTAAAAAAACAGCGTTAGATGAAGCAAAAGCTGCACTTGACGCAGCGAAAGCCGCTTTAGATGAAGCGAACGCTTCACAGCAGAATACACTCACTATTGAACAAACACAGCTTTCACTTGCAGAAGCGCAGAGTGCTTACGACACAGCAAAAGAAGAAAAAGAAGCCTCAGACGCAAAGCTTGCGGTAGCACTTACAGATAAAAACAATGCAGAAGCGGCATATATCTCAGCTACCAAAAACTGCGAAGAGACGAAAGCAGAGCTTGCAAAAGCAGAAGAAAATCTTACAAAAGCAGGCGAAGCTTTGATTGCGGCTGAAAATGCTGAAAAAGCCTTAAACGAAAAAATCGCAGCAGCTGAAGCGGAAAAAGCAACACTCACACAAAAGCTTGACGCATTAAAGAAAACTGCTGAAGCATCAGCTTCAAATATAACGAAGCTTACCGCAGATGTAAAATCAGCAAAAGAGCTTACAGAATCCAAGCTAAAAATTAAAACATCTGCTGATACTGCATTAAAGACAGCAGCAGACGAAAAACAGAAGGCTGATAATACACTTTTACAGGCTGAAAAGGCACTCAAAGACCTTGAAGCTGCAAAAGCTGAGGAAGCAAAAATCACAGTGGCAAAAGCTGAAGTTACAAAAGCTAACACAGCTGTATTAACAGTTTCGGAAGCTCTCAAAAAAGCACAGGAATCACAGACAAAGGCTGAAAGTGAATATAAAACTGCTTTAGCTTCACAGACAAAAGCTGAAGAAGCGCTTACGGCTGAAAAGAAAGTGCTTTCAGATACAAACACAGCAATCGCGGCAGCAAAAACACCTGAAACGGTTACCGCCGAAATTGAAACTTTAAAAGCACAGCTTACAGCTTCAAAGCTTACAACTTCCGAAGCTAACAGTAATTATATGGTTGTTTTGGAAAATAATACAAATTTAGATTTAAAATATCAGGAATTATCCAAAAAATTAGAGGTTATAACAGCTGATTACAACACTATAGCAACAACCTATGAAAAAATAAGTACAGAGAATATTGAATATATTTCAATTCTTGACTCAAAATATAAAGCTCTTGATACGGCAAATGAACATTACAGCTTTATACTTACAGCACAAGGTCAGCTTATCAATATAGAAGCTTTAGAAGCGGCAGTTACAGCTGCACAGAATGATTACGACGCTAAAGAAGCAGAATACAACACTGCTAAAGCGGCTATGGATACTGCAAAAACAAACGCTGACAATGCAGATGAAGCATATAATATTGCACTTTCTGAACAGACAACTGCTGAAAATAATCTGAGCGGCGCTATTGTAACCGAAAATTCAGTTCCGCTTAATGTTGCAAGTGAAATAAGCGTAAATGATGTATTGCAGATAACATTAAATGCAAATGATGAAATCACATCATATAAACATCTTGTTAAGAACTACGGCGATTATGTTTATGTAATGCAGGCAACCTCAAATGACGAGGATTCTGACAGTGATATTGCAGCTAAGCTTGTAGCTTATCCGCTTTATCAGTCATCATTACCTGATATTATAGACGACTACGATACATTTAACGGAATTGTTGTAAAAACAGGTATTACAATGGAAGGCTACGGTATCGGAGGAAGAGTTTACAATGTCAGCGGAAGAAATATTGAATTCTTCAGTCCTTTAGCAACAGCTTCAACATATGCACAGGCAATCGAAAATCTGAAGGATGCATCAATCGACTATGATTCATATGCATACTATGTTGGCGCAACTTATTCAAAACCGACAGTTTCAACACTTGACGCACTTAAGACTTATAAAGTAGCAGAAGGTGAAAGAACAGAAGCAGGAATAAAAACAGCGCTTAACAATTCAGATGATATCGTTTATATCTACAAATATGACGGTGACACATATCTGACATATGTTATAGACACAAAATCAAACAACAGATAAAAGATAATATAAAAAATACAGCCTCGCTTAAAAAGTGAGGCTGTATTTTTATTCTGCTCCAATCATCTTATAATTTGCAGGATATGGATACTCAAGCGAAAAATGCCCGCCTTGCGGATTGGTGTCTCCTTCTATATTTATTTTCACTTTATCAACCCATTCAAGCTGACACAATGTATTCACTATTGAAGTAATCGCCATACTTTCCTGTGCTGAACCACCTGTGTTATATTCTAAAAATTCCTTTGATAAATCTACCGTACAAATACCGTTTACGGTATTTACGGATAAAATCCTGACATCTCCCGAAACAGAATTCTTCAAATCATCTCTGTAGGTTCCTTTGAAAAGCTCCCATAAAAGAAATTCTTCAAAGCCTTCCCTCCCCCTGTCGCACTTTCTCTTTTCAGGATAGAGATGCATAACTTCTTTGTCAGGAAAATAAAGCACATATTCGCTTATGTTATCTTCATTTTTTAATAATATAAGAATTTCTGAAGCTTTATCAAAATCAATTTTGTACGCCACTCTGTTACCATATGATACATTTTGTCCGGGTAATGTATAAAATTCAAAGTCCTTTATAGCCTTTATTCCGGAAAAAATTTCCTCAACAGAAAAATTCGTTACAATATTGTCCGATATTGTTTTTAAAATTTCGGGTAGCTTATTAAGATTATCTGAATTTACTTTCTGCTTTATAAATTCACTTATAAATTGCTGCCCGATTTTAATTCTCGACATATCACCGTCAGTATAGCCTGTTCCGTCAGATGAACGCCTGTACTGCAAAAGTCCCCTTATATCCTTTCCAAAAAGAAGCTGTTTTCCTTTTTTTAGATTAATTTCAAGATTTTGTGAAGGGTCGCTGTAATTCATATCCACAGGCACATCGACCTCTACTCCGCCAACGATGTCAACAAGCTTCTCAACTGCCGAAAGCTCTATTTTTGCGTAATATGATATGGGTATTGCAAGCTCGTTTTTTACTGCGTCAACAGCCTTTTGGTCTCCGTTTTCTTCTTTTAAAATTTCGGATAGCTTTTTATTATCATCTAATCCATAAGCTGTATCTCGCGGGATAGATATTCCTGTTATTTTACTATCCCTATATGTAAGCACCATAACGGTATCAGCATTTTTCTTCTCATCAACACCGATTAAAAGAAGATTGCCCTCTCCATCGGAAATATCGTCTGGTTTGAGCTTTATAATTTCATAATTCTCATAATTAAGCATTTTTCCATTCAAAAATCCACTTGCAAATATTACTCCTCCAAATAACAAAACAGCAATAACAACAGATACAACCGCAGTTTTTCTACTGATTTTAATTTTATTTTTTATAGCAGAAAATCGTCTTTTCAAAACTCTTTTATTATCTGCCATTCCTGCAGAAAAGCTAGTTTTATCTTTTTTGAATGAAAGAAGCATTAAAATTGTATCGACATATTCTGATTTTTGTTCTTTTGTCATTTCGTTAGTAACAGAAGCGTCACAAGATACTTCACATTCAATATTGATTTCTTTTCCGATGTAATAAATTACGGGATTAAACCAATGAATACATTTTACAATATTAAAAAACCATTTATATAAAATATCTTTTCTCTTAAAATGCGTCATTTCATGCGATAAAACCATTTTCAGCTGTTCTTCTGACATAAAAGTCTCGGGTAAAACCAGAATCGGCTTTATAAAACCAAGCATAAACGGCGAAGCAGTATTTTTATACATTCTTGTAATGATTTTCTTTTCAGTATACTTTGAAATTTCGGGACAGAAAATAATTTCTGAATTTTTTCTCAGCTTAATTTTAAAAATGGCATAACCTGTAAGCTTTAAAGAAAGAACAAAAAATACTCCCATAAGCCATAATGCAGAAAGGAAATTCCAAATATCAACAGTTTTTTTTGATTTAGCTTCTGTGATTTGTAGTTCAGCGTGCTGAGAATTATTTTCTTCCAAATATCCGTACTCATCCGTCGCAGCTTCGTCATAAGATATTTTATATTCCTGTATCGTTTCAGATTTATGCGTGATTATATTTTCAGGAAAAACAAACCTGACAGGCATTATCATAATTATAAGTACCGAAAGCCATATATAATAGTGCCAGCTTTCTGAAAAATGCTTTTTAGTGAAAGGCTTAAATACGGTCAGTAAAGCTGTAAATGCCGTTCCGATAACAGAGGTCAGCAAAACAGACTTAAAAATATATTCAAGCATACTTATCCCTCCTTATCATCAAAAATTGCCCTCAATTCCTTAATATCCTCAGATGAAAGTGTTTCTTCCTCAAAAAGTGAAACAGCAAAATCCTTTACAGACCCGTTATACAAGCTCATAATCAGATTTTTTGTCTGAGCCTTTTTGTATTCCTTCGCAGAAATAAGCGGAGTATAATAATAAAGCTTTCCCTCTTTTTCGGCAGAAATTGCCCCCTTTTCAGACAAGCGGGTAAGAAAAGTTGCTATCGTTGTCTTTTTCCAATTATGCTCCTCCACCGCTCTTGCTATATCAACGGATGTGACAGGCTTCTTCGCTTTCCACAACACTTTCATTATTTCAAGCTCCGACTCCCCTATTGTAATATTTTTTTTCATAATTATCCACTCCTTTTTGATGTTCTACACGTGTAGTTTATTATATTCTACCATTGTAGAACAGTTTTGTCAATACTTTTTTTAAAAATTTTTTAAAAAATAAAAAAAGAGGCTCAAAAAGCCTCTTAATATGCTATTTTTGTAAGATATACAAACGCAGTCAGTACAACTGCAAAGAATACATTATATAATGTAAAAAGCAGTATATATTTCCCTGTTTTGCCAGGATTATGCTTTACATATTCACGGAATGTTATAAGGCTTGCAAGAGAAGCGATAAGCGTTCCTGCACCACCAATATTTACGCCCAAAAGCAAGTCGTGATAATTATTTGTAAACTGTGATAAAAGAATTGCTGACGGAACATTACTAATCACCTGACACGAAAGTATGCTGAAAATAAGAGTGTTTTTTTCCAGAAGAAAAGAAAAAAGCTCTTTTACCACAGGAATCCTTGCCATATTTCCCGAAAATATAAAGAAGAAGAAAAATGTCAGCAAAAGCGGATAATCAACCATTTTGAGTGCTTTTCTATCCATAATAAGAAGCGATCCAAGAATAACTATAAGACCAAGCTGATATGGTATACCTCTGAAAACTATAAGTATCGCAAGTATAAAAAGTAAAAGATATATTACAGTTCTTTTTGGATTAATTTCAGTTTTTTCGTCTGCAATTTCAAGATGCTCAGAGCGTATCTGCATACAACAAACAGTTATAAGCAAAATCGCAACAACAAAAGGCGGCGCCATAATTGACATAAATTCCAAATTGGGAATTTCAAATTTTGTATACAGATATAAATTCTGCGGATTTCCGAATGGAGTCAGCATACCGCCCAAATTTGCGGCAATATTCTGCATAATAAAAGTGAACGCCATATATTTTTCTTTTTTTGTTGTGGTAAGAATAAGATACCCGAGCGGAAGAAACGTAAGAAGCGCCATATCGTTTGCAATGAACATTGAGCCTATAAAGGTTATGTAAACGAGAGCTAAAATACTTTGTCTTGTCGTTTCAAAAAGCCTTACAATCTTTTTTGCAAGCATATAAAAAAAGTTAATATTTTTTAGCGCAGATACAACAGCAAGCACACAAAAAAGACAAGTAAGCGTTTTAAAATCAAAATATCCGATATATTCTTTATCAACAGGTACAATAAAGCTTGTTACAAGCGCCGCAAAAAAAGCAATCACCATAACAATATTTTTCTTTATAAAACTGATTATATTATTTTTTACAATCATTTAAAATTCCTCTTTTTTTATTTTTTAACCAGTTTATTTTAACACAGATTATAATACTTTGTCAATCTTAAAATAAAAAAACAGGCTTTAAACCTGTTTTTTTATTAATACTATTTACTTCTGAATTGCAACAATTACCCTTATTCTTCCGCCGTTTTCAGCCTTCTTATCGTAATACGCATTTACGGAATAGTCTTTTGTATTTATTTCCGAAAGCTGTGATAAGGTATAGTCGTAGTTATAATCTCTTTTATATACCGTCACCTTATCGCTTACAAGATATTTTTCAGCTGAAGCTGTTATTTGTGTTGAAGTAAGCTCTGAAATACTTCCCGTTACTCTTGTGAGTGGCTTTGCCATATCAACAACACCTGTTGCTGCATAAAGAATAGATACGGGTACGCCCGAATAAAGTCCTGAAAATGCAGTTGAACCTCCGTACATCTGTGAAATACCGTTTATATCATACTTAAAGCTTGATGTAATACTTGAGCCGCTTTGTTTTGTAACATCTGTAACAAGTGCATAAGTATAAGCGTCACCCGTAACATCAGATAAAATAAGCTCTGTTATCTCATTTTTTGAAGATTTATTCATATATAAAATTTTATTATTTAAGCTAAGTCCGTTTATTCTTTGCGGAAACACATATGTGTATGCAGATTTTTTTGTCTGCTCTGTTGTAGCGACATCTATTATTTTTATGTTTTTAGATAATGTATAGCTTCCGAGAGTTTTATTGTCCCAGTCAAATTCCCCAAAATTACCGCTCATTTTGTTTACAGACGACGCCTTAGCGACGCCGTCTGTAAATGTAAGCTTAACTATTGAGTTTAAAGTTGATTCATAATTTTTGTTTGCAATATATTCGTATTCATTTCCGTCAGGAAGCGCAAGCTTTATATAATAGCCCATATAAGTTGTTGTATCAGGCTTTTTGATTTCTTTTGTGCCATATCCTGTAACATAGCCTACGATTTCGCCTGCTTCAGCTGCTTTATCAGGAGATATAACATCAGCGATTTCGTTGTTTCTGCCAAGAAGAATTGTTACGGTATCACCATAGCTGAATTCGCCTGCTGATGAAAGCTTATTAAACGCTTCAGGGCTTTCGATTGTATAGCTTTTGCCTGAAACTGTTATACTTGTCGGAATATCCTTATTAGGTGCAGCGTTTTCATATATTCCTGTGATTTTTGTGCTGTACGCAAGCACCCTTTTAAGATCAGTAAGATAATAAACAACATCGTAGGTTTTAATTTCTGAAGTGTCAACCTGTACACCGTCTCTCATAACAGAAACATTTGCTGTATCTGCTGTAAGCTCACTGAGCCAGCTTGAGTTTCTTACTGTTTTCGGACCGACAACATTTCCTTTTTTATAGGAAATATAATCTATTGTATTATCGTCTTTTCTCTTTACATTCAAGATATCTCCCATTTCAAGCTGTGCTTTGAATGAACCATAGGTATATTTTACCGTATCATTATATACAGTAGTAGAGTCTGTTATTTCAAGCTGAAGTCTTTCACTTCCCTTATAAACTACGACAGCTTTATCAAGCACCTGATAAACAGTATATGTTTCCAAAGTCTGCGAAGTATTTACAGAGCCTGAAGCTTTCGGAATGAGAAGTGCATACTGAATTACACTTGAATCATTATAATATACTCTGAATTCGTCACCTTCATTAGCTGAAGCAACAGCCGCAGCATATGTCAGAATTGAAGATTTATAATATGTTGTAAGCGTATCGTCTATATCAAGAATATTTCCGTTTAAAACAAGGTCGGAGCCCATTGTATCGGTAACTGTATAGCTTTCAACTATCTGGTCGTCGGGAATAAAAGAAATTATATCGTCACCGTTTTTAATATAAAGGTCACCCTTTCTTCCGACATAGCTGTAATCAAAATCAGCGTTTAAATCATAAAGTCCGCCTGTAGTATAAACCTTGCCGCTTGCCATACCGCTGTTTTCGTTTTTTGTTGCAACGAGAGTTACATCTTCAACAAGAGTACAGTCAAAAATACTTATAAGCTTTGCTGTTCCCGATTTCATTTTTGTATCGAGAGTATTAAAAACAAGCGTTGCTACCTGTGCTCTTGTAAGAGCGTCGCCGATATTTGCATTGACATTTTTTGTCATATCAAGGTTATTTGCCATACCCACCTGACCGTAAGGCCACGAAATACCAAAATCTGCGTCTGTGTAACCGAGTACGCGCAACATCATTGTAACGGCTTCTTCAAATGTAACAAGGTTATCCGGCTTAAATGTAGAGTCAGTATAGCCCTCGCAAACTCCGTTAACTACTGCCACTTGAACATAAGGAGCTGCCCAATGCTTATAGGTTACATCTGAAAAAGGGGAAACCTTAAGCGCAGTCGCAACCGTGTTTTTATAACTTGAAGAATTAACAGCAACCTTTGCAAACTCCGCACGGGTAACATAGTCATCAAGTCTTAAATTTCCGTCAGGATCTCCTGCCATAATTTCAAGTTCACTTAACAAATCCATTATATCAGTTTCGTTTTTCATCGCTGCAAAAGAACATATATTTGCAGATAATAAAATTGTTACAGCAAGAATTGCTGAAATAAATTTTTTCATTTTTACACACCTCTCTGTATTAGTCGTATCTTAACGCATCTATCGGATTTAATTTTGAAGCCTTACTTGCAGGAAGGTATCCAAATCCGACACCAATTGCAACCGATACCCCAAAAGCAATTAAAACAGCATTTGCTGAAGGAACAACAGTAATTGAAAGCAGTTTACCCGCAATCACTGAGGCAGCCGCACCGAATATTATTCCGAGTATACCTCCGATACCGCTTACAGTACCAGCTTCAATAACGAACTGCTGCAAAATATTTGCTCTTCTTGCACCTAAAGCTTTTCTGATACCGATTTCTCTTGTTCTTTCTGTTACCGTAACAAGCATAATATTCATAATACCGATACCGCCAACCAAAAGTGAAATTCCGGCAATAACAACAAGAGCCATTTTCAACGTATCGGTTATTGTTGAAACCTGGTCGAGCACCTCTTTCATCGCAGTAACAGTATAAAAATTGCTGTTCTGCAAAATTGAGTAAAGCTTATCTTCTATAAGCTTTGTTGCCACATCAACTGCGTCTTCATCAACCGCCATTACGGTATAGCTTGTAATAATTGACATTCGAGACATTTTTGTAGCCCTTGAATAAGGAATATATACACGGTCATCAGTGCTTCCTTCCTCGCTTTCGGCTTTTTCCTCCAAAACACCCACAACCGTAAAAGGCTCGCCGTTTAATTTAATTGTTTGACCGATTGAATTATGCGCACCGCCGTAAAGCTCGTTTGCAACATATGTACCTATAACGGCTACCTTACTTGTCTGCGCCATATCAACATACTGCAAAAATCTGCCGTTCTGCAGTTCAATTTTAGAAATATCGGCATAATCCTCTCCGACGCCCATAACGCTCGTTCTCTCAAGAGCTTCTGTGCTTTCTCTTGACTTTACATTGCAGCCCTGAAGTGAAACACTCGGTGAAACATATTTTATTACATCCGGATACTCTTCCGTAAGCTCATACATATCATCAGCTTCAACTATTCTGTTGCCACCTCTAGGAGTTATGCTTACAATAACGTTATTTGTTCCGATGCTTTCAAAAACATCTGTTACCTGTCCGGTTACACCGTCCATTACGCTGACAAGGATAATAACCGCAGCAACACCTATAATGATACCAAGCATGGTAAGAAACGAACGCATTTTGTTTGAAAGAATGCTTCCGATTGCCAACTCAAAAGATTTTCTAATTTTCATTTCCGTCACCGTTCCTTTCTCCCGAGTTTGCAAAAACAGTCTGTTTTATAATTGTATCATTTTCAGGCAAGCCGTCATATGTAACCTTACCATCTGAAATTCTGATTACTCTTTTTGCTTTCGCTGCAATGAAGTTATCGTGCGTAATAAGAACTATCGTATTTCCCTGAGTGTTAAGCTCCTGTAAAAACTCAATAACCTCACGGCTTGTATTGGAGTCAAGAGCACCTGTCGGTTCATCCGCCAGAATAACAGACGGGTCGCCTGCCAATGCTCTTGCAATAGAAACTCTTTGCTGCTGACCGCCCGAAAGCTGAGACGGTTTATTTCTGTATTTATCTGATAATCCAACTCTTTCCAGAGCTTTCATCGCTTTTTCTTTTTGTTCTGCTTCCTTTAAGCCTCTGTACATAAGAGGAAGCTTAACATTATCAAGTACATTTAATTTTGCAAGCAAATTATACTGTTGAAATATAAAGCCAAGTGTTTTGTTTCTGATATCAGCCTGTTCATCGTCTTTTAATGTACTCACATCAATTCCGTTCAGATAATATTTTCCCTTAGTAGGCACATCAAGACAGCCTATAATATTCATACAGGTTGATTTACCACTTCCCGA
Organism: uncultured Oscillospiraceae bacterium; assembly: GCA_964537245.1. Taxonomy (GTDB): domain Bacteria; phylum Bacillota; class Clostridia; order UMGS1840; family UMGS1840; genus UMGS1840. The sequence continues at coordinate 16,135 of CAZHZL010000038.1, forward strand.
CTGACCGATTATCGCAACAAATTCACCTTCATAAATTTTGAAGCTTATTCCGTCAACAGCGTGAATGTCGGTATCACCCATATGATATATTTTATATATATCGTCAAATTCTATAAGTGGAGTCATGGAACATTTCCTTTCTGTAAAATTATCTCATAGGACCGCCGCCCATATTTCCGCCTGCTGGTCTTCCGCCCATATTTCCGCCGCCCATAGGGATACCCATTCCGCCCATACCAGGCATCATCTGCATACCTGACTCATCTGCAACAGAAATTGAATAAATTACATCTCCGACATTAAGACCTTCCTTGATTTCAATATAGTCATCATTTGAAGTTCCTGTTACAACCTCAACAGTTTTATAACCGTCAGGAGCCATATCCTTCTCATCTTCTTTTTCACCCTTAACAAAGACTCTGTTTCCTCTGTTTACGGCATTTACAGGAATTGAGATAACATCTTTAACCTCGGAAATAATAATGGTTGCATCAATATTCATTCCCGGAAGCAAATCATCATCAAACTCTGTTATCTCAACAGTTATAGGATAAGTTGTAACACCGTTTGAAGTAGTACCGTTTATACTTACATTTGTAATCTCACCACGGTATGTTTTTCCATTCAGGGCATCTGCTGTAATTGTAACAGACTGACCTACTTCCACCTTATTAATATCAAGCTCGTCAACATTCATCTCAAATTTAAGAAGTGACATATCATAAATAACAGCAAGCTCTGTTGAAGAATTTGTATTATCTATTTTATCACCCGCTTTAACATTCTTTCTTACAACTGTTCCGGAAATCGGAGCTTTTATATTGTAATCTTCAAGTGATTCTTTCATTTTTTCCAAAGAAAGCTTTGAGTCCTTAAGATTAAGTGACGCATTTGATAAAGATGTATCAATGGAATCAGATGTTAAAACAGCCACTGTCTGACCGTTTTTAACCGTTGAGCCTGCCGAAATATTGAGCTGCGCAATTTTACCTGAGGTTTTTGCTAAAATTGTCGATGTTTCGTAATATTCAAACATACCTGCGTCGTTACAAGCATAGTCACCAATTATTGCCGTAGCCTTATCTGTTGTTGTGATAGCCATAGGATTATACACAATAACTGTAACATCCTTTACCATCATGTGACCTGTTTTTATGTAGCTCGCCGTTGCAACCTCAGAAACAATTCCCTCGACTGAATTTCCAGTTCCGACAACACTTAAAAGTGCTTTTTCACCAATGCGAATATTATCCGCATCATTAGCGTTGAACGGTATTCTGATTTTCAACTTTGAATTATCGTTAACCTCAGCAATTACAGTACCGTTATTAACGCTATCACCTTTTTTCACATTAACCTTTGTAACTGCACCCGAAATATCACTTTTAACATTAAGGTCGTCTTTTGTTTTTATAGTCTCATTATATGAGTTCTGTGTTTTTTGCAAAGAAATCTCCGCACTCTGAATGCTTTTTTCAACATCTTTTGAGTCAATCTGATATAAAACATCATCTTCCTCTACAATGTCACCCTCTTCAAAATAGTCAGCTATAACATCTCCCTTAACAAGTGAAATAATTGAATAGGAATCCTTTGGCTGAATCGTAGCAGTTCCCGTTATGTAGGTCTGAATATCACCTTTCGCAACAGTAACCTCAGTAACCGACATTGCACCCATATTGCCCGCTTTCTTGCTTTTTAATATAGAAACAAAAAACAACGCTGCAATGATAACTACAACTACAACTGCTGTAATTATCACTTTTTTCTTTCCAGATTTTTTTGCAATAGCAATATTTCCGTCCTTTTTTTCATCCTTTTTCTTGAAAAGCTTCATACTTTCTCCCTCTGTTTCTTCTTTTTTAATTAACTTTCTGTATTATATAACAGAAATGTGAATTATTTGTGACAATATAAAAATTTTTTTGTGAACAAAATCCTTATATCACAATATATACTCTAAAGATTAAAGAAACATTAGAAACCTGCAAAAAGAAAATGCAGGTTTCTAATGTCTTATTCAGTTAGTGTGACATAATCAGATGGATTTATTTCAACATTATCTTCTTTTACTTCAAAATGGAGGTGCGGTTGTAAATGACTTTCGGAAACGGCACTTTGTCCTATTGTACCTATCGTCTCCCCTGCCGCAACTACTTGTCCTACCTTTACTATTTTATCGCTGTCTAAATTTTTATAAACGCTTACAATTCCGTCATCATGCTCGATTTCCACAATATAACCGTCTTCATAATCAAATTCATTTTTCACAACTATACCATTTTTTACGGACATTACAGGTGAGTTTAACGGTGAAGAAATATCAACTCCGTTATGAGTTCTGTAATCTCCGTACATTTCATGAAAAACAAGCACGCTGTCGGTGTATTCGCCTATTATTTTCCCGTTTAAAACAGGAAGTGAGGTTTCCTTCTCCACATTTGCTTCTTCCGTTATTTCTTCTGTTTTCTCCGAAGCCGGCGCAATGGGAATGGTTTGTTTGAGTGGTTTGTTTTCTGAAATTGTGATTTTTTCATTCGACGGCTGCTCGTATTTTGCACTTATCTCTTCATTTACTTTGATTGCTTCTTCCTTAAGTCTGTTGTTTTTTGATGTATTGACTGCTACAAGCGTAAATGCACACGCAACTGTACACAAGCACGCAATCGTTACCAAATTGATTTTTTTCATTATGATAAACTCCTTTTTCTAACATTTTAATAAGAGTATTATCATATTTTTTCCTGATTATTCATTTTTTCCAAAGAAATGCCCGTATAATATTTTTTTAATATATCCTCATATGTATAGCCCTGCTTTGCCATATAGTTTGCACCGTACTGGCTCATTCCTACACCGTGACCGTTGCCTCTTGTTTTAAAAATTATTTTTTCACCGTTTACGGATATTTCAAAATTTGTTGACCTTAAAGAAAGTGCGCTTCTTAACTGTGTTCCTTTAAATTCAACACCGCATATCATAAGTGTATTAATGCTTCCTGAATTATTTCTTTTTATATCCGAAATCCAGCCTTGCGGATTTTCCCAGAAATCTACAGCTTTAACCTTTGATATAAGACTTTTGAATTCTGAAAAAGAAAATGATTTTTCGTCTGTATATCTCGGAGACTGTTCCTCGCCTTCTGATTTTACAGACACAAGATAAGGCATATCGCCTCCCCATACATCTTTACTGTTTTCTGTCATACCGCTTGAAGTTGAATGAAAAACAGCCGTAATAGGCTCATCGTTATAGGTTGCTATTATTCCGTCTGTTTCCAAAACTGCATTTTTTATTTTATCATAATGATTATTATACCAATCCTCACCGTATTTATCCTTTAAATCGCTATCGGAATAATACGCCTGACAATGACCTGCATTATCACAAACATCAGCACCTTTATGGGCTTCATTTTCAAAAGACATTTTTTTTACTGCTTCAGTCCTTGCTGCAACTGCCTGAGCCTTTAGGGCTTCAACCTCAAAGCTTGCAGGCATTTCGGCAGCTACAACGCCGTATAAATACTCGTTTAATGCAAGCTTTTTTATATCGTTGTTAATTGACACATTAACAAAAACAGCATTATCATTTTTTTCATTATTCATTTCTGCCTCATTATTTTTCTTATTATAATCAATTCCAAAAAAACCGCAGGCACAGGAGACAACGGTGAGAAAAATATAGAAAACAGTAAAAAAAACAGGAATTGTCAAAAATTTTCTTTTCATAGTAATGCACCTTTTTTTCATATACACTTGACTTTTAGCATAAATTTGTTGTATAATAAAAATGATATGTGTTAAACATATATAGTTTATTATAATAAATGTGTATGATATACAAATACAAAATATACATTAAAGGATATTAAAAAAGGAGGAAAATTACTATGTCAGATATAACCAAAAATACTCCTGATATGATAAATAAAAGAAAGACAGTGACAATACCTGTATTACCATTAAGGGGGCTTGCCATTTTTCCGCATACCACTATGCACCTCGACGCACAGAGAAATTTTTCTGTGAAGGCTGTTGAATATGCCATATCACACAACACCCCTATACTTCTTCTAACACAGATTGACCCGTCAACTGAAAAGCCTTCGGAAGAAGATTTTTACAAAACAGGAACAGTTGCAAATGTAAAACAGCTTTTAAAGCTTCCGAACAATTGTGTAAGAGTTCTCGTTGACGCACAGGTAAGAGGCGAAAGCATTAGTATATTTGAACAGAACGGTATGCTGTTTTCACAGGTTGAAATCAAAAAACAGGTTCATGCAGTAAGAAAAACAAAGAAGCTTGAAGCGCAGATACGCTCGGTTAAGGATTTGTATGCAGAATATTTTCATATTATAGGAAGAATTTCACCTGATGTAATGCACAGAGTTGCACCTTTGGACAATATTGATATTCTGACGGACACAATTGCGGGAAGTATGCTTCTTGACTATGACGATAAGGAATATCTGCTTGAAATAACGGATCCGAAAAAAAGACTCGGTGAGCTGATGAAAATTCTTTCAAACGAAATCGAGCTTTTAAAGATTGAAATTGAAATACAGAATAAAGTAAAAGAAAGTATGGATAAAAATCACCGTGATTATTATCTTCGCGAGCAGATTAAGGTTATAAACGAAGAACTTGGTGAAACAGAGGACACAGCTTCTATGGCTGATGAATATGAAACGAAGCTCAATTCCCTTCCGATACCGATTGAAGCAAAGGAAAAAATCCAGAAGGAAATTAACCGTTTTTCACATCTTCCGTCTTATTCTCAGGAAGCTTCTGTTATAAGGTCATATCTTGATACCGTGTTTGACCTTCCGTGGACAAAAAGAACTGTTGAAAAGGTTGATATCAAAAAATGCATGAAAATTCTTGACAATGACCATTACGGGCTTATGGATGTCAAAGAAAAGCTTATTGAATATTTATCGGCAAAACAGATTAACCCCGAAATCCATTCGCAAATTCTTTGCTTAGTCGGACCTCCCGGTGTTGGTAAAACATCAATAGCACGCTCGATAGCAAAAGCATTGGGAAGAAAATATCAGAGAATGTCTTTGGGCGGAGTTTCAGACGAAGCGACAATCAGAGGACACAGAAAAACCTATGTCGGCTCAATGATGGGAAGTCTTATGAGCGCTGTACGCTCATCAAAGGTAAAAAATCCTCTTATATTGCTTGATGAAATTGATAAGCTTGGCTCAAACTACAAGGGTGACCCTGCAAGCGCGCTCTTAGAAGCACTTGACAAAGAGCAGAACAGCACTTTTACGGACCACTATCTTGATATTCCGTTTGATTTGTCGGAGGTGCTTTTCATCACAACTGCAAACAACCCCGATACCATTCCAGCACCGCTTCGTGACAGAATGGAGGTTATAAACCTTTCAGGCTACACAAGATACGAAAAATTCAGAATTGCTCACGACCATCTTATAAAAAAGCAGTACAAGGAACACAAAATTACAAAGAAGCAAATTTCAATAGACGATAGTGCTGTTTATTCCATGATAGATTTCTATGTGCGTGAAGCAGGTGTGAGAAACTTAGAGCGTACAATAATAAATCTTATAAGAAAAAGCGAGAAGGATTTGATTTTAAACAACACATCTGTCAAGATAACAGCCGATAATATAGAAAAATATTTAGGCAAGAAAAAATATCTTACAGAAAACAAATTTGATTTTCCACAAGTTGGCGCTGCAATGGGACTTGCATGGACTCAGGCAGGCGGCGACACACTTTTCTGTGAGGCTGTATGCGTTGACGGAACAGGAAAAATCGAAGCAACAGGAAGTCTCGGAGATGTTATGAAGGAATCCACAAAAATCGCAGTTACACATATAAGAACGATTGCACCTATATTAAATATTGAAAGTGATTTTTATAAAAAGAAAGATATTTTCATTCATTTCCCTGACGGTGCAACACCGAAGGATGGTCCTTCTGCCGGTATTACGATTGCGCTTGCCGTTACATCTGCACTTACAAACAGAAAAATCAGATGTGATGTTGCTATGACAGGCGAAATTTCAATACGCGGAAAGGTACTCCCTATCGGCGGACTTAAGGAAAAATCAATTTCAGCACAAAGAGCAGGAATATACGATATAATAATTCCTAAAGATAACGAAAAGGATATTGAGGATATACCTGAAGAAATCAGAAAAGATTTAAACTTTATGTGCGTAAGTGATTTTGCTCAGGTTTTGGAAATTGCACTTCTGCCCTGTGACTTTGAAGCTGAAGTAAAAACAGAAGAAAGCTTTGTAGGTATGGGAAAATACCGTTACAGAGAAAATAAAATACAATAATTTTTTAAGCTCCAAAACGCAGTGTTTTCAAGGGTTTTGGAGCTTTTTTATAAAATATTTCAAAAAATAAAAAATTTTTTAAAGCTTTATGCAACCTTTTCTGGTTTTGAAAAGTGTTATAGATGAGAGGAGGGTAAATTGGAATGCACGAAACGAACTGCGCAGGCGTTTGGGAGCATACAATAATCGAAAAATACTTTGATATGGTTTATCACCTTGCCTTGTCACAAACAAAAAGCAAAACACACGCCGACGATGTGGTTCAGGAGGTATTCCTACGGTTTATAAAATCGGACAAGAGCTTTTCAGATGAAGAACACGTTAAAGCTTGGCTGATAAGAGTAACGATAAATTGCAGTAAAAATGTTTTCAACAGTTCATGGTTCAAAAAAACAGAGCCGTTAACAGAAGACATTGTTTTTGAAACAGAAGAAAAAAGCGATATTTACTACGCTGTATCAGAGCTGCCCCAAAAATACAGAACGGTTATCCATCTTTTCTATTACGAAGATTTATCCGTCGCTCAGATAGCTGAATATTTAAAGACAAAGGAATCAACAGTAAAATCCCAACTCCACAGAGGCAGAGAGCTTTTAAAATCCAAACTGAAGGAAGGTTATGAAGATGTTTAAGGATAAATATAAAGAAGTTCATAATGAAATCGGTCCTGATAAAGAGCTCCTTCAAAAAGTTATTGCAGCAGCAGACGCTGAAATAAAAAACAACATAAAAGTTAAAAAAATTAATTTTTATCCGTACTTATATGCTGCAGCAGCCGTACTCCTGCTGGTAGCTTCTCAAGTAGCTTATACTGCTTTAAAGCCACAGGAAATTATTCCGAACAATCAGACAAACACAGTTGTTCAGAATAACAACGAAATCAAAAAAATCCAAGAAAGCTTTGAGGCAGATGAAAAACCTATAAAATCTGAAACTCCGGTAAAAAAAGCTCAAGAACAAAAAGCACCGGTAAAAAATACTGTTTTACCAGAGCAGGAAAACAATAAAGCTTCTCTGCCTGACGAAAAAACCGAAAAAACAGAAAAAATCGAAGAAAATACAGAAGTAACAACAGAGAATTTACAGGTTGTGTGGAATATAAACAACATTTCACACGAAAATCAGATTCAGAGCCGCGCTGTTCCGATGACGATTTCAGAAAATTTTGAAGAAGAAATGCCACAGAGCGTCTATGAGGAAATTACAGCAGAAGAATATAAAGCTTATATCGGACTTGACATCACAAATATAATTGATGTTCCCGAAGATATGACGCTTTATCCGAAGGATGACTTTTTAATAGAAAAAAACGCAGAAACACTTGATGTTATAAATGACGAAAACACATACTATTATGAAGCTTCTTTTGACCGATTTATAATGGTGACAACATCAAAAAGCACAGATGAACACGAAAGCTTTCTTAATAATGAAAGCTACGAAAAAAGCGTTATCGACGGCGAAAATGTCGTTGTAACATTTGATGAGAATATATACAATATATATCTTATCACAAACGAAACCGGAATAAAAATAACAGCCGGAAAAACAGAAGAAAAAGAATTACAAAATACAATAAAATCTCTTTTTGAGAATGAGAAAGGAAATAATGAAAATGAAAAAAATGAACATTAAATCAATTATTGCAGGCGCACTTTTATCTGCGTCAATTTTAAACACCGCTTCAGCAGCTGATTTAAGCGAAACATCAACACTTTTTGTAAACGGTAACGATACAAAAGCTCCTGTTTATGTTGAAGACAACACAGTTATGGTTCCGCTTCGCGCTCTTTGTGAAAACTTAGGCTTTGAAGTAATCTGGCAGGAGGAAGCAAAAAGAATTGAGCTTGTAAAAATGCCAATCTACATAACATGCACACCGTTTGAAGATGGGTATACATTTTCAAGAACAGCTCCAATGCTCCTCGGAACTGCTCCAAAGCTTATAAACGACAGAACATATGTTCCGCTTAACTTTATTGATGAAATCTTAAAAGGCGCATATGAATCAAGAGAAGATGATATCTATGTAACATACGGAGAGGAAGCAAAATTGAAGGATGTTTCAATTATTGAAATCGGAGAAAACACAATCACAGTTGAAGATGAAGCTTTAGGCGAAATCATTCTTAACATTACAGAAAACACAGTTTTTGAAGATGAAGAAGGAAATGCCCTTGCATTTTCCGATATCACAGCAGAATCAAATATTGCAGTTGAATATGACGAGGTTATGACATTAAGTCTCCCTGCAATCACAAACGCTGTTAAAATTGTAAAAAAAGCTGAAGTAGCTGAAGAAATTACAGCAAAAGAAGTAATTTTTGTAGAAAAAGCAGAAGATACACTGACTGTATTTGACTTTGAAATCGGAAATGTTGTTCTTAATATATCTGAAGAAACAGTTATAGAAGACGAAGAAGGAAACGCTCTTGCTTTTTCCGATATTACAGCAGAAAACAGAATTCTTGTTGAATACGGTCCTGCAATGACAATGAGCTTACCGCCAATCACAAACGCTGTTAAAATTATAAAAACTGCTGAAATTGCAAACGAGCTTATAAGCGGTGTTGTTGAAGAACTGATATACGAAGATGAAAAGCTTGTACAGATTGTTATTTCAGATAAAGAAAATCTCACAGCTCTTAATATAGGAGAAGAAACATATGTTCTTAACCTTGACGGAGAAAAAGGAGACCTTACAAAGCTTGAAAAAGGCGACGAAATTTCAGGTGTTGTTTCAGCTATGGCAACAAGAAGCATTCCGCCTCAGAAATCAGCTTACAAATTGCGTATTTCTAAGTAAAAGCCCCATAAAAGAGTCGGAATATCTCCGACAAAAAAGGGGCTGTGACAAAACGATTTTTTAAATCGGGTTGTCTGCAGCCCTA